>NZ_CP114058.1:1855718-2165004 GCF_026967475.1 Rouxiella chamberiensis | reverse complement strand
CTGTGCGGATTGATGGCACCGATAATAGGCGACCAGTCCGGCCAAAACAAGGTCAGTCCGACCATCAGCAGGCAAAAAATCCGCTCGAGCTGATTGCCCTTTTGCGTGGTGATGATAGGCAGGCGAAAACGCCAGCGACAGGGCCACAGCAGCGGCACACCCGCGGGAGTCAGCATGTCGGCCAGAATATGGCTCAAATAGCCAATCACCATGCCATGCAGCGCATCGATAGGGATAACCCAGTCTGGCGGCAAACGCGTTTTCAGCAGAAAAACGCCTGCGGCAACGGCAAGCAGACTGTGCGTGAATCCACGATGGCCGAATATTCGGGCAATGGGCTGCGAGATAAACCTCAGCCTCTGACCGAGCAGCGATTTGGGGTGATCGATATCAGGCACCAGTGACATCAACAGTGACGCCGGGACAATATGCCACCAGTCGCCGTGAGCAAGCTCAGGCGATAATTGTGCCTTCTTGGCAAACACTGCGCAGGCAATGGAGAAAATGAGATGACCTTCCGCAGTCATAATGCTTCCGAACTGAATAACTGTTATTTTATCCAGTATAGGTGAAAGCCCATTCTCGCGGAAGGTGTTACCCTGTAACTATTTGTCAACCTTTTGATTAAAAAGGTAATAATTATCGACTCGTGACAGTGTCATGACGCCTTTTGTCACTATCTCGCGAGCCAGCCGCCATCAACGGCCAAAGTATAACCATTTACGTAGTTCGAGGCGCTGGACGCCAGAAAGACGACCGGCCCCATAATGTCTTCCTGTTCGCCCCAGCGGCCTGCGGGAATGCGGTCGAGAATTTCCTGACTGCGGCTCTCGTCGGCGCGCAGCTGTTCAGTGTTGTTGGTTACCATGTAGCCCGGTGCAATCGCATTGACATTAATGCCGTGTTTGGCCCATTCATTGGCCAGCAGGCGGGTAATGCCCATCACGGCACTTTTGGAGGCGGTATAGGAGGGCACGCGGATCCCGCCCTGAAACGACAGCATGGAAGCAATGTTGATTATCTTGCCGCCGCCGCCTTGGGTGATAAACTGCCGCGCCACCGCCTGCGCCATGAAGAACAGGGTCTTGCTGTTGACGTTCATCACGTCATCCCAGTCTTTCTCGCTGAAATTCAGCGCATCTTCACGGCGAATGATCCCGGCATTGTTGACCAGAATATCGATGTGGCCCAACTCGCTAACGGCGCTTTCAAGCAGGCGAGGAATGGCGTCGATGCGGGTAAGATCGGCGCGCAGGTCCAGAAAGCGGCGGCCGAGCGCGTGCACGGCGTCCAGCGTTTCGTTGGGTTCGGAACGGTTGACGCCGACAATATCGCAACCTGCCTGCGCCAAACCTATCGCCATCGCCTGTCCGAGACCGGTGTTGCAGCCTGTCACCAGCGCCACTTTTCCTTGCAAATCAAAACTGTTAAGCACCATAGCCCTATACCGCCTGTGGTTTGCCAATAATTAAAAACTATTTCAGATCGCCGACGGCCACGTGATCCATGTCGTCGAACACCTGATTTTCCCCGACCATGCCCCAGATAAAGGTGTAGCGCTTGGTACCGACGCCCGCATGAATCGACCAGCTCGGCGAAATCACCGCCTGCTCGTTATGCACCAGCAGATGACGTGTCTCCTGCGGTTGGCCCATCATGTGGAAGACGGCGGTGTCTGCATCCATATCAAAGTAGAAATAGACTTCCATACGGCGCTCGTGAGTGTGGCACGGCATGGTATTCCACAGGCTGCCTTCCTCAAGCTTGGTCAGACCCATCGTCAACTGACAGGTTTCCAACACGTCCGGCACGATAAATTTGTTGATGGTGCGGCGGTTGCTAGTCGAAGCATCGCCCAGTGTCTGCGGAGAAGCCTCGGCGAGCGTGATTTTCTTGTCCGGGAAACGCGAATGCGCAGGGGCACTGTTGTAATAGAACTTGGCCGGGCGGCTTGCGTCCACGCTGCTGAAATCGACCTGCCGCGCACCTTTGCCGACGTAGAGGGCTTCTTCGTTGCCGATTTCATAGGTTTTGCCATCGACCACGATCAGGCCCGGCCCGCCGATATTGATGACGCCGAGCTCGCGACGCTCAAGAAAATAGCTCACGCCCAGTTGCTTACCGACTTCATCGCCCACGGTAACCACATTATTAACGGGCATTACGCCGCCGATAATAATGCGGTCAATGTGGCTGTAGGTCATGGTGTAGTTGTCCTGCTCGAAGATTTTTTCGATCAGAAACTCCTGACGCAGACCGGTGGTATCGAGTTGTTTTGCGTGATCGCTATGAATACTTTGACGAACTTGCATGTCATTGCCTCTTCTTGGTCATCGGAAAGGAAGCGGGGTCATCGGGCGTATGGGCGGCCCGACTCGTCCTGATGAGAAAAGCATAGGACGATTGGGATGTGAATTCAATAAAAATGAAATGATGTTTTACTTTTTTGCGAGCGGGGTCAATGTTTGATGTTTTAACGCTGGGGCGAGCGCATAAAAAAGGCGGACACCCGGTCCGCCATAAGAACTTGTCATGCCGGGCTTCACCCCAGATGTTCGGCTTTAAGCTCTTTTAACGAAGACAGTTTGACATCGGCCAGCGCCCAGCGCGGGTCTTCACCCAGCAGAGGATCCGGCACGACAATCGAACGCATGCGCGCCGCCTTGGTGGCAATCATGCCGTTAAACGAGTCTTCGAGGGTCACGCAGTCGAGAGGATCCACGCCAAGCGCCGCCGCGGCCTGCAAATAGACTTCGGGATGGGGCTTGCTGTAGGGCAGATGCTCGGCGGACTGGCGAGTCTGAAAGTAGGATTGCAGGTTGAACATCTCGAGCACCTTGTCCAGCATGTGCAGCGGCGAGGCCGAAGCCAGTCCAATCTTGAGTCCTCGCGCCTGACAGAGTTTCAGCGCGTCTTCAACGCCCGGCAGCAGCGGACGGGTCCGCTCCACCTGCTCGATGGTGCGGGCAATAATCCTTGCCGTTACTTCGGCTTCGCTCACGCCTTTCCACGGCAGCACCTGCGCCCAGAGGCGCACGGTCTGGTCGATACGCAGACCCAGGGTATGGGGGATCAAATCCTTTTTGGAGATATCGACGCCCACGCTTTCAAAAATTTCCAGCTCGGATTGCATCCACAACGGTTCCGAATCAATCAGCAGTCCATCCATGTCAAAAATTGCGGCCTGAACGGGTTTTACCTGACTCATTTTTACCACTCCCTATTACACTGAATTTGCGGGTTGTCTCACGGAGCATAGCATAGACATCTTGGCGGCTTCCCGATGAAATAGTGAGTGACCAAAAGATGTTACCTAAAATTTTGGGCGTCTTTCGTTAACTATGGTTAAACTGACCTCTCAAACGAGACGTCCTAACAAGGGGAATTCATGACGTATCAACAGGCAGGGCGCGTCGCCGTCTTAAAACGCATCTTGGGATGGGTGATTTTTATCCCTGCGTTGCTCTCGACGGTTATTTCGCTGCTCAACTTTTTTACGAGCAGGCCAGAGCTGAAAAGGGCATCAACGCAGTAATGGTCGATTTTGTGCATGTGATGGTGGATATGGCCAAGTTCAACACCCCGTTCCTGCACGTCTTCTGGAACAACGCGCCGCTTCCGGTGCTGGGGCAGGGCTTGACCAGCGCCAACTTCATGTTCCTCCTGATTTACTGGCTGATTTTTGTCGGGTTGGCCTTGCAGGCGAGTGGGGCGCGCATGTCACGTCAGGTAAGACACATCCGCGAAGGCGTGCAGGATCAAATGATTCTGGAACAAACCAAAACCACCGAGGCGCGCACGCAGCAGCAAATCGAAGAGCGAATTGTCATTCCTCGCCACACGATTTTCCTGCAATATTTCCCGCTCTATATTCTGCCGCTGATTATTGCGATTGCCGCCTATTTCGTGATGAAACTATTAGGCCTGATTCCTTCATAGCGACGTAATCAGTCTGAGTAAAAGCTGAGTAAAAGCTGAATTATTCCTGAAAAAAACAAAGCCTGATCATATTATTATGGTCAGGCTTTTTTGTGGGTAAACAATTACAGGCAAACCCCTGAAAAGCTGATTAGGTTTCCTGCAATAAACGTTCAATGGCGCGCTGTGCCACCACGCTGTGCTGGCCGCCAAACAGGTTGCTGCGATTCAATAAATAATAAAGTTGATACACCGGCTGGCGTTCAATATAGCCCGCCGGAAGTGTCGTCATGCTTTGATAACCGTCGAACAGTTGCGAAGGAATATTGGGATAGAGCGGCAGCATGGCGAGATCGCATTCGCGGTCACCCCAGTAGCAGGCCGGATCGAAAATGACCGGTCCGTGTTCCGACTGCGCACAATTGTGGGGCCAGAGATCGCCGTGCAGCAGGGAAGGCTGCGGCTGGTGGTTTTGCAATCTAGCTCTCACGCGCTCGATGATGAGTTCGGTATCGCCGAAAATAATCTCTTTTTCGGCCGCCAGTTGCAGTTGCCAGCCAATGCGCTGCTGCGAGAAGAAGGTTGACCATTTGCGTTGCCAGGCGTTTGGCTGCGGCACCGTTGCCAGTTCGTTGTCGAAATCCAGTCCGAATTCGAGCTGTTCGCTCCACTGATGCAAGGCGGCGAGCTGTTGACCCAAAAGGTAGGCGTTGTCGACATCAAGCGACGTCATCGGCAGGTATTCCAGCAGCAAAAAGCTGTAGTCGCGATCGCTGCCCACGCCGTAAACATCGGGGACGGCTACCGTTTTACTCTTTGCCAGCATCGCCAGCTGATCGGCTTCGGCGGCAAAGAGAGGTAACATCTCTCGGGAATTACATTTAACAAAGACTTCGTGGTCGCCGTAATTAACCCGCCAGGCGGCATGAATTTCGCCTCCGGGCAACTCGACGCGTTCACGAATTTCGGCTTTACCCAGATGTTCACTCAACAGACGATTAACGGCTTGCCACATGGTATTACCCCTTCTGACTGGCCTGATAATTCATTACGTTAGCGTTTCTCACGCGTAAAAACTCCGATCGACTGCACAGCCTGACCGAAAATATCCCTGTTATAAAGATTATCCGTTTCGATAATGTAAATCGGGAAAGCGGTTTAAAAAATGCTATATAACGGCGTCTATACGAAACCTGACATTAATACAGGATTTATCCGATCGACTAAATCCTCAGATCCTTGTTTCATCTACCATTCTTGATATTAGTCGAAAAATATATTCAGGTGCTCAAAAAATATGTATATGCTTGCTTTCGTCCTTGCTGCGAGATAACTCATTTGAAACTCAAATTTCTCTATTTGACGACAGCGCTACTATTGGTTGGGTGCGCGAAAGAAACCCCAACGCAAACAAGCAGATTGCTTCCACAACAACGTATCCCCGACACCCCTTCGCTTATGCATCAGGGGCCATACGGAAGTGTTATCAAGCAGGCCGCCAGCACCTATGGGGTTGATGAAACACTGGTCAAGGCCATTATTCAGGTCGAATCCGGATTTAATCCGGCCGCCGTCAGCAAATCCAATGCCGTCGGATTAATGCAGCTCAAGGCCTCGACCGCCGGTCGCGACGCCTACCGTCTGAAAGGGCGCAACGGGCAGCCTTCGACCTCTGCCCTGAAAGACCCGAGCGTGAATATCGATTTGGGCACCGCTTACCTAAGCATGTTGCAGCAGCAGCTGGCCGGGATCAACAATCCCGAGACCCTGCGTTATGCCACGACAGTTGCTTATGCAAACGGCGCCGGTGCACTGCTACGAACCTTCTCGAAAGACCGGGTCTATGCCGTTGCGAAAATCAATCAGATGACCCCGCAGCAGTTTTACAGGCATATTCAGAACAACCATCCTGCCGCTCAGGCACCGCGCTATCTGTGGAAAGTGAACAACGCCTATCTGGCGATGCGCTAGGTTCACGGACAGTCCGACGAATAAAATGTGCTGCATCCGTGTAAGTTGCTGGAAAAATGCGCTTTACGGGTGCTACACTCTACCCAGTTTTTCGCGTCACACCCTAAACTCCGCCGTATTTCGAGCTTAGGCGTGTACATATTTGGCAAGGTAAAGTCGAATAGCGCGATAAACCAGATGAACTCAAATACATATATTTTTCTATATGTGCTCTGTCGTGTGGGGCACCACTGTAGATAAGGAAAGAACATGCCTGTTATTACTCTCCCTGACGGAAGTCAGCGTCAGTTTGATCATCCCGTTTCTCCCTATGATGTAGCACTGGATATCGGTCCGGGTCTGGCGAAAGCCTGTATCGCCGGTCGGGTAAACGGTGAGCTGGTTGACGCCGGCGATCTCATCGAGAACGATGCTCAGTTAGCCATCATTACCGCAAAAGACGATGCCGGTCTGGAAATTCTCCGTCACTCCTGCGCGCACCTGCTGGGTCATGCCATCAAGCAACTCTGGCCCAACACCAAGATGGCTATCGGTCCTACCATCGACAACGGTTTCTATTACGACGTCGATCTGGACCACACGCTGACCCAGGAAGATCTGGATCTGCTTGAAAAGCGCATGCACGAACTGGCTGAAAAGAATTACGACGTCGTCAAAAAGAAAGTCAGCTGGCAGGAAGCGCGCGACACCTTCGAGAGTCGCGGCGAGCAGTACAAGATTGCCATTCTTGATGAAAACATCAGCCATGACGACCGTCCCGGCCTGTATCATCACGAAGAATACGTCGATATGTGTCGGGGTCCGCACGTACCGAACATGCGTTTCTGCCATCATTTCAAACTGCAGAAAACCTCCGGTGCCTACTGGCGTGGCGACAGCGACAACAAAATGTTGCAGCGTATCTACGGCACGGCATGGGCTGACAAGAAGCAGCTGAATGCCTACCTGCAGCGTCTGGAAGAAGCGGGCAAGCGCGATCACCGTAAAATCGGCAAGATGCTTGACCTGTACCACATGCAGGAAGAAGCGCCGGGTATGGTGTTCTGGCACAATGACGGCTGGACTATCTTCCGCGAGCTGGAAGCTTTCGTGCGCATGAAGCTGAAAGAGTACCAGTATCAGGAAGTCAAGGGCCCGTTCATGATGGACCGCGTGCTCTGGGAAAAACCGGACACTGGGACAACTACAAGGAAGCGATGTTCACCACCTCTTCCGAGAACCGTGAATATTGCATCAAGCCGATGAACTGCCCGGGTCACGTGCAGATTTTCAACCAGGGGTTGAAGTCTTATCGCGATCTGCCGCTGCGCATGGCCGAATTTGGTAGCTGTCACCGCAACGAGCCGTCGGGTGCCCTGCACGGCCTGATGCGTGTGCGTGGCTTCACTCAGGACGACGCCCACATCTTCTGTACCGAAGAGCAGGTTCGCACCGAAGTGAACAGCTGCATCAAAATGGTCTATGATGTGTACGGCACCTTTGGCTTCGAAAAAGTGGTAGTCAAGCTGTCCACCCGTCCTGCCAAGCGTATCGGTACCGACGAAATGTGGGACCGTGCCGAGAAAGACCTTGCCGCTGCGTTAGTCGAAAATAACATCGCTTTCGAATATCAGCCGGGCGAAGGGGCCTTCTACGGACCAAAAATTGAATTTACCTTGCATGATTGTTTGGATCGTGCGTGGCAGTGTGGTACCGTGCAGCTCGACTTTTCATTACCGGAGCGTTTAGACGCCACTTACATCGGCGAAAGCAACGATCGTAAGACCCCGGTTATGATTCACCGAGCCATTTTGGGTTCAATGGAACGCTTCATTGGTATTCTGACCGAAGAATACGCGGGCTTCTTCCCAACCTGGATTGCTCCGGTACAGGTAGTGGTAATGAATATTACCGATACACAGGCTGCCTACGTCGAAGAATTGACCAAAAAACTGCAAGATGCAGGTATTCGCGTTAAAGCCGACTTGAGAAATGAGAAGATTGGCTTTAAAATTCGCGAACACACGCTGCGTCGTGTTCCCTATATGTTGGTTTGTGGTGATAAAGAGGTCGAAGCAGGCAAAGTTGCCGTTCGTACCCGCCGCGGTAAAGACCTGGGAAGCATGGACGTTAGCGAAGTCGTAGACAAACTGTTAGCGGAGATCCGCAGCAGAAGTCTTCATCAACTGGAGGAATAAAGTATTAAAGGCGGAAAACGAGTTCAACCGGCGCGTCCTAATCGCATTAACAGAGAGATTCGCGCGCAAGAAGTTCGCCTAACTGGCGTCGATGGCGAGCAGATTGGTATTGTCAGTCTGAATGAAGCTCTTGAAAAAGCTGAGGAAGCTGGTGTTGATTTAGTAGAAATCAGTCCGAATGCCGAGCCGCCAGTTTGCCGAATCATGGATTACGGCAAATTCCTCTACGAGAAGAGCAAATCGACCAAAGAACAGAAGAAGAAGCAAAAAGTCATTCAGGTTAAGGAAATCAAATTCCGACCTGGTACCGATGATGGCGACTATCAGGTCAAACTACGCAACCTGATTCGCTTTCTGGAAGATGGCGATAAAGCCAAGATCACGCTGCGTTTCCGCGGCCGTGAAATGGCGCACCAGCAGATCGGCATGGAAGTGCTTAACCGCGTCCGTAAAGACCTGTGTGAAGATATTGATCTGGCAGTGGTCGAATCCTTCCCTACGAAGATCGAAGGCCGTCAGATGATTATGGTGCTCGCACCCAAGAAGAAACAATAAGGCTCTCAAGTAGCCTGGCTCACGGTGTGTTCGCACACTGTGGGTCATGTTCGCCTTACTGATTCATGTTATCAACAATGCGAAGTGGAATTATTTATAATGCCAAAGATCAAAACAGTACGCGGCGCCGCTAAACGCTTCAAAAAGACTGCCAATGGCGGTTTTAAGCGTAAGCACGCTAACCTGCGTCACATTCTGACCAAAAAATCGACTAAGCGTAAACGTCACCTGCGTCCAAAAGGCCAAGTATCCAAGAACGATTTGGGTCTGGTTGCTGCATGCTTGCCGTACGCTTAAAAATATATCCGTAAAGATATATCACTTTTTTTAATCAAGAATAAAACTCAGGAGAGCATATGGCTCGCGTAAAACGTGGTGTGATTGCACGTGCACGTCACAAGAAAATTTTAAAGCAGGCGAAAGGTTACTACGGTGCCCGTTCGCGCGTATATCGTGTTGCATTCCAGGCTGTTATCAAAGCTGGTCAATACGCTTACCGTGACCGTCGTCAGAAAAAACGTCAGTTCCGTCAGCTGTGGATTGCGCGTATCAACGCAGCAGCACGTCAGAACGACATGTCTTACAGCAAATTCATCAACGGCTTGAAAAAAGCTTCGATCGAAATTGACCGTAAGATCCTGGCTGATATCGCAGTATTCGACAAAGTGGCATTCTCTGCACTGGTCGAAAAAGCGAGAGCAGCTCTGGCGTAAGTCAGGTGAAAGAGGGAGCTTGCTCCCTCTTTTATATTTCCGGAAAGCCTACACCTCCGGATCTCCAGTGTGATGATTAAGGTTCTGCAAGCATGAATGCGGCTATTTTCCGTTTCTTTTTTTACTTTAGCGCCTGACTCAGGAAGGCTTTCGCGCGTAAGAGAAGAAACGGAAACTAGCGCTAAAGCCTCCCTCGTGGAGGCTTTTTTTTGCTATTGCCGAACTAAAAACAAGAATTACTCAAACTTTTATTTCACATCGGGTCATATCGGCCAGAAGAAGAGGAAAGCAATGTCACATCTCGCAGAACTGGTTGCCCAAGCCAAGGCAGCCGTAGAGAGTGCCCATGACGTCGCCGCGTTAGATTTGGTTCGCGTCGAATATTTAGGCAAGAAGGGCCATTTGACCCTGCAGATGACTTCCCTGCGCGAACTGCCGGCGGAAGAGCGCCCGGCAGCCGGCGCGGTCATCAACCAGGCCAAGCAGGAAGTTCAGGACGCGTTGAATGCGCGCAAGAACGACCTTGAATCTGCCGCACTGAATGCGCGTCTGGCGCAGGAGACCATTGATGTCTCCCTGCCGGGTCGTCGTATCGAGAACGGTGGCCTGCATCCGGTAACGCGCACCATCGACCGCATCGAAACCTTCTTTGGCGAACTGGGCTTCTCCGTCGAGACCGGTCCTGAAATCGAAGATGACTACCATAACTTCGATGCCCTGAATATTCCGGGCCACCACCCGGCACGTGCCGACCACGACACCTTCTGGTTCGATGCGACCCGTCTGCTGCGCACCCAGACTTCCGGCGTGCAGATCCGCACCATGAAAAACCAGCAGCCGCCAATCCGCATCATTGCGCCGGGTCGCGTGTATCGTAACGATTACGACCAGACCCATACGCCAATGTTCCACCAGATGGAAGGCCTGATCGTCGACAAGGACATCTCTTTCAGCAATCTGAAAGGCACGCTGCACGACTTCCTGAACAACTTCTTTGAAGCCGATTTGCAGATTCGTTTCCGTCCGTCCTACTTCCCGTTCACCGAACCTTCCGCGGAAGTCGACGTGATGGGCAAGAACGGCAAGTGGCTCGAAGTGCTGGGCTGCGGCATGGTTCACCCGAACGTTCTGCGCAGCGTAGGCATTGACCCTGAAATCTATTCGGGCTTTGCCTTCGGTATGGGCATGGAGCGTCTCACCATGCTGCGCTATGGCGTGACCGATCTGCGTGCATTCTTCGAAAACGATCTGCGTTTCCTCAAACAGTTTAAGTAAGGCGGGAATATCACATGAAATTCAGTGAACTCTGGTTGCGCGAGTGGGTAAACCCAGCCATCAGCAGCGAAGAATTATCCGAACAAATTACCATGGCCGGTCTGGAAGTTGACGGCGTCGACGCCGTTGCCGGGGCTTTCCACGGTGTGGTCGTGGGTGAAGTCGTCGAGTGCGGTCAGCACCCGAATGCCGACAAACTGCGCGTGACCAAAATCAACGTCGGCGGCGATCGTCTGCTGGACATCGTCTGCGGCGCACCAAACTGCCGTCAGGGCCTGAAAGTGGCCGTGGCTACCGTCGGTGCCGTTCTGCCGGGCGATTTCAAAATCAAGGCCGCCAAGCTGCGTGGCGAGCCGTCCGAAGGTATGCTGTGCTCCTTCGGCGAGCTGGGCATCAATGTCGAAAGCGAAGGGATCATCGAGTTGCCGCTGGATGCGCCAATCGGTACCGATATCCGTGAATTCCTGCAACTCGATGACAACACCATCGAAATCAGCGTCACCCCGAACCGTGCCGACTGTCTCGGCATTATCGGTATTGCCCGCGATGTTGCCGTGATCAACCAGCTGCCGCTGAATGCGCCGGCGATGGACGCCGTACCGGCTACCATTGGCGACGTGCTGCCCATCGATGTGCAGGCGACCGACGCCTGTCCGCGCTATCTGGGTCGCGTTGTCAAAGGCATCAACGTAGCGGCGGCCACGCCGCTGTGGATGAGCGAAAAGCTGCGTCGCTGCGGTATCCGCTCCATCGATCCCGTGGTTGATATCACCAACTACGTGCTGCTCGAGCTGGGTCAGCCGATGCATGCATTCGACCTGAACCGCATTGAAGGCGGCATTGTCGTGCGTCTGGCTCGGAAAGACGAAACGCTGACGCTGCTTGATGGCACCACTGCCAAGCTGAACGACGACGTGCTTGTCATTGCCGACCACAACAAGGCGCTGGCGATGGGCGGAATTTTCGGCGGCGAGCATTCCGGCGTCAACGAACCAGACGCAGGACGTGCTGCTGGAGTGCGCATTCTTCAATCCGCTGTCCATTACCGGCCGTGCACGTCGTCAGGGTCTGCATACCGACGCTTCGCACCGTTACGAGCGTGGCGTCGACTCTGCGCTGCAATACCAGGCGATGGAGCGTGCCACTGCGCTGCTGCTGGAAATCTGCGGCGGACAGGCGGGTCCGGTTATCGATGCAACAACCGAATCCACCTTGCCGAAAGCGGCCAGCATTACGCTGCGCCGTGAAAAACTGGATCGTCTGATTGGTCACCACGTGGAAGATGCGCTAGTGACCGATATCCTTCAGCGTCTGGGTTGCCAGGTCGAGGTGCAGGAAGGTCGCTGGGTTGCCGTTGCACCAAGCTGGCGTTTCGACATGGAAATCGAAGAAGATCTGGTGGAAGAAGTGGCACGTGTTTACGGCTACAACAATATTCCGGATGTGCCGGTCAAGGCCGATTTGGTCATGACCCAGCATCGCGAAGCCGACCTGTCGCTGAAACGTGTTAAAAATCTGCTGGTTGACCGCGGTTTCCAGGAAGCGATTACCTACAGCTTTGTCGATCCTAAAGTGCAGCAATGGCTGCATCCGGGCGAAGACGTGCTGATGCTGCCAAGCCCGATTTCCGTCGAAATGTCTGCAATGCGCCTCTCTTTATGGACAGGTTTGCTTTCTTCAGTGGTTTATAACCAGAATCGTCAGCAGGGTCGCGTCCGTCTGTTCGAAAGTGGCCTGCGCTTTGTGCCTGATTCCGAAGCTTATTTGGGTATCCGTCAGGATGTCATGCTGTCTGGTGTCATTGCAGGCAATCGCAATGAGGAACATTGGGACCTGGCGCGCAATGCGGTTGACTACTACGATTTGAAAGGTGATCTTGAGGCGATTCTTGAGCTTACCGGCAAATTGGACGATATTCAGTTCAAGGCCGAAGTCAATCCGGCGCTGCATCCGGGACAGAGTGCTGCCATTTATTTACACGGCGAACGTATTGGTTTCATTGGAGTAGTGCATCCTGAGCTCGAGCGTAAACTGGACCTGAATGGTCGTACGGTGGTGTTCGAAATGCTGTGGAATAAGCTCGCAGACCGCGTCCTGCCTGATGCGCACGAGATTTCGCGCTTCCCGGCGAACCGTCGCGACATCGCGATTGTCGTGCCTGAAAACGTCGCCGCAGACGATATTTTGGTAGAGTGTAAGAAAGTTGGCGCAAATCAGGTAGTTGGCGTAAACTTATTTGACGTGTACCGTGGCAGGGGCGTAGCGGATGGTTTTAAAAGCCTGGCTATCAGTCTGGTATTGCAGGATACCGCTCGTACACTGGAAGAAGAGGAGATCGCCGCTACTGTTGCAAGATGTGTAGAGGCCCTAAAACAGCGATTCCAAGCATCCTTGAGGGATTGAACCTATGGCGCTTACTAAAGCTGAAATGTCAGAACACCTGTTTGAGAAGCTCGGGCTGAGCAAACGGGATGCCAAAGACCTGGTTGAGCTGTTCTTTGAAGAAGTACGTCGTGCTTTGGAGAACGGTGAACAAGTTAAATTGTCTGGCTTTGGCAATTTTGATCTGCGTGACAAAAACCAACGTCCGGGGCGTAACCCGAAAACTGGCGAGGACATTCCTATTACGGCGCGCCGTGTGGTGACCTTCCGTCCAGGACAGAAGTTGAAAAGCAGAGTGGAAAACGCCACTCCGAAAGAATAAGCACGACTGATAAAAAGGCCGCACATCGCGGCCTTTTTTTTGTGCATAAATCAGCGGAAATATGACTTAAGTGTGTCGTTTGAAAATTATTCGCCAGAAATGAAAAGATAACGTTAAGGTGTTGGGATCTTCAGGAATAGTCTGATAGATTAAATTTCGTCGCAGGAGAGAAGGGAAGTCTTTTCTGAAAGGGTTTAAGGCGCGAGGTTTATTTATTATTGACCGGATGATTAAAGTCAAATAAAAAAGGGACCGCAGCCCCTTTTAGTATGATTCACTGTATTAACCGGCTTGATGCAATAAATACATTGCAGGGCGATTAAGCGAGCGTGATATTAACGGCCAGGGCCGCCGCCATGCCAACCGCCGCCACCACCACCACCGCCGTGACCACCGCCGCCGCCAGGGCCCCAGAACCGGAGGGAACAGGCAGCCGCTCAGGCTACACGCGACCAGAGCTACCGTAACAAATGCCAATAAACGACGCATAATAATTCCTTTGTTTGATTAAACAGTCCGATTATAAATAAAACAAGGAAACGTTGTTGTCAGACTAACGTTAAGAGTTGTTAGCGTAATTATGAAAATTGAAGCTTATTTACGCAAAATTCTGCTGATTTATTTCAGGTGGGATACATTTGTGCGTTTATTGTAAATTAGCTGCAAGGCAAACGAAAAGCTCTTTTATTCTCATAGTCACCCTTTATTCCCCCTGATATAAATTCCGCAGATCTGTAATATTTCGCAGAACAATAATATTAAGGTGAACTGTGTGAAAAAATCTCATTTGATGCTGTGTATCGCGTTGGCCCTGCCTGCTCTTGCTCAGGTTAATGTTGCGCAGGCGAACCGTATCCGTCGATCTGAACGTGCCAGGTGGATCCATTCACATTGGTGATAAAAACTCCCGTGGCGATTACTGGGATGGCTATGACTGGCGCACGCCGCAGTGGTGGCGCAATCACCAGAACAAACACATGGGCGAGCGCAACAGCCGCGGCATGTATTGGCATGGCAACCGCTGGGAAGCGGCGCCGCCGCCGAAACACGATGCAGGCAGACCGCAACCTCATCGCGAGCCGCAGCACGAGCAGAACCACGGCAACCACGGCCCGCAGGATAATCATGGTCCCAAAGACAACGCAGGCCACGGCCAGCCTGTGCCTCCGCAGGATCAGCACCGCTAGGCCTTCCGGCACAGCCTGAAAATGCCAATCCGGACAGACCGTCGCATCGTTATGCGGCGGTTTTTTTTATGATTTTTCCGTGACACCTCGCAATAAGCATTCAAATCCTCTGTTAACTGTCTAATATAGGGAGATAATCAGTCAGAAGCCGCAGCACGCCCTATGTCATCGTTTCCTACATTTTCCCGGCTTGAATCGCAACACAAGCGCCGTGACAGCCAACGCCTGTGGCTGCTTCTGGCGCTGCTGATACTGGTGCTGACGTTCAGCCTGTGCGCCGGTGAACGCTGGCTGTGGCCTACTCAATGGTTGTCGTCCGAGGCCAGACTCTTTATCTGGCAGATTCGCCTGCCTCGGGCGCTCGGCGTGATTCTGGTGGGGGCCGGGCTTGCCGTGAGCGGGGCGGTGATGCAATCGCTGTTTGAAAATCCGCTGGCCGAACCCGGATTGCTTGGCGTGGCCAGCGGTGGCGGCGTGGCACTGGTCGCGTGTGTCATGCTGGGTCACGGCCTGCTGCCGGATTGGGTGATGAGCCTGAGTGCGGTTATGGGCGCGCTGGCGGTTACCTTGCTGTTGCTGCATTTTGCGCGAAAACGCTTTTTCGCCCACTCCCGCCTGCTGCTGGTGGGTGTAGCTATCGGCATAATTTGCAGCGCCGTGATGACGTGGGTCACTTATTTCAGTTCCAGTCTGGATTTACGACAACTGATGTACTGGATGATGGGCGGTTTTGGCGGCATCGACTGGCGTCAGTCCTGGTTGGGACTGCTGTTATTGCCCGTGCTGGTGTGGTTATGCTGTCAGGGGAAAACGCTCAATCTGCTGTCGCTTGGCGTTGGTCAGGCACAGCAACTCGGCTTGTCCGTTGTTCTATGGCGTAATTTACTGGTGCTGGCGATGGGCTGGATAGTCGGAATCAGCGTGGCGCTCGCGGGCGTAATCGGCTTTGTCGGACTCGTTATCCCTCATCTGTTACGCTTGTCCGGCATCACCGATCAGCGCCGCCTCCTGCCCGCCTGCGCGCTGGCAGGCGGTATCGTGCTGCTGCTGGCCGACGTAACCGCGCGTATGGCGCTCTCGTCAGCCGAGCTGCCCGTGGGTGTGGTCACGGCCATTTTGGGCGCACCGCTGTTTATCTGGTTGCTGTCGCGTGCAGACAAAGGCGATTAACGGCCGTCGGGCCGACACTGACTTTTCACCTTTTTTCCAAAACATTTCACACAGGAGATGACTCATGAGCAACGCAATCTATGCCACCCCTCTGACGACCATCGATGGCAAATCGACAACCCTTGGCGCGTATGAAGGCAAGGTGCTGCTGGTGGTCAACGTCGCCTCTCAGTGCGGCCTGACCCGACAATACGAAGGGCTTGAAAGCCTTTATCGGCAGTGGCACGCGCAGGGTTTTGAGGTGCTCGGCTTTCCGTGCAACGAATTCGGGGCGCAGGAACCTGGTACGGAAGAAGAAATTCAGACCTTTTGCAGCACGCAGTTTGGCGTAAGTTTTCCGATGTTCAGCAAAATTGAAGTCAACGGGGAAGGGCGTCATCCGCTCTATAAATCCCTGATTGCCGCAAAATCCGAGGCGGTCAAACCCGAAGGCAGCGAGTTTTATCAACGTCTGGCGAGTAAAGGCCGTGAACCGCTTCAGCCAGGCAACATCCTCTGGAACTTTGAAAAATTTCTGATTGGCCGCGATGGTCAGGTTATTCAGCGCTTTGCACCGGACATGACGCCTGAAGACCCGATTCTGGTCAACGCGGTGAAAGCCGCGATCGCGAAGTCATGATTACGAAATCACGTTAAGGGAATGCGTCCTGTTTTTCAGGGCGCAGGAGTAACTTGCCGATAACAGGCCAAACCATGCTCAAGATTGAAAGTCTGGCCGTCACCGGACGTGTTGCCGCCTTGAGTGCCGAAGTCGCGGCCGGATCCCGCGTGCACATCATCGGGCCGAACTGGGGCCGGGAAAAGCACTCTGCTGGCGAGCATGGCGGGCATGTTACCGGCAGAGGGCGAAATATCTCTCGCGGGTCAACCGCTGTCGGCGCTTACCGGTCAGGCGCTGTCGCGCTATCGCAGCTATCTACGCCAGCAGTATTTACCGCTTTCGGTAATGCCGGTTTTTCAGTATCTGTCGCTGCATCAACCCGCGGGCGTCGCACCCGCTGCGCTTGAAGAGACATTAATGATGCTGTGCGACCGTCTTCATCTTGCCGATAAACTCGCCTCGTCGATTACGCGTCTCTCCGGCGGGGAGTGGCAGCGCGTGCGAATTGTCGCCGCACTTTTGCAGGTTTGGCCCACGATTAACCCCCAGGGTCGACTTCTGCTGCTCGATGAACCGGCAAACAGTCTGGATATTGCCCATCAGCAGGCGACAGACCAGCTTGTCGATGCCTTTTGCGCGGCGGGCGGTATTGCCGTCGTCAGCGACCATGATCTCAATCATACCCTGCACCATGCTCATCACGTGTGGTTAATGAATAATGGCAAGGTCATTAAACGCGGCTCGCCCGAAGAAGTTATGCAGCCAGCGAATCTGACACCGGTCTATGGGGTTTATTTTCAGCAGCATCAGGTCGCTGGAAAAGACTGGATCCTGACGTGCTGAAATGATTCATGTATTATTAAGTTAATCCCGAGGTTTAAGAAATGGTAAAAGTTCCATTCTTGAAAAAATAATAAACTGCCTTTTCTTTGCAATATTCTCTTTATTTAAAAACACCTCCCCATATTGGCCTGTCGAGATGGCTTTCTTTAACCTTTTGTTTTAAAAGAAAATTTATTGGTAATTCGTGCTTTATTATCTCTTTTATTTTCTTAAGGTTAAATTAAGCATAAACGAAAATAATCTTATCACGATGAATAGGGCATGTTTACTTACCGTTAAATAAGTGAACGCTACACTCGAAAATATAACTGTTTCTAACGTCTGAAAACGATGAGCGTTAACGTGATCCATTAATTGGGTCCCTTAACGGGATCCATTAACGACAGGATATACGCGATGGAAAACTTTTTACCTTTTTCGCGCCCCTCGATGGGGGAAGAAGAAATTCACGCCGTCGGGCAGGTATTGCGTAGCGGGTGGATTACTACGGGTCCGCAAACCCATCAGCTTGAGCAGGATTTCTGCGCCACCTTTGGCAGTAAACACGCCATTGCGGTGAGTTCCGCAACCGGCGGAATGCATATCACGCTGCTGGCACTCGGCATCGGCCCCGGCGATGAAGTTATCACGCCCTCGCAGACCTGGGTGTCCACTCTCAACATGATTGTGCTGCTGGGTGCGGAACCGGTCATGGTCGATGTCGACCCCAACACGTTAATGGTAAGGCCCGAAGAGGTAGCAGCGGCCATTACGCCTAAAACCAAAGCCATTATTCCTGTTCATTACGCAGGTGCTGCGCTGGATCTCTACCCGCTTTACGCGCTCGCCGAGCAACATGGCATCGCCCTGATTGAAGATGCAGCCCATGCGGCAGGCAGTCGCTATCAGGAGCGCTGGATTGGCGCACAGGGTACGGCTATCTTTTCCTTCCACGCCATTAAAAACATGACCTGTGCGGAAGGCGGAATCATTGCCACCGACGACGACGCGCTGGCCGCCAGAGTCAGAATGCTGAAATTCCATGGTCTGGCCGTCGATGCCTTCGACAGACAGGCTCTGGGCCGTCGTCCGCAAGCCGAGGTGATTGAGCCGGGCTACAAGTACAATTTGTCGGATGTTCATGCCGCGATAGCGGTCGTGCAGCTAAGGCGTCTATCTGAAATGAATGCGCGCCGCGCCGCACTCGCCGAGCGTTACCTGCAAAAGCTACAGGGTACGCCCTTCCTGCCGCTGCATATCCCGACGTATCCCCATCTGCATAGCTGGCACCTGTTTATCATTCGTGTTGACGAGGCAAGCTGCGGCATCGACAGAGACGCCCTGATGGAGGCATTGAAAGAGCAGGGTATTGGTACCGGCCTGCATTTTCGCGCCGCACATACCCAGAAATTTTACCGTGAGCGCTATCCCGACCTTTCTTTGCCGCACAGCGAATGGAATAGCGCACGGCTGTGCAGTTTACCGCTGTTCCCGGATATGCAGGACAGCGATGTGGATCGCGTCACCAACGTGCTGCTATCCCTGCTGGAGAAGACCCGTGTCACAATTTGAAGCCATACAGAAAGTCTCGATAGTCATTCCGGTTTTTAACGAACAGGAAAGTTTACCCGCCTTGCTGACTCGCACACTGGCGGCCTGTCGGCAGTTAACCCAGACATTTGAAATCGTGCTGGTGGATGATGGCAGTACCGATAATTCGGCCGAGATGTTGACCGATGCGGCTGAAGATCCCGAAAACTGCGTGGTGGCCGTGCTGCTTAACCGCAACTATGGACAGCATTCGGCCATTATGGCCGGTTTCAATCAGGTCACGGGCGATTTGATTATTACGCTTGACGCCGACCTCCAGAATCCGCCCGAAGAGATCCCGCATCTGGTTCGGAAAGCCGAAGAAGGCTATGACGTGGTAGGTACCGTGCGTGCCAATCGTCAGGATTCGTGGTTTCGCAAAAATGCCTCGCGAGTTATCAACCTGATGATTCAGCGCGCCACCGGCAAGGCAATGGGCGATTACGGCTGCATGCTGCGGGCCTACCGTCGACATATCGTCAAGGCCATGCTCAATTGCCACGAGCGCAGCACCTTTATTCCCATACTGGCCAACACCTTTGCGCGTCGCACTGCCGAAATCCCCGTTCAGCACGCCGAGCGGGCGTATGGCGATTCGAAATACAACTTGATGAAACTGGTCAATCTGATGTTTGACCTGATTACCTGTTTGACCACGACACCGCTGCGCATGCTTAGCGTTGTGGGCAGTGTGGTGGCGCTTTGCGGCTTCCTGCTGGCGGTTACATTGTTGTTAATGCGATTGATTTTTGGTGCCGAATGGGCGGCAGAGGGTGTGTTTACGCTCTTTGCCCTGCTGTTCATGTTTGTCGGCGCGCAGTTTGTTGGCATGGGGCTGCTTGGCGAGTATATCGGGCGCATCTATACCGACGTGCGGGCTCGGCCTCGTTATTTTGTGCAAAAAGTTATCGGGGCGGTCGCCGTGGATAACGCTAAAGATCAGGAAAACACCTTATGAAAGCGATCGTTTTTGCCTATCACGATATTGGTTGTGTGGGTTTACAGGCACTGGTGGCGGCAGGTTATGACGTTCAGGCGGTATTTACCCATGCCGATGCGCCCGATGAAAATCAGTTTTTCTCTTCCGTGGCGCGCGTGGGTGCCGAACTGGATCTGCCGGTCTACGCGCCCGAAGACGTTAACCATCCCCTTTGGCTGGATAACATTCGCGCCTTGCAGCCCGACATTATTTTCTCGTTTTATTACCGCAACCTGCTGAGTGATGCCTTGCTGTCGATTGCGCCTTTGGGCGGGTTCAACCTGCACGGTTCGCTGCTGCCGCGTTACCGCGGACGTGCGCCGGTCAACTGGGCGCTGCTGCATGGCGAAACGCACACGGGTGTTACCCTGCATAAAATGGTGAAACGTCCGGATGCGGGCGATATTGTCAGTCAGCTGGCGGTTGATATCGCGCCGCAGGACACAGCACTCAGCCTGCACGGCAAACTCAAGGATGCGGCACAAACGCTTCTCGCCAAAACCTTGCCGACCATACGGGTGGGTGAAATCAGCCTCACGCCGCAAGACGAATCGCACGCCAGCTATTTTGGTCGCAGAACGGCCGCCGACGGCGAAATCCACTGGCAGCAACCGGCACAGAAAATTCATAACCTGGTTCGCGCGGTCACAGAGCCTTATCCTGGCGCATTCAGCTATCTGGGCGAGCGGAAATTGACCGTCTGGCGCTCGCGGGCGCTGGAGATGCAACACGACAAACGGCCGGGTACCGTGCTTTCGAGTCATCCTCTGGTTGTGGCCTGCGGCGAAGGAGCGCTGGAGATACTGGCGGGGCAGAATGAGTCCGGGCTTTATGTTCAGGGGTCACGTCTGGCGCTCGAGATGGGTATCATGCCTGATGTCAGACTCTCGTCCAAACCGACCGCCGTGATGAAACGCCGGACCCGCGTGTTGATTCTCGGGGTTAACGGTTTTATCGGTAACCATCTGAGCGAGCGCCTGCTGCGCGATGATAATTACGAAATCTATGGTCTCGATATCAGTTCCGACGCCATCGGGCGATTTATGGGCAATCCGCGTTTCCATTTCGTTGAAGGCGATATCAGCATTCATTCCGAATGGATCGAATACCACATCAAGAAATGCGACGTCGTGCTGCCGCTGGTCGCCATTGCCACGCCTATCGAATATACCCGCAATCCTCTGCGCGTTTTCGAGCTGGATTTCGAAGAAAACCTGAAAATCGTTCGCGACTGCGTGAAGTACAAAAAACGGATTATCTTCCCGTCGACCTCCGAAGTTTACGGCATGTGCGATGACAAAGAGTTTGATGAAGACACCTCGCGACTGATAGTCGGGCCTATCAACAAGCAGCGCTGGATCTATTCTATCTCCAAGCAACTTCTGGATCGCGTCATCTGGGCGTATGGCGCAAAAGAAGGGCTGCGTTTTACCCTGTTCCGTCCGTTTAACTGGATGGGGCCGCGTCTGGACAATCTTGACGCCGCGCGGGTCGGCAGTTCACGTGCCATTACCCAGCTTATTCTCAATCTGGTCGAAGGTTCGCCTATCAAGCTTATCGACGGCGGCGAGCAGAAGCGCTGTTTCACCGACATCAACGATGGTATCGAGGCGCTGTTTAGAATTATCGAAAACCGCGATGGCCTGTGTGACGGTCAGATAATCAATATCGGCAATCCCGAAAATGAAGCGAGTATTCGCCAGCTGGCCGAGATGCTGCTGAAAAGCTTTGAGGCGCATCCACTGCGTAGCCATTTCCCTCCGTTCGCCGGTATGAAACTGGTGGAAAGCAGCAGTTATTACGGCAAGGGCTATCAGGATGTCGAGCACCGCACGCCAAGCATTAAAAATGCCCGTCGTCTGCTCAACTGGCAGCCGGAAGTCAGCATGGACAAAACGGTAGAAGCCACGCTGGACTTCTTCCTGCGCTCGGTCGAGTTAACGGAAAAGGTAGGGTAAGCCGTTGAAAGAAAATAGAAGGGTCGGGCTGAGGATTGACGTCGATACATTAAGCGGTACGCGGCATGGCGTGCCCGAGCTGTTAAGGATTCTGGACAAACATCGCATCACCGCCACCTTCTTTTTCAGCGTCGGGCCAGACAACATGGGGCGTCATTTATGGCGCCTGCTTCGACCCCGATTTTTATGGAAGATGCTGCGCTCGAATGCCGCCTCACTTTATGGTCTGGATATTCTCTTTGCCGGAACCGCATGGCCCGGTCGAGTCATAGCCAAAACTTGTGCGGGCATTATGAAAGAGACAGCCGAGCGCGGACACGAAATCGGCCTCCATGCCTGGGATCATCAAGGGTGGCAGGCCAACGTCGAGAAATGGAGTGACGATCAACTCGAAAAGCAGATACGAAAGGGGCAGGTCGCGCTCGAAAACGCGATCGGCAAACCGGTAGATTGTTCGGCCGTGCCGGGTTGGCGCGCCGACTCGCGAGTCATCGACATCAAGGAAAAATTCCGTTTTCGCTATAACAGCGACTGTCGCGGCGGCAGCCTGTTTCGCCCACGGCTTGAAAACGGCGACACCGGAACCGTTCAAATTCCGGTAACACTGCCCACCTACGATGAAGTCATTGGCCGTGAAATCAACGACGCAGGCTACAACAACTACATTCTGAATCTGATTGACAACAACGCAGGACTGGCGGTTTACACCCTTCACGCCGAGGTGGAAGGAATGTCCCGCGCGGCAATGTTCGACGATTTTTTGACTCGCGCCGCAGAGCGCGGCCTGCACTTTTGTGAATTGGGCCGTTTATTGCCTGCCCGTTCCAGTGAGCTCGCTATCGGCAGTGTCGTGCGCGCACCGTTTCCGGGGCGGGAAGGGTGGTTAGGCCGTCAGTCAACCGGAGTCGAATAAATGCCCATCTTGCCTAAACGCGCCCTTGGGCCCCTGCTGCTGCTCTATTTTGCCGTCATCTATCTGTTGCCGCTTAATCTTCGCGCCCTATGGATGCCCGATGAAACACGTTATGCCGAAATCAGCCGCGAGATGTTACAGCGCGGCGACTGGATAGTGCCGCATTTTCTCGGCTTACGCTATTTCGAAAAGCCTGACGCAGGTTACTGGATAAACAATCTCAGCCAGTTAATCTGGGGACACTCCAATTTTGCCGTGCGTTTCGGCTCGGTATTTTCAACAGGCATAAGCGCTTTACTGTTGTTCTGGCTCGCCAATCTCCTCTGGAGCAATCGGCAGAAAGCCTACAGCGCAGTGGTCATCTATCTCTCCTGCGTGCTGGTATTCAGTATTGGCACTTATAGCGTGCTTGATCCCATGATAACGCTGTGGATGACCGCCGCGATGCTGTGCAGCTATTTCTGTTTGCGGGTGACCTCTCTCAAACACAAGATGACAAGCTGGATAGCACTCGGGTTTGTCTGCGCGATGGGCTTTATGACCAAGGGCTTTCTGGCGCTGGCATTGCCGGTGATTGCCGTCCTGCCCATTGTCTGGCGAGAAAGGCGGATTAAAACCCTGCTGGGCTGGGGACCGCTTGCTATTGCCAGCGCCGCGTTGCTCAGTCTGCCGTGGGTTATTGCCATTGGCAGGCGCGAGCCGGATTTCTGGAACTACTTTTTTTGGGTCGAGCATATTCAGCGCTTTGCGGAAAAGGATGCACAACATGGCGCGCCGTTTTGGTATTACCTGCCGATTCTGCTGCTGGGCACCTTGCCGTGGATGGCGCTATTGCCCGGTGCGCTGTGGGCGGCGTGGAAACGTAAATCCCAGCGCTCCGAGCTGTTCTTCCTGCTAAGTTGGGCCATTATGCCGCTGATTTTTTCAGCATCGCGCACGGGAAATTGCCCACCTATATCTTGCCGTGCTTTGCGCCCCTGGCGCTGCTGATGGCGGATTATCTTGAGCAGATACGCCAATCGACTCACCTGCGAATCCTGAAAATCAATGGCCTGATCAACCTGCTGTTTGGCGCATTAACTTCGCTGGTCTTGCTGCTTTCGGCGTTTTTACCGAGGCTTAACGGGAAAATTTATGCCCCCGATGAACATGCCGCGTGGTTTATGGCATTACTGTGCTGCATTGGCTGGGCGCTGGCGGGAGCAATAAGCCTGTCTGCCTCGCGGCGATGGTATTGGGCCGCTGCCTGCCCACTGGTGCTTTCACTGCTGGTGGGGCAGGCCATTCCGCAGCGGGTTATCGACTCCAAACAGCCGCAGGCCTTTATCCAGCAGAACGGCCCACTCCTGCGCCAGAGCCGTTTTGTGTTGACCAATGATGTCGGATTGGCCGCCGGATTGGCATGGGAACTGCGCCGCAGCGATATTCTGATGTATGACGAGAAGGGGGAGCTGGAATACGGGTTGAATTATCCAGACGCTAAAGGGCGCTACATTGGCAGCGAGGCTCTTGCGGGCTGGCTGATAAAGGCACGCGAACCAGGGAGACGTCAGTCTGCTGGTCAAGCTCGACAACAAGGTGCAGAACTCGGCGCTTTTCCCGCCGGCCGATGTCGAAATCCAGGCCAACCGCTTCAGAATGCTGGTGTATAAAAAGCTGCCATGAGTGATTATCTGCTGCTATTTGGCGTGATTATCTTTACCTGTGCGGGTCAGCTGTGTCAGAAAAAGCCGCGCAGCAACTCGCCGCCTCGCGAGCCGCTATTTTGGGCTGGATAATGCTGGCGCTTATACTGATGGGTTGTGCGCTGCTGGGTTGGCTGCGGGTATTACAGCATCTGCCGTTGAGTGTGGCTTATCCTCTGCTTAGCTTGAACTTTGTATTGATTGCGCTCGGTGCGCGGTTCTGTTTTGGTGAAACTCTCGAAAAACGTCACTGGCTCGGCATCGTATTTATCATGCTGGGCGTTACCTTGATGGGGATCCGCTGATGAAAGGTTATCTGTGGGGTATCGCCAGCCTGTTTTTGGTCAGTATGGCGCAGCTTCTCATGAAATGGAGTGTGATGCGGCTGCCGACGAGCCTGCCCGACACGGTGCAATCGAGCCTGATAATGGGCCATTTGCCCGCCCTGATCGCCCTTTTCAGTGGGATCGCCGGGTATGCATTGTCGATGGTCTGCTGGTTCTTTGCCTTGCGAAGGCTGCCGCTTAATCGTGCCTACAGTTTGCTCGGGCTGAGCTACGCGCTGGTTTATCTCGCGGCCGCCTGCCTGCCCGTATTCAATGAGCCTTTGCAGGCGCTTAAATCTCTGGGCGCCATACTGATTGTCATGGGTGTCGGGCTGATTAACCATCAGGGTGCCCGATCGGCAATTCCCCCGTCCAGATGACAAGAAATTCTCTACCTCCACGTCGATTTTAGTTGGACGACAGATAAAATAACGTTAGATTCTTTTAATCCATTGATAACGGCACGTTATCCTTTACTCGCCTTGCGCGTAAATGTTTCGGGATGTCAGCCAGGGAAAGAATGAAATGTTTAAGCACTCAAGAATTCTATATTCATTGATGGCATTGTTGGCGCTTATCCTTAGCGGCTGTAGCAGTCATGCGCCCCCTCCCAGCGGGAATCTCGCCGACTCCGTGGCGGTGGTTGCAGAGCTTAACGACCAGCTTGGCGAATGGCACGGCACGCCGTATCGCTATGGCGGGCTCGGACGCGGCGGCATCGACTGTTCCGGCTTCGTATTCAGAACCTTCCGCGATCGCTTTGGCGTAGTTCTTCCACGCAGCACCGCCGCACAAACCAAAATCGGCACCAAAGTCTCGCGCAAAGAGCTGCTGCCCGGTGATTTGGTATTCTTTAAAACCGGCGCGGGCGAAAACGGTCTGCACGTCGGCATCTATGATTCCGGTGATGAATTTATTCATGCTTCAACCAGCCGCGGCGTGATTCGTTCTTCGCTGGATAATGACTATTGGCGCAAAGCCTATTGGCAGGCGCGACGCATTTAATTTCAGGTCTTCGGACTCTTTACGACATTGTCGAGCAATCCTCCTTTCAAACGGTCATCTTTCAGGACACCCATTTATGACGGCCTTACGCCTTCTACTTTCCGACTCTTACGATCCCTGGTTCAATCTGGCCGTCGAAGACTGTATCTTTCGGCAAATGACCACCCAGAAGGTACTTTTTCTGTGGCGCAATGCCGAAACCGTGGTCATCGGTCAGGCGCAAAATCCGTGGAAAGAGTGCAACACCGCGCGTATGGAGCAGGACGGTATTCGTCTGGCGCGCCGCAGCAGCGGTGGCGGGGCGGTATTTCACGATCTCGGCAACACCTGCTTTACCTTTATGGCCGGAAAACCCGAATACGACAAAAGTGTTTCCACCCAGATTATCCTTAATGCGCTGGCCAACCTGGGTATTACCGCCAGCGCCTCGGGACGCAATGATCTTGTGGCACTGACCGCGGAGGGTGAGCGAAAAATCTCCGGTTCAGCCTACCGAGAAACGCAGCAGAGTGGATTTCACCACGGCACGCTTTTACTCCATGCCGATCTCAGTCGTTTGGCGAATTACCTGAATCCCGATCCCAAGAAGTTGCAGGCCAAGGGCATCACGTCAGTACGTTCGCGGGTGGCCAATCTCAGTGAATTTGTGCAGGGTATCGATCATCGGCAAATCTGTCAGGCTATTACCGAGTCCTTTTTCGACTGGTATGGCGCGCGCGTAGAACCTGAAATAATCTCTCCCGATGTATTTCCCGATCTTCCGGGATTTGCCGAACAATTTGAAAAGCAAAGCAGTTGGGCATGGAATTTTGGCAAGGCACCGGCCTTTAGCCATGAATTAAATGAGCGCTTTGTTTGGGGTGGCGTAGATATATATTTCGATGTCGAGAAGGGATTAATTAGCCGAGCGCAATTATTTACCGACAGTCTTAATCCGGAACCATTAAATGATTTCGTTCATCGACTGGTGGGCAGGAAATATTATGGTGACGACGTGATGGCCGCCTGCGAATTATCCTGCATCGCCTATCCGCCGCACCGACCGGAACTCGAGCAACTGGCGATATGGATGAAGAGTTGCATAAGGTAGCACTGTGTTAAAACGCGGCGGTGACACCCTGTTTTACCGCAAAAAGGCAGACGTAACAGGTGTTGGCATCCATTCCTGACAGGAATGGATGCATGCCGGCCCCACTCTATTGAGTTAGGTTATTTTAACAATTGGTTAAGTTTTTTTAAATAAAATGTCCATGGCTTTTTATGTCTAAATCAGGCATCGAGTTAATTCTATAAAAACTTTCTTTTTTGCAATCAGATTTTTATTACTTTTTGACACGGCTCGACATTTTTATAAACTTTAGAATAACTAAAAAAACGGCTTATTCGCAATTATGTGCGAGTTAATTGATAACTTTTATTTTAGCAACTATCGTATAATCACCGTTCAACAAAGCTTTTTGGTAGGCTAATATATAACGAGATGGTTCTATGATATTGATTTCAATGATCTACACGACGTCGCAAGACAATATACTGGGTCACAAAAAAACGATCCCCTGGCAAGCCAAAGGAGAACAAGCCCGTTTTAATGCCGCCACGTTAGACAAACTGGTTGTCATGGGCCGACAGACCTATGAAGCCCAATTCCGCGCCCATCCTTACGACAACATCATCGTCCTCGGTTCCCAGCCTTTGAAGGATGCTCAAGTGAAATGGGCAAGCTCGCTGGATGAAGCCTTAAAGATTGCCGAGGCAGAAGGCCGCACCGAAATTGTTATTACTGGCGGCGCGAAACTCTACAGTGAAGCGATTAATATTTGCCACGTGATATATAAATCGACTGTGCTGGTCAACGTAATCGGCGATGTCTACGGCCCGAAAATACCCACCGACCGATTTAAACTGGTCTGGGTGAAAAATATAAAAGAGAATCCTTCCTATTCCTACCAGACTTTTGTGACGAAAGAGTTTGAAAGCAGAAAATTAACTTCTGATTTCGGACTGCTGATTCCCTAAAATTTCCGTGCGCGAAAGCGCCCAGATCAATGCAGCAATCCAACCGATGAGGGTCCAGCCAAACACCAGATTCAGCCCGAAGATAGCCGGAAGTTTAGCGTGTTTACGATGATCGGCGATCAGGAAGGGAAGCAGGTAGCCCGCACAAGCCAGAATAACGGCAATCGGGATAAGCATTTGGCCTGTAGTCATAAGTATTTCACTGAAAATATTGCGATAATTTTTATACTTTAAGATTGTTAAATTTGAATTTCAACGACTGTTGCATCTGCTAACAAAGTTGTCTTCTTTTTATACTCACACACGTATCAGCATTAAATCCGGCCTGTCAGACGCGGTATAGCGTATTACCCTGACAGGCCATTCCAGGTCTCAGACCTGCCAGCCCAGCCCCAAACTCTTTTGCAAGGCAACATAATCCACGGCCAAATCTGTCTGAGACTGGATCCGTTTCTGACTGGCATCAAGCTGCGAACGTTGTGTATCAAGTACATCGATCAGGCTGGCGACGCCCGCATTGTAACGTTGCTGCATCAACTTTTCGTCACGTCCTGCGGCGTGCTCGACATCAAGATAATTGACCAGCGTCTGACGTTGCTCACCATAGCGGGACAGCTGTCCATTGGCATCACGCAGGGCATCGAGCACCGTTTTTCGCCACTGTGCTTCGGCTTCGTCCCGTTCGGCTTTGGCGACATTGATTTGTGAGCGTATACGGCCAAAATCGAGAATATTCCACTGCAACATCGGGACGAGCAGCCACGACTTGTTGCTGCTTTCGTAGACGCTTGCGCCGCTGTCACTGCTAAACCCGAGGATCCCGCGCAGGGTTATTTTCGGGTAGAGGTCGGCCACGTGTTCGCCGATTCCCGCCGTGCTGGCCGCAAGTTTACGTTCCGCGCTGCGCACGTCGGGGCGATGACGAAGCAGGGCAAGCGGGTCGCCGACCTCAACGTTTCTGAGGCTGGGCGGGAAGGGTGGTTGCGCCCGAGAGCACAGAATCCAGTGCGCCCGGCGTCAGGCCCGACAGAAACGCCAGCTGGTCCTTGTACTCGTTTATCTGCGCCCGCCGGTTTGGCAGTTCGGCCTGCGTAGTTTCAAGCTGGGTTTGAAGACGGTTGACGTCACTCTCGTTGGCGGCGCCTCGCGATTGGCGTTGCCGAGTCAATGTCAGCATCTGCTGTTGCAACGCGATGTTGCGTTGCAGATTGGCCCACTGCTCCTGTGCGCCGCACAGTTTCAGATAATTGCTGGCCACGTCGGCGGCAATCGCCACCTGGGTGTCGGCCAGACTGGCTTCACTGGCCTGCTGACTGGCTTGACCCGCTTCGGTTGCACGGCGCTGCTGACCAAACAGGTCCAGCTCCCAGCTGGCATCGAAGCTGCTGCTGTAAAGATTGAGCGGATTATCGATGGGCAATTCGCCGTCACTGCCCGGCAAGCCTGCACGGACCATCGTGGCGCTGGCATCAAGCTTCGGCAGTTGTCGGGCTCGGTCACCCGCCAGCGAGGCGCGCGACTGTTGCAGCCTGGCGCGGGCTATCGCCATATCCGGATTATGCTGCATTGCTCTTTCGATTAGCTGGCTTAAACGGTCGTCGTGGAACGCCAGCCACCAGGAGGCTTGCGCCTGACGCGTACTTACGCCGGATGCAGGCAGGCGGGCAAAGGTCTTGCTGACCGGCAGGCTGGGTGCGCCGTGATAATCAGGCCCGACAGAGCACGCCGTCAGCAGCACGGCAACACCGGTTAGTGGAATCATTCGTCGTAATGTTTTAGTCATCGTCTGTCACTTGTTTGATAATTTTGGCGCGCGCAGCAACAGCGCCAGCGGAATACAGCACACGAGGGCGATGCCCAGCACGAAGAACGACTCCGAGTAGGTCATGACCATCGCCTGTTGAGAAATTTCGTTGGCCAACTGGCCGAAAGCCTGCATTTTGGCATGCAGCATGTCGCCGCTTTGGGTGAGGAACTGCCCCGTGCTGGCCGAAATACGGCTGTCAGCCAGCGGAGAGTTCGCCGTTACCGACTCGCGAATAATGTCGTCATGCAGCTTCTTCTGCCGGTCGATAAAAATGCCCAGCAGCGCCAGGCCGACCGATCCTCCCAGATTGCGCATCATGTTGTAGATACCGGCGGCATCGGCAACTTCATCGTCTTTGACCGCCGCCATCGACGCCTGATTGAGCGGCATCATCGCCATGATCTGCCCCGCTCCGCGCAGCAGTTGCGACCAGAAGAAGTCATCGCCGGTGCTTTGCGTGGTCAGCGTGATGTCCAGAAAACAGCTTGCCGCGAAACAGACAATGCCGGTGATGACCAGAATGCGGCTGTCGATGCTGCGCAGCATTCTCGGCAGCACAGGCATCAACATCAGGCTCGGGATGCCCGAAATCAGCAGCACCATTCCTGACTGTTCGGCGTTGTAGCCCGCCACGCCACTGAGAAACTGCGGCAGCAGATAAAGCACGCAGTACAAGCCCATCCCGACGACAAAAACTATCAACAACACACTGACGAAACGGGCATTGCGCAAGAGCGAAAGGCGGATTACCGGTTTCTTCGCCGTAAACTGCGCGATGCCGAGCACGATAAAGCCCGCGATCATCGATATCGTCAGCCAGACGATAAGCGTCGATTCAAACCAGCGGTCGCGCTGACCTTCTTCGAGTACGACGGTAAGGCAACTCAGCCCGATACTCAGGCCAAAGATACCCAGCCAGTCGGCCTCCCTGAATCCTTGCCAATGCGGTTTTTCCTTCGGCAATCCCGTGAGCAGCAGCGCCATCAAACCGATACCGACCGGCAGATTAAGGAAGAAGCACCAGTTCCAGCTGACATTTTCAGCCAGCCAGCCGCCGAGCACCGGCCCCATTACAGGGCCGAGGATCACGATAACGCCAAAAATAGACATCCCGAATGAAAGCTGATGACGAGGCAAACGGGTGCGGATGATCATCTGCGCCGTCGGGATCATCGCGCCACCTGCAAAACCCTGACCGACGCGGCCGATAATCATTTGCGTCAGGCTGCCCGAGGTGCCGCAGATGACGGAAAACACGATAAACAGCAGTGCGCACCACAGCAGGAAATTACGCAGACCCAGTAGGCGGCTGAGCCAGGCGGCCAGCGGGATCATCACGATTTCCGAGAGTAAATAGCCGGTAGAGATCCATGTGCCTTCGGTGCCGGTTGCGCCGATTTCCCCTGAATCTGCGGCAGCGCGGAGTTGGTGATGGAAATATCCAGCGTTGCCATCAACGCCCCGAGCGCACCGGCGAAGACGGCTATCCAGTCGGTGACCGAAGCATTGGCGCGTGACGCGGGAAGGACCGCGCTACTCATGGCTGCGCCCGTGAAGACTGCGGATGCGTGTCGACATCAACCGTAACGGACATGCCCGCCAGCAGGCGTTTTACGGCTTCACTTTTATCCGTGATGCGGATGCGCACCGGCACACGCTGCACGATTTTGGTAAAGTTGCCGGTGGCATTATCCGGCGGCAGCAGGGCGAACAGCGACCCGGTGCCCGGCGCAAAGCTGTCGACGACGGCACTGAAATCATGACCCGGGAAGGCATCGACGTGCAGCGTTGCGGGTTGACCGGGCTGCATGTGCGTCAACTGCGTTTCCTTGAAGTTGGCGACCAGATAGAGGTCGTGCTCGGGCACCACCGTCAACAGGCGGGTGCCGGGCTGCACATATTGGCCGACGCGCACGGAGCGATCGCCTACGCGGCCATCAAGCGGGCTGTAAATTACGGTGCCGCGAAAATCGATATTGGACTGGGCGCGATTAGCCTGTGCGGAAGCCAGCTGGGCCTTCGCCTGCTCAATCTGCGCATGCATCGATTGAATCTGCGCCGACGCCGATTTCACGGCCGCGACGTTGGCATCATAATCGGCCTGCGCCTGATCACGACTGCGGCGCAGTTCGGCCAGTTTCTCTTTATTTTCGGCGCCGCTTGCCGCCAGCGGCAGGTAGCGTTGGTATTCATGATTTGAATAGTTGAGCTGAACCTGTGCGGCGCGCTGCTGCGCCTGTGCCTGCTCGATTTGCGCATTCTGACGATTGATTTCGGCATTGGCCTGATCGATGGCGGCCCGATCGGCCAAAATGGTGGCGCTGGCCTGATTGAGCCGCGCCTGATACTGGTCGTCCTCAATTTGCACGACAGGCTCACCCGCCTTGACCCACTGATTATCCTTCACCAGCACTTTGGCGACGTAACCCGAAATTTTCGGCGCGAGTGCCACGCTGTCGGCCTGAATATAGGCGTCATCGGTTGTCTCGCTATAACGGGCTATGAAAAACCAGTAGAGAAACGCCAGCAGGGCTATCAGGGCGACGGCCAGGGCAAGGCGCAGCAAAATTCGACGCTTTTTTCGCGCTTGGGGCAATGAAGTTGCCGCTTGCGGCACTTCTGAAGATGTAGACATAGAGGCAAGTAGCACGGTGAAAACCCTAAATTGAAATTATTCCGGTTGAGATAAATATTCCAATTGAGACAATTGTGTCAAGTGATAGAGTTTTATTATGTAATTTGACTGTTATAATTCGCATGTTTTGCAACAGGAATGGATTGATGACAGAGAACACGCTTCCAAAATTGCTGCGCCATCCTCCTTCAGGCGGTTATGCCCGGGGCGATGAAACGCGACAACGTATTATCGACAGCGCAATCGTCCTGTTTGGCGAGTTGGGTTTCGAAGGCGCCTCGACGCGCGCCATTGCCCGCGAGGCCGGAGTCAATACGCCTGCGCTGCAATATTATTTCGAGAATAAAGAAGGACTTTACGTCACCTGCGCGGATTTTCTGGCGACCGAAAGCTTTCGCTGGTTTGAACCTTTGCTTGCCCGCATCGCCCAGCTTGACGAGCCTGACGATGAAGCCTGCATTGAAATGTTCTGCCAGATGCTGGAAACCGTGCTCGAGCGCGTGCTGAACATCAACACTGTTTATCAACGCCGTCTGTTTCATGCCCGTATCAAGATGGGGCAGGGGCCGGAGAGAGCCGCCGAGTTATTCAATGAAAAGCTGATTGACCATATTCATCTCGCAGGCGTGACGCTGGTGGCGCGTATTGCCGGAACGAAAATCGATGATGATCGATCGCAAATCAGGACCCAGGCGCTGTTTGGATTGGCGACAACTTTTTATACGAATAAACATCCGATCTACACCTCGGGTGATGAACAGGGGCAATTCCCCGCCGAAAGAATGGCATTAATCAAAAACACCGTCCGCGAGCAGTGTCAGGTGCTGATGCGCAGCTGGCGGGTCAACTCGGACTGAAAGGTCTGAAGAGGAAGGTATGCCGCAATTCGAACATCACTATCTTGACCAGTTGACCGGTTTCTACACCGAGCTGCAGCCAACGCCGCTCAAGGGCGCGCGTCTGCTCTATCACAGCGCTCCGCTGGCCGCCGAACTCAGGCTGGAGTCCGCCTTGTTCAACCCTGAAAATTCGGGCTACTGGAGTGGCGAAACGTTGTTTCCGGGGATGAAACCACTGGCGCAGGTTTACAGTGGGCATCAGTTTGGTGTCTGGGCCGGACAGCTTGGCGACGGGCGTGGCCTGCTGCTCGGCGAACAGAAACTGGCTGACGGAACGTTTGTCGACTGGCATCTGAAGGGGGCTGGCTCTACGCCCTATTCCCGTATGGGCGATGGTCGCGCCGTGCTGCGGTCGGTGATTCGCGAATTTCTTGCGTCGGAAGCGCTGCACCATCTCGGCATTCCCACCACCCGCGCGCTTACCATTGTCACCAGCGACGAGCCGGTGTACCGCGAGCAAACCGAGCGTGGCGCAATGCTGATTCGCGTTGCGCCAAGCCATATCCGCTTTGGTCATTTCGAGCATTTTTACTACCGCAAGCAGCCCGGGCAGGTCAAACAGCTGGCGGATTACGTCATCGAACACTTCTGGTCGGCGCTGGAAAACCGGCAGGACCGCTATGTGTCGTGGTTCACCGACGTCGTAGAGCGCACTGCGAGACTGATTGCGCAATGGCAAAGCGTAGGGTTCGCCCACGGCGTGATGAACACCGACAATATGTCGATTCTCGGCTTGACCCTCGATTATGGCCCCTACGGTTTCCTCGATGACTACAAACCCGATTTTATCTGCAATCATACCGATAATCAGGGCCGCTACAGCTTTGATAATCAGCCTTCGGTGGCCTACTGGAATCTGCATAGACTGGCGCAGGCACTGTCGGGCCTGATGTCTACCGAAGAGCTGCAATCTGCGCTGGCCGCCTATGAACCTGCGCTGATGACCGAATATGGCCGCCTGATGCGCGCCAAGCTGGGTCTCTTTACCCAGAGCAAAGAGGACAACAATATCCTGACCGGTCTATTGAGTCTGATGGCGAAAGAGGGGCGCGACTATACCCGCACGTTCCGTGCTCTTGGCAACGTCGAGCAGCATCAGACTCTGTCGCCGCTGCGCGATGATTTTATCGATCGCGACGCGTTTGACCGCTGGTACGAGAGTTATCGTCAACGTCTGTTGCAGGAAAACATCGACGACGCGACGCGCCGAAAAGCGATGAATAACGTGAATCCCCGCATTATTTTGCGTAATTATCTGGCGCAGCAGGCGATAGAAAGCGCGCAGACGGATGACATCGAGCAGTTAAAAACGCTGCATGAGGCGCTGCAACAACCGTTTGGCGACGACCCGCGTTTTGATGCTCTGGCGGCACTGCCGCCGGATTGGGGCAAACATCTTGAGGTGTCCTGTTCCAGTTAACGCTGCCTTGAAATGAGACGCTCCCGGTGTGTATGCCCGGGAGCGTTTTTCATTACTGGCGCAGAAAAACTTGCGGCACAGGGCTTTCGGGATGTCTGATAACCCCGAGGTCGGCTCGATACCAGCGTTGTAGCACGTCGGTTTGCAACACTTCCTGCGGCGTGCCGGCTGCGACCAGTTCTCCTTCATGCAGCAGCAGAATTCTATCGGCGTAAAGTGCAGCCAGATTGAGGTCATGCAAGACGCAGCACACGGCGAGCGGAGAGTGTCGCGTAAGCTGATGAAGCAATCGCAGACTGTGTTGCTGATGATAGAGATCCAGCGCCGAAGTGGGTTCGTCGAGAAACAGCCAGCGAGGCGTTGGCGAGGGGCTCCATAGCTGAACCAACACGCGGGCAAGCTGAACCCGCTGCTGGCTTCGCCGCCCGAAAGCTGACGATAGTCGCGGTCTGCCAGCGACAGGCAGTCAGTTTGTTCAAGCACTTGGTGCAATGCCTGATGCAAATGCGTGTTGTTATGCGGCGAGCGGCCCAGACAGATAACTTCGCGCACGCTGTAGCCGAAGGCAAGGTCACTGTTTTGACGCATTACGGCGCGGGTGCGGGCTAGCTCGAGGGGATCCCACTGGGTTAATGGCTGCCGCTGGAGAAGGCAACTGCCTGATTCGGGAAGCAGGTAGCCGGTCAGCAATCTGAGCAGAGTAGATTTTCCGGCACCGTTTGGGCCAATCAAAGCCACCAGCTCACCGCCTGCCAGCTGGAGGGAAATATCTTTGATAAGCCGTTTATCGCCTGCCGAATAACATAGATTCCGTGCTTCGAGCAGCGCATCATGAAGAGGTTCAGCCACGGCGTTGGCCTCCGGCACGTAAAATCAGCCATAGGAAATAAGGGCCGCCGAGCAGTGCGGTCAGCAGGCCAACCGGCATTTCGGCAGGCGCAACCCACGTTCGGGCCAGCGTATCGGCCAGCAATAGCAGACAGGCACCGCCAAGGGCTGAACCCGGCAGCAGCCAGCGGTGATCGGCACCGATTTGCATGCGCAGCAGGTGCGGAATAACCAGACCGATAAAGCCGATAATGCCGCAGACCGCCACCGAAGCCCCGACCAGAAGGGCGCTGAGCAGCAATAGAATGCGCTGTGTCTGGCGCACGTTGACGCCGAGATAATGCGCGTCTTCGTCGCCTAGTTGCAGTAGGTTTAATTTGCGCGCCAGAAATTGCGTGGCGATGCTGGCAGGAATAATTACCGAGGCGGCGACGGTCAGCGTCGACCATTGCGCCTGGCCGAGCGTGCCCATGCTCCACAGCGAAAACTGCCGCAACTGGCTGTCGTTACTGACATAAGTCAGCACGCCAACGGCTGCGCCGCAGATGGCGTTGATGGCGATGCCGGCCAGCAGCAGACGCGACAGGCCGTTGTGTTCCATTCTACTCAGCAGAAATACGATAAAGGATATCGCCAGACTTCCACAGAAAGCCCCCAGCATCTGGCTATAGAGTGCGAAAACGCCGGGCAGCGGCAGAGGAAAGACAATAATCAGCGCGACAAAAAGCGCCGCTCCGCTACTTATCCCCAATAACCCCGGGTCGGCCAGCGGATTGCGAAACACACCCTGCATCACCGTGCCGGAACAGGCAAGCCCGCAGCCGACGACCATCGCCAGCAATACGCGCGGCAGTCGAATCGTTACCCAGATGTCCCACAGTTGCCGGTCGAACGGTTGATGAAAAAGCGTGGTCACGGAAAGGGCGATGGCCCCGCTGTTGGCGGCGACCAGCGCCAGAATCAACAGCAGGGCGACCAGTCCGACCAACACCCACACCTGCGCCGGAATGCGCGTCATTTGCGGCGTGCTGATACTGCTCATTTTACCTGTTCCGCCGCCTGACGCAGTCTGGCGAGCGCTGCGGGAGTCTCGAGACCAAAGCCGAGCAATGCCATATCATCAACAATCAGCACCCGCTTGTTCTTCCCGGCTGGCGTCATGGCGAGTCCGGGTAATTTCCAGACGTTGTCGATTCCGCCCAGAGTCTTGACGCCGTCACCCGTTAGCAGCAACAGATCGGGGGCGGCGGCAACGATGCCTTCCTGCGACAGCGGACGATAGCGGCTGAACCCCTGCATCGCGTTTTGCGCGCCCGCCGAGGTGATGATGGAATCGGCAGCCGTATTTTGCCCTGCCGCCATCGAACTCATCCCGCCATGACTCATGATAAACAACACTTTGGCGTGCAGCGGCGTGCCTTGAATGGCTTTCAATTGATTACGATAATCGGTTATCAATTTCTCCCCTTCGGCCTGACGACCCAGCGCATTGGCGATAACTTCAATTTTCTGCACGACGGTATCGAGGGTAGGACTGCCCGGCACACGCACTACCTTGACATGACTTTGCGCCACCTGCTGTAACGCGAGCGAGGGCTGAGCCAGTTCGGAACTCAGCACCAGTGTCGGCTTTGTGGACAAAATGCCCTCTGCATTGAGCATACGCATGTACCCGACATCCGGCAGTTTGGTTGCCTTATCCGGATGCGTGCTGGTGCTGTCACGTGCGACGAGTTCGTTACCTGCGCCCAATGCATAGACAATTTCGGTCACGTCGCCGCCGATGCTCACAATTCTTTCGGCAGCCTGTGAAGAAAACATGGCGGCAACAAGCAGGCCACCTAATGCCAGTTTCACGCGGTTTTTCATGCCGCCACGCCCTGTGGATCAAGCGCCGAAATCTGGTCACGCCAGACGGTTTGCTCCGGCTGGCCTTCAGTACGTTGTCCGAACAACTGGGCAATCTGACTGCCGTCGGCGGCAAAAAGCTCAAGACTGGTCACGAAACCGTCTTTGGTCGGCTTACGCGTGACCCAGCTTTCGGCAATGGCCGTCTCGACCACGTGCAGGGTAAAGCGCGCGTTGAAGACATTGATCCACTCGCCGTGCGGCATGACCTTTTCGATTTGGCCGGTAAAGATCTGCACACACCCTTTGTTGCTGACGAAAATCATGATTTCGTTTTGCGCCTGATTGGCCTTGTTCAGGATTTCGGTCAGCGCCGAATTATCAACCTGATAGGCTAAATCGTCGCCCACGGCGCGAAATGCCTGCTGGCGCGTCAAATTACGGCGACGCAGAATCTGGAAGAACTGGTGCACATCGGTCATGGCACGCCAGTCGGCATCCAATCCCTGGGTATCGCCCTGAACCGGCTCAGCCGAGTCGGCAGGTTTGATTTCAAGGGGCAACGCCGATTTAGCTGAATATTGTTCAACGAGTGCGTTCCATGCCTGGAGATGGGTTTCATCGGTGGCATAAACCTTGTGCACGGCATTACCCTGCGCATCAAAAAATTGCAGGCTCTGGCCCGGGCCTTTTGGCGAGACTTCATTAAGGGCATAGACGGCGTGCCACTGACTGAGGAACAGACGTAAATCAAGCGCACGCGGATTGAGGACCAGACCGGCGTGTCCATTAAGGTGCTGATTTTTATATTCGCCCTGTTGTTCATGCACAGCAAAGGCATTACGGGTGATGGATTTTGTCCCGCCCACGCTTTCAAGCGCCGTCAAGAGCGTGCGCGCGTCGACATCGAGGCGGATGGCGTCATGATTAACACGTGCGTCGGTTAATTCCGCTTCACTGATGCCCAGAATATCGGCTAAATCGCGGGCATATTTTCCAGGATTTTGCTGTTTGGCTTGCTGATAAATTTCATGGCTGATTGTCGGCATAGAAGGCTTCTCGCGAATAAAAGGAGACACAAGTCTTATTGTTAATGGTAATTAGTATCAATTTGATAATCATTATCAAGTTAACAAAGTCTTTCATCAAGCTCTATTTCATGACCTAACAGGCATTACACCACCGCAGGAGTAGGACTTCGCACAATCTGATAACATTTAGAAAAACAAAAAGGGGCATTGAAGCCCCTTTGCAGACAAAAACTTTACAGAGTTCCCGTTTAAAGCCTGTCTAGGCTTTGAATCGGCTGCGCGCGGCTTCATCAAGCATCGACAGCAAGGTTTCGGTATCTTCCCAGCTCAGGCAAGGATCGGTGATGGATTTGCCGTACACCAGCGGTTCGCCACTGACGATTTTTTGCGTGCCTTCAATCAGGAAACTTTCAGCCATAATACCGGCGATGCCATTGCCGCCCTGTTTGATTTGCTGGCAGATATCGGTAGCGACCTCCAACTGGCGGCGATGTTGTTTCTGGCAGTTGGCATGGCTGAAATCGACAATCAGACGCTGCGGTAAATCAAATTCGGCAAGGTTGTCACAGGCTTTGGCAATATCTTCGGCATAGTAGTTAGGTTTCTTGCCACCACGCATAATGACATGTCCGAAAGGATTGCCCGAGGTGCGGTAAACCGTCATCTGGCCGTCTTTGTCCGGAGAGAGGAACATGTGGCTCGCACGTGATGCCCGAATGGCATCGATGGCAATCTGCGTATTACCATCGGTACCGTTCTTGAATCCGACCGGGCAGGACAGGGCAGAGGCCATTTCGCGATGGATCTGGCTTTCTGTGGTTCTCGCACCGATAGCGCCCCAGCTGATTAAATCTGCAAAATACTGACCAATAACCATGTCCAGGAATTCGGTGGCCGTTGGCATGCCGATTTCATTGATGGCGAGCAGCACTTTACGCGCCAGTTCAATGCCGTGATTCACGCGGTAACTGCCATTCAGGTCCGGGTCCGAAATCAGCCCCTTCCAACCTACGACAGTGCGCGGTTTTTCAAAATAGGTGCGCATGACGATTTCAAGGCTACCCTGATATTTCTCACGCAGCACATTGAGCTTTTTGGCGTAATCGATAGCGGCTTCAATATCGTGAATTGAACAAGGCCCGACGATAACCAGCAGGCGCTTGTCTTCGCCATTGATGATTTTTTCAATTCGCTGACGCGAAGCAGTAACGTTTTCGGCGACGGCGTTGGAAACAGGCAAAGTTTCTGCCAGCGCCCGTGGCGTAATCAGGCTGCCAATGCGCGTAGTGCGCAGTTCATCTGTTTGTGACATGTCTATCTCTGAAATTTTGTTCTTCGCAGCGGCAGGAGTACCGGGAAGTGATGAAAATCACAATAAACCAAAATCAGATCTATTCAACTGTCGTCCGCAGATAATCTGGCTCAAGTCAGTAAATTTCAGCATAACCCGCCTGAGTATTTCTCGCTTTTTAGCGTTATCACGTTAGAACATACGGCGACTCATGCCGAAACTGTCGAGAATTTTTGCCGAAATTTCTTCAACGGAATAGTTGGTACTGTTGAGATAACGTATCTGATTTTTACGAAATAGCGCTTCGACTTCGGCGACCTCCATTCGACATTGTCTGAGCGAAGCATAGCGGCTGTTTTCGACGCGCTCCTGACGAATCGCGGCAAGTCGTTCGGGTTCGATGGTCAGGCCAAAGAGTTTGTGATGATGGGGTTTGAGCGCCGCAGGCAGTTGAATATTATCCATATCGTCGGCAGTAAAAGGGTAATTCGCGGCGCAGATACCAAATTGCAGCGCCAGATAGAGGCTGGTGGGCGTTTTGCCACAACGCGACACGCCGAGCAGAATAACCTGGGCCTGTTCCAGATTACGCAGCGAAATGCCGTCATCGTGCGCCAGCGTGTAATCGATAGCGGCGATACGGGCATCGTACTTTGAGATGTTGCTCGCCGTCAGCCCGTGTGTTCGGTTGGCGATGGGCGAAGGGTTGACGCCGAGTTCATTTTGCAAGGGCGCAACCAGCGCCTGAACGATGTCCTGACAAAAACCTTCGCTGCTGGCAATGATATCCCTTACTGCAACGGTAACAATGGAATAAAACACCAAAGGTCTTACCCCGGTTTTTTCAAAGATGTCATTGATTTGCTGGCATACGGCTCTAGCGCGGCTCTCATTCTCGACAAAGGGCAGGGAGAAGGTCGTGGCATTGACCGGAAACTGTGACAACACGGCATGACCAAGCACTTCGGCGGTGATGGCGGTACCGTCAGAGATATAGAACACGCTTCTGTCCATTTTGATTCCCTGAAAATATGAAATTGGCGATGCATTCATTATTAACGGCTTTTTTTTGAATAAAAAGGCTTCTTCAAGAATGAGTTTTCATTTTCGAGACGTAGCGCATTTATCCTGCAAGACTTGTAACGTTCTAAAATTTCTTCCAGCAATCCTCGAAGCTTTTACCTTATCTTCAGCAAACTATCAGCAAGAGGCTTACAGTCTGTGCATTGGGCTTGAGTACAAGTGATAAAGACTGATTTACAAGAAATTTCCCGAAATTTGTGATCCAGGTTCAATTATGAATTAGGAACAATTCTTAAAGCAGAAGTTAAAGATTAGCTGTAACGATTCACCTATATTTTGGATATGGATCATTATGCTAGGCTGACAAAGTTGAGCACTTCTCAACCATAATTTTAATGACTACGTCTGAAGATACGTACTCTCAAATTTAGCCCTACATTTAAGGATTGTTTCATGGCCAATCTTGACTCTGATTTACGTAATGTTATCTGGTACAACCAGCTTGGCATGCACGACGTTGATAAAGTCGGCGGTAAAAACGCCTCACTGGGTGAGATGATCACAAATCTGACCGATTTAGGGGTATCTGTACCCAACGGCTTCGCCACTTCCTCACAGGCGTTTAACAATTTCCTGGATCAGAGCGGCGTCAATCAGCGAATTTATGCCCTGCTGGATGAAACCGACGTTGATGACACCGTTCAGCTGGCCAAGGCGGGAACCCAGATTCGTCAATGGATTGTCGAAACCCCATTCCTTCCTGAAATGGAAAAGGATTTGCGTGACGCCTATCAACAGTTGTCTGAAGGAGAGCCCGATGCTTCCTTTGCCGTGCGTTCTTCGGCAACGGCCGAAGACATGCCCGATGCCTCCTTTGCCGGTCAGCAGGAAACCTTCCTTAATGTGCAGGGATTTGACGCGGTTCTGACCGCGGTTAAACACGTCTATGCTTCCCTTTTTAACGATCGCGCTATCTCCTACCGCGTTCATCAGGGATATGACCATCGCGGCGTAGCGCTGTCTGCAGGTGTACAGCGTATGGTGCGTTCCGATCTTGCGGCAGCGGGCGTCATGTTCACCATTGATACCGAATCAGGGTTCGACCAGGTGGTCTTTATCACCTCGGCGTATGGATTAGGTGAAATGGTGGTGCAAGGTGCCGTTAATCCTGACGAATTTTATGTGCATAAACCTACGCTTGAAAAAATAAGCCCTCCATTGTGCGCCGCACGATGGGGTCAAAAAAATTCGCATGGTTTATGCCGAGAGTCAGGAACACGGCAAACAGGTCGAGATCGAAGACGTTCCCGAAGCACTCAGCCAGCGCTTTTCACTGACCGATCAGGAGATACAGGATCTCGCTCGTCAGGCCGTGCTGATAGAAAAACATTATGGACGCCCGATGGACATCGAATGGGCAAAAGACGGCCACAACGGCAAGTTGTACATTGTGCAGGCGCGTCCTGAAACCGTTCGCTCCAACGGACAGGTCATGGAACGCTACCAGCTCGGCGGTAAAAGCAAGGTATTGGTAGAAGGGCGTGCCATCGGCCATCGTATTGGCGCAGGCCCGGTCAAAATTATTCACAACATCAGTGAAATGCATCACGTCAAGGCAGGCGATATTCTGGTAACAGACATGACGGACCCTGATTGGGAGCCCATCATGAAAAAAGCCTCGGCGATTGTTACCAACCGTGGTGGCCGTACCTGCCACGCGGCTATCATCGCCCGCGAACTGGGTATTCCTGCTGTGGTTGGCTGTGGCGATGCAACAGAACGTCTTGCAGAAAACCAGAAAGTTACCGTGTCCTGCTCCGAAGGCGATACCGGTTATGTTTATGAAGACGAGCTCGAATTCAGCGTGCAAAGTTCCGAGGTGAATGAACTGCCGACACTGCCGCTGAAAATCATGATGAACATAGGTAATCCGGACCGCGCATTTGATTTTGCCTGTTTACCCAATGAGGGCGTCGGCCTGGCGCGTCTCGAATTTATCATTAACCGGATGATTGGCGTACACCCGAAAGCGCTGCTGGAGTTTGACAAGCAGGAACCTGCCTTACAGCAAGAAATCACCAAGATCATTCAGGGCTATGATTCACCGGTTGAATACTATGTTGCGCGTTTGACGGAAGGTATTGCCACCCTCGGCGCGGCATTCTGGCCGAAACGCGTTATCGTGCGTTTATCTGATTTCAAATCCAATGAATATGCGAATCTCGTGGGTGGCGAGAAGTATGAGCCGCATGAAGAGAACCCGATGCTGGGGTTCCGCGGCGCAGGCCGTTATGTGTCTGAAAACTTCCGTGACTGCTTTGCCCTTGAATGTGAAGCCATGAAACGAGTGCGTAACGACATGGGATTAACCAATGTCGAGGTGATGATCCCGTTTGTACGCACTGTGGCGCAAGCCGAAGCCGTTGTTGCAGAGTTGGCCAATCAGGGACTTAAGCGCGGTGAAGACGGCCTGAAAGTTATCATGATGTGTGAAATTCCATCCAATGCGCTGTTGGCCGAGCAGTTCTGGAACATTTCGACGGTTTCTCCATTGGTTCGAATGACATGACGCAACTAGCGCTGGGCCTTGACCGCGACTCAGGTGTGGTATCGGAATTGTTTGACGAGCGAAATGAGGCAGTGAAAGCACTGCTTTCCATGGCGATTAAAGCCGCGAAGAAACAGGGCAAATATGTCGGTATTTGTGGACAGGGGCCCTCCGACCACCAGGACTTCGCTCAATGGTTGATGGAAGAAGGCATTGATAGCCTGTCATTGAATCCGGATACCGTCGTGCAAACTTGGTTGGCATTGGCCGAGAGCAAATAGCGTTTCGGCAACATACTAGTCACAACATTAAGTCGTGAGGAAATTTTCTTCACGGCTTATACATGAATGTGACCGAAGATGAATATCAAGCTTGGTTAACAATATCTATACGATATATCGGTATTAACCCTACAATTTATTTGAATCATTAAAATAAACTGTAGAAATAATATGGACTGCCGAATTGTAGACAAAAAAAGGCCCGTCATAGAAGACAGGCAAAGACTACACACAGCAATTCTTTGTCATGCAGGCTTATCAAAAGCATGCATATAAATCATGGGGTTGTGAAACCTACTGTTAATAATAGTAGGGTTCATGCCGCTCACAGTCTCTAAGAAAATTCTTAATAGGCAATTATTGAGTATATTTATACTTTTTGTGGAATATATCTGGGCGGGGAATGAAAAGGGGAGCGGGATTTATTTTAGCAAAGATAGCCGCCCGCGTGGCAATTGAATTTCGGGCGGCTTAAAAAACAGGCATTATTCTCCGAGCAGTTTGTTCACTTCTTCAAGATCTTCCTGAGGCTCGGGGGCTTCATTAATCCATAGTGAAATCAGTCGGTAGGAGACAGCAAGTACGACAGGACCGATAAACAGGCCAATAAGCCCGAACGCCACGAGTCCGCCAATAACGCCCGAGAGCACCAACAGCATGGGAAGGTCGGCTCCCATGTGAATCAAAATAGGTCGCAATACGCTATCGAGCGAGCCAACGACACAGCTCCAGATCAGCAGTACGGTGCCCCAGGTATTATCACCCGACCAATACAGCCAGATGATAGCGGGTATCAGTACCAAAAGAGGCCCCACCTGCGCGACACAGCAGACAAACATGACAACGGTTAGCAGCGTGGCATACTGAATGCCCACCACAGCTAGTCCGATACCGCCAAGCACGGATTGCACGATGGCCGTTACCACCACGCCAAGTGCCACGGCGCGAATAGCTTGTCCGGCCAGAATGACTGCGGCATCGCCTCTGCCGCCTGCGAGGCGAATCGCAAAGTGGCGAATGCCCATGCCCACGTTTTCACCGCGGCTGTAGAGCAGGGCGCTAAACAGCAGCATCAGTGAACAGTGCAGAATAAAACGCCCGATATTGGCAGCCTGTGAAACAAACCAGCTGGCGGTCTGGCCCACATAAGGCTGAACTTTGGCCATCAATGCACTGCCGCCGCTATTGATGAGGGTATGCCAGCCGACATAGATTTTTCTGCCGACCAGCGGAATTTCGCGCAGCCAGGCAAAATCGGGCAGGTGCAACTGTGAAGGATTACTGGCGATACGGGCGAGTGGAGCACCATTTTCCACGGCGCTGGTAATAAGGAGAGCAATAGGCAGAACAAACAGCAGAATCAGCAGCAGGGTCATCACAATCACCGCCAGACTACGACGGCCCCAGAGGATGGCCTGAATTCTTATCATCACGGGCCAGGTGGCGATAACAATCATCCCCGCCCACGAGAAGCCCAGTATAAAGGGTTTGACTACCCAAATACTGGCTATGGTCATCAAGGCAATAAACAGCACGCCAAACATGATTTTTGGTAAATCATAATTTTTGTTCGGGAGATTCATGGTGGTTTCTCGTTTTATAAGGCATAGCTGCACAGCCAGAAATTGGCGTCAAACGATCCCTTTAAGCATGGAGTATTATGCGGTGTTTTAGAAGCGCTGGAAAACGAAGTATGTTAGTTTTTAGATTGCTTTAGACAGGGTGGATACGTTTTGCGGATCCAGCGGCCGCCTACAGGCCTGCAAACAACAACAAAGACAGAGTCGTAATCAATGATCCCACAAATTTCTCAGGCACCCGGCGTCATTCAATTGGTGCTCGACTTTTTGGAAGCGTTAAAGAAAGACGGATTTACGGGTGATATGGCAACCAGCTATGCCGATCGTCTGACTATGGCGACCGACAACAGTGTCTACCAACTCCTACCCGATGCCGTGTTGTTCCCACGTGCAACCTCGGATGTCGCCTTGCTGGCTCGTCTGGCAGGGCAGGAGCGTTTCAAAACGCTGGTGTTCTCTCCTCGCGGCGGCGGTACCGGCACCAATGGTCAGTCGCTCAACCGCGGTATCGTGGTTGATATGTCCCGTCATATGAACCGCATCCTCGATATCGATACCGAGGCAGGCTGGGTCAAAGTTGAAGCTGGCGTGATTAAAGACCAGTTAAATGACTTTTTGCGCCCGCTCGGCTACTTTTTCTCACCTGAACTGTCAACCAGTAACCGCGCCACTCTGGGTGGCATGATTAATACCGATGCCTCGGGGCAAGGCTCGCTGGTTTACGGTAAAACCTCGAACCATGTTCTGGGTCTGCGTGCGGTAGTGCTCGGCGGTGAACTGCTCGATACGCGCGCCATGCCTACCTTGCTGGCGGAACAGCTTGGCGAAGAGAAATCTGCCGTCGGCAACATCTATCGCACGGTACTTGAAAGCTGTCGCGACAACCGTCAGCTGGTCATTGATAAATTCCCTAAACTTAACCGCTTCCTCACCGGTTATGATTTACGCCACGTTTTCAGTGACGATCTCCAGACCTTTGACCTGACCCGCATTCTGACCGGTTCCGAAGGTACGCTTGCCTTTATTACCGAAGCACGACTGAATATTACGCGTATTCCCAAAGTCAGGCGTCTGGTCAATATCAAGTATGACTCGTTCAACTCCGCGCTGCGCAATGCGCCACTTATGGTAGAAGCCAAGGCGCTGTCGGTGGAAACGGTCGACTCGAAAGTGCTTAATCTGGCGCGTGAAGATATCGTCTGGCATACCGTCAGCGAATACATTACCGATGTACCTGGCAAAGACATGCAAGGCCTGAACATCGTCGAATTCGCGGGCGATGATTTACAGCTTATTGAAAAACAAACGGAATCGCTTTGCGAGCGGCTCGATGGGCTGATTCGCGATGAAGAGGCCGGCGTCATTGGCTACCAGATCTGTGCCGACCTCGCGGGCATCGAGCGCATTTATAATATGCGCAAAAAATCTGTCGGATTGCTGGGTAATGCCAAAGGCGCGGCCAAGCCGTTGCCCTTTGCCGAAGATACCTGCGTGCCGCCTGAACATCTCGCCGATTACATTGTGGAATTCCGCGCTTTGCTCGACAGCCATAACTTGAGCTATGGAATGTTCGGACACGTCGATGCGGGCGTGCTCCACGTTCGTCCGGCGCTCGACATGTGCGATCCGCAGCAGGAGATGCTGCTCAAGAAAATTTCCGATGAAGTGGTAGCACTGACCGCGAAATACGGCGGCCTGCTGTGGGGTGAACATGGCAAGGGTTTCCGTGCTGAATACAGTCCGGCCTTTTTCGGCGAGGAACTCTTCCATGAATTACGCCGTATCAAGACCGCCTTCGACCCGAATAATCGCCTGAATCCGGGAAAAATCTGTTCGCCCGTTGACTGCGACGAGCCGATGCTAAAAGTCGATGCGCCAAAACGCGGCACGCTTGACCGCAGGATCCCGGTTGAGGTTCGCACCGCCTATCGCGGTGCCATGGAGTGCAATGGCAACGGATTGTGCTTCAACTATGATGTGAAAAGCCCGATGTGTCCGTCATTCAAAATCACCGCCAGCCGCGTGCATTCCCCGAAAGGTCGCGCAGGAATGGTGCGCGAGTGGCTGCGTCTGCTTTCCGAACAAGGCGTAGAGCCGCTGGCGCTCGAGCAGGCATTACCGCAACAGAGCATGAGTTTCAGGACGTTAATCGAGAAGACCCGCAATAGCTGGTACGCCAGCAAGGGCGAGTATGATTTCTCCCACGAAGTAAAAGAGGCGATGTCGGGCTGTCTGGCGTGTAAAGCCTGTTCCACGCAATGTCCTATCAAAATTGACGTGCCCGGATTCCGTTCGCGTTTCCTGCAGCTTTATCACACCCGTTATCTGCGCCCGGTGCGCGATTACGTGGTCGCCGAGGTTGAAAGTTACACTCCACTGATGTCGCGCGCCCCGAAGGTGTTTAACTTCTTCTTTAAGCAGCCGTGGGTGCGTGAACTTAGCCGCAAGAGTATTGGCATGGTCGATCTGCCTTTGCTTTCAACGCCGACACTGCGCGAACAGCTTTCCGGACACCTTGCGGCAACCATGACGCTGGAGCAGCTCGAGAGCATTCCGGCCGCCGAGCGCGCGCAATATGTGCTGATTGTGCAAGATCCCTTCACCAGCTATTACGACGCCAAAGTCGTAGCCGATTTTGTAAGGCTGGTCGAAAAATTCGATCTCAAGCCGGTGCTGCTGCCGTTCTCGCCAAACGGCAAAGCCCAGCATGTGAAGGGTTTCCTGCAACGCTTTGCCAAGACCGCGCGTAAAACGTCGTTATTCCTGAATCGCGTTTCTCAACTCGGCATGCCGATGGTCGGCGTCGATCCCGCCTTGGTGCTGTGTTATCGCGATGAATACAAAGAGATTCTGGGTGATTCGCGCGGCTCGTTCCAGGTTCAATTGGTTCACGAATGGCTTATCAAACTGCTCGAAGATCGTCCCGAGATGCAGCAGAGCGGCGAATCCTGGTATCTGTTTGGACACTGTACCGAGAGCACGGCATTGCCGACCAGCGGCAAGCAGTGGGGCGATATCTTTGCCCGTTTCGGTGCCAAGCTTGAAAACGTCAGTGTCGGTTGTTGCGGCATGGCCGGAACATATGGCCATGAAACGAAAAACATCGAGAATTCGCTCGGCATTTATGAGTTGTCATGGCATCAGTCATTGCAGCGCCTGCCGCGCCAGCGCTGTCTGGCAACCGGCTATTCGTGCCGCAGTCAGGTAAAACGTATTGAAGGAAATGGCCTGCGGCATCCGCTTCAGGCCTTGGTCGAACTCATTTAATGAGAGAATCTGTATAACCCGAGGGAGAAGAGAAACACGTGGCACTTTGGAAACGCGAAACAACGCTCGAAGAGCTGAACCAAACCAGTCAGGGCTGCATGGTCGGCCACATTGGCATCGAGTTTACCCTACTGGCCGAAGACCGGCTTGAAGCGACCATGCCGGTTGATGCGCGGACCACACAACCGTTCAAATTGCTGCACGGCGGCGCCTCGGTGGTTTTGGCGGAATCTTTGGGTTCAATGGCAGGGTATCTGTGTACCCGCGGCGACCAGCAGATTGTCGGCATCGAGGTTAATGCCAATCATCTGCGAGCCGCACACAGTGGTCTTGTCACTGGCGTTTGCAAGGCTCTGCACGTGGGGCGGCGCAATCAGGTCTGGGAGATAAAGATTTACGATGAAAATCAGCAGTTATGCTGCATATCCCGCCTAACGACCGCCGTTATCGACCTCTAATCGTCGATCGGTGCTAAAATAGAGGGTGAGGGTGAAGGAAAATCAGGCCTTCATCCTCTTTTTTTGGGCGGTAAATAGTGAGGGTTGAACCCATGGCCATATTTATCACGCCGAGAGTGAAGGTAAAAAAGTAAATTTTACCGACGCGAATACGCATGAGCTTTATAGGGTTATTGAGCAGAATTTTCCCGAATTGATTTAAATATCTGCATTATTTGGCTCGCAGGAATATATTTCCCGCAATTAACCACAATCTTATTAAGCTTATTATCCGTTCTGGCAGCGATTACGACTGATTTATTTGTCTTTATTCGCGGTTAACGAGTAAATAAAACGACTAAAGTTGAAACGGCACGCGCTTAACAAAGTCAGTTTGAAATGCTGTCGCTTTGTCCCAGATGCCTAACATGGCATAATACTGGCAGATAAGCTTTAGAGTGTGGCGTGCAAAGTGATAGCTCTGTACATGGAACAACTCATTGCGTTTTGGGTTATTAATCTCCAGAATCAAGCGGTTATGCAGTTTGCAAAGTGCATGGAGATAACTGTGGTCATCACCGTTTTGCAGGCACATGTTTGCCATGTCCAGACACAGACTATTAAAGCTTTTAAGCTGGGAAATATCGGCCTCGGGGCGTTTTAACGCCGCGTCAGCCAAATAAAAGTCAACGGTGGCGTCGCGCACGTTAAATTTATATTCGTCGATTTTAGCTTGAAGCCATGCATTTACCGATTGAGCCATGAGCGCATTCCGATTTGAATGATAACTATTATCATAATTAAATTAATCATATTGGCAAAAATGCTGCGGATCAACGTTTTCAAAGACCTTTTTTGTCCCTGTAAAAGGTAGGGGCAAGAGGCAAAAAGAGCCTTATTCGCTTATAGGCGTGAGGAAATGCATAAATAGGTATTTCCGATGGATGAATTATCGTAGTAAAAAGTAGTGATTCACCGTCAACGAATGCCCGAAATGTTTCGGTTTTTAACAAAAAATTGACAACTTATTCAATTAGTTGATGAGGTGACGCCAAAATGCCTTAAAATGGCGGTGTCATCTGGATGGACAAGTAAAAGCAACATTGCGGTCCGTCATAGCGATACCCTCTTAAAACAAGAGGTTGAAGTGATAAGTGTAATCACTAAAATAGAGACCAAAGGGTTGTCTTCACTGACCCGATATTTATCACCCGTATGTTACGAGGTAAACAGATGCAAACCGAAAATGTCGGCACGTTCTCATTGGATGACAACGTTTGGCAAGGCGTGACGCTTACAGATGCTGCTGCCACTCAGGTCAAGAACCTGATGACCCAGGATCCCGAGGTCAAGGGTCTGCAGCTTTCCGTCAAGCAGTCAGGCTGTGCAGGTTTCGCCTATGTCCTTGATCTGACCAAACAGCCAGCAAGCGACGATGTGGTGTTTGAACATCAGGGCGCACAGCTATTTATTCCGTTGAAAGCCATGCCTTTCATCGATGGAACTGAGGTGGATTTTGTCCGCGAAGGGCTGAACCAGATCTTTAAGTTCAATAATCCAAAAGCTCAACATGCCTGTGGGTGTGGTGAAAGCTTTGGCCTGTAATTCTAATGTAATCGAAGCGATGTAACCAACATGTCACGAAGCAACGTAGAAATTCCAGACAACGTGCAGTCTTGGGTCGGCGATGGAAATAAATACAAGGAAGGATTTTTCACCGCGCTGGCAACCGATGAACTCGCATCCGGCATCAATGAAGATGTCGTACGTGCCATTTCCGCGAAGCGTAATGAGCCGGAATGGATGCTGGAGTTCCGTCTGCAGGCTTACCATGCTTGGCTCAAAATGGATGAACCGCATTGGTTGAAAGGCGAGTATAAACCGCTCGACTATCAGGACTACAGCTACTATTCCGCACCTTCATGCGGAAGCTGTGACGATGCCTGCGGTTCCCAGCCTGGCGCAACTCAGCAGTCTACCGCCGATTCACTGGCCCTGCCTGCGCTCGATAAAAACTACCTGACCAGCGAAGTCGAAAAAGCATTCGACCAGCTGGGCGTTCCCGTGCGCGAAGGTAAAGAAGTCGCGGTCGATGCCATCTTTGACTCCGTATCGGTCTCCACGACCTACCGTGAAAAACTGGCGGAATCCGGTGTTATCTTCTGCTCGTTCGGCGAAGCTATCCACGACTATCCCGAGCTGGTCAAACAGTATCTGGGCACCGTGGTCCCTGCGGAAGACAACTTCTTCGCAGCGCTCAACGCGGCCGTCGCCTCCGACGGAACTTTTGTCTACATTCCGAAAGGCGTCCGTTGCCCAATGGAACTGTCGACCTATTTCCGTATCAACGCGGCGAAAACCGGTCAGTTCGAACGTACCATTCTGATTGCCGATGAAGGCAGCTATGTCAGCTACATCGAAGGCTGTTCCGCACCGGTTCGCGATTCCTATCAGCTGCACGCGGCTGTGGTTGAAGTCATCATCCACAAAGACGCGGAAGTGAAATATTCAACGGTTCAGAACTGGTTCTCGGGCAGTGAAGAGAGCAGCGGCGGTATCTTGAACTTCGTTACCAAGCGCGCTATCTGTGAAGGTTCAGGTTCGAAAATGTCCTGGACGCAATCCGAAACTGGTTCCGCTATCACCTGGAAGTACCCGAGCGTTATCCTGAAAGGCGATAACTCGATCGGCGAATTCTTCTCAGTTGCGCTGACCAGCGGTAAACAGCAGGCCGATACCGGCACCAAGATGATTCACATTGGTAAAAATACCAAATCGACCATCATCGCCAAGGGTATCTCTGCGGGTAAAAGCGAAAACACGTACCGCGGTTTGGTGAAAATTCTGCCTTCTGCCGAGAATGCCCGTAACTTCACTCAGTGTGACTCGATGCTGATTGGTGCGGACTGCGGCGCGCACACGTTCCCGTACATCGAAGTACGCAACAACAGCGCACAGCTCGAGCACGAAGCCACCACTTCGAAAATCGGTGAAGATCAACTGTTCTACTGCCTGCAACGCGGGATCAGTGAAGACGATGCCATCTCGATGATCGTTAACGGTTTCTGTAAGGACGTCTTCTCCGAGCTGCCGCTGGAATTTGCTGTCGAAGCGCAAAAACTTCTGGCAATCAGCCTGGAACACAGTGTCGGCTAATCTCGGGATTCTCGAGGTTTATCAGCAGAATGAACTTGAAGAACAACAGATTTACGAGCGCACAGACGCACAATCAAGGATACACATGTTAAGCATTAAGAATTTAAAGGTCCGTGTAGAAGAAAAGGAAATTCTTAAAGGGCTTGATCTCGAGATCAAGCCTGGGGAAGTGCACGCTATCATGGGGCCTAACGGCTCAGGTAAAAGTACGCTTTCCGCTACCCTTGCGGGCCGTGAAGACTACGAAGTCACTGATGGCACTGTCGAGTTTAATGGTAAAGATTTGCTCGAGCTCGATCCTGAAGATCGCGCGGGCGAAGGCGTATTCATGGCGTTTCAATACCCGGTTGAAATCCCAGGCGTCAGCAACCACTTCTTCTTGCAGACTGCGGTAAACGCAGTACGCAAATACCGTGAACAGCCTCCAATGGATCGCTTTGATTTCGCCGACTTTATGGACGAAAAAATCGCGATGCTCAAAATGCCTGAAGACCTGCTGGGTCGTTCAGTCAACGTAGGCTTCTCCGGCGGCGAGAAAAAGCGTAACGATATTCTGCAAATGGCCGCGCTTGAGCCAAGCCTGTGCATTCTGGACGAAACCGACTCCGGTCTGGATATCGACGCCCTGAAAATCGTGTCCAGCGGCGTGAATGCCCTGCGCGACGGTAAGCGTTCCTTCATTATCGTGACCCACTACCAGCGTATCCTCGACTATATCAAGCCTGACTACGTGCACGTTTTGTGGCAGGGCCGCATTGTAAAATCCGGTGATTTCAGCTTGGTTAAACAGTTAGAGGAGCAGGGTTATGGCTGGCTTACCGACGAAGAGTAATGCCCCGGCAGCCGGTAGCTCGCATGCCATGCAGCAATTCTACCGTCTGTTCGAAAGTGTAGGTGGCGAACAGTCTTCCCATGCGCACAATCATTGGCAGCAGGTTCTGCGCCTTGGATTCCCGCATGCCAAGATGGAAAACTGGAAATATACCCCGGTAGCGCCGCTGCTCGGTAATCAGTTTTTCGCGCCTGAACGTCAGACCGTGTCTGCCGAGACACTGAAATCACTGACGCTGCCGCTTGACACTTACCGTCTGGTGTTTGTCGATGGCCGCTTCGATGCCGATCTCAGCGACACCGATACCGGTGACTATGAAATCGAAAAACTGACGCCGACGAGTCAGCAGACCCTGCCCGATGCCATTCAATCGGAAGTGTTCCTGCATCTGACCGAAAGTCTGGCGCAGGAAGGTCTCAAAATCCGTCTGGCGGCGGGCAAGCAGGCTGACAAACCGCTGTATCTGCTGCATATCAGCAGTGGCCGCGTGCAGTCCCGCGAATTGAACACGGCGCATCATCGCTACCATGTGGCGGTTGAACGCGGTGCCAATGCCGAAATCATCGAGCACTATGTGAGCCTCGGCGATGCCGGCCACTTTACCGGTGCGCGCCTGACGGCAGATATCGGTGACAATGCCGATTTCACGCATTACAAACTTTCTTTCGAAAGTCAGGCGAGCTATCACTTCGCCCATAACGATCTGGTCGTTGGCCGTGATGCCCGCGTGGCCAGCCACAGCTTCCTGCTGGGAGCCGGCCTGACGCGCAACAATACCAGCGCCCAGCTCAACGGCGAAGGCAGTGAGCTGAACATCAATAGTCTGCTGCTGCCGATTGATAGCGAAATAGCAGATACCCGTACTTATCTCGAGCATAACAAGGGTTACTGCAACAGCCATCAGCTGCACAAAGTCATCGTCAACGACAAGGCGAAAGCTGTGTTCAACGGCATGATTCAGGTGGCGAAAAACGCTATCAAGACCGACGGCAAGATGACCAACAACAACCTGTTGCTGAGTCCGAAAGCCGAAGTCGATACCAAGCCGCAGCTGATCATTTTCGCCGATGACGTGAAATGTGGACACGGTGCCACCGTAGGCCGCATGGACGACGAGCAGCTGTTCTATCTCCGCGCACGCGGGATAAGCGGTCTGGACGCGCGTAACATGATCATTTTCGCTTTCGCGGCCGAGTTGACCGAAGCTATCGAAAACGAAACGCTGCGTGAAGTTGTGATTGCACGAATTGCAGGCCGACTGAACCGAGGTGAGTAATGAGTTTTCCACTGGAAAGAGTGCGTAATGATTTCCCTCTGCTGAGCCGCGAAGTCAATGGTAAGCCGCTGGCCTACCTTGACAGTGCCGCCAGCGCGCAAAAGCCGCGTCAGGTGATTGAGCGCGAGAGCGAATTCTATCAGCACGACTATGCCGCCGTGCACCGTGGAATTCATACTCTCAGCGTTGAAGCGACAGAACAGATGGAAAACGTCCGCAAGCAGGCCGCCGCATTTATCAATGCGGCATCTGTCGAGGAAATCGTCTTTGTGAAGGGGACGACGGAAGCCATCAATCTGGTTGCCAACACCTTTGGTCGCACCCAGCTTGTCAAAGGCGATCGCATCATCATTACCGAGATGGAGCATCACGCCAATATCGTTCCGTGGCAGATGCTTGCCGAAGAACCGCGGACTGCATATCGACGTCTGGCATTTAACGCCGCAGGGCGAGCTGGACATGGCTCAGTTCGAATCTCTGCTGACGCCGCAGACCCGATTGCTGGCACTGACCCACGTTTCCAACGTGCTCGGAACGCGCAATCCTATCGAAACTATCGTTCCGCAGGCCAAGGCCGCCGGACTTTATGTGCTGGTGGATGGCGCGCAGGCTGTCATGCATCACAAGGTTGACGTACAGGCGCTGGACTGCGACTTCTATGTCTTCTCGGGCCACAAGCTGTATGGCCCGACCGGCATTGGCATTCTCTACGGCAAGGCGGCACTGCTCGACGAAATGCCACCGTGGGAAGGCGGCGGTTCGATGATAAAGCACGTCAGCCTGACCGAAGGCACCACCTATGTCAAAGCGCCCTGGCGTTTTGAAGCAGGTTCGCCAAACACGGGGGCATGATAGGTCTTGGCGCTGCCTTTGATTACGTCAATGAACTGGGTCTGGATGCCATTCACGACTACGAGCAGGAACTGATGCACTACGCGCTCGAGCAGATGGCCGGTATTGCGGATATTCATATCTACGGCCCGGCTACCCGTTCCGGCGTGATTGCCTTTAATCTGGGCAAGCATCACGCGTATGATGTGGGCAGTTTCCTCGATCAATACGGCATTGCTATCCGTACCGGTCACCACTGTGCCATGCCGCTGATGTCGTTCTTTGGCGTGCCGGCCATGTGTCGCGCTTCGTTTGCGATGTATAACACGCGAGAAGAAGTTGACCGTTTAGTGGCGGGACTAAAACGCATTAGCCTGCTGCTGGGTTAAGCCGTCAATTTTGGCGCAAGAAAAGACGCCAACGCCAACAGAGTCAGGATGGTTTTTTATGGCAAATTTGCCAGACAAACAGAAATTAGTCAGAAACTTTTCCCGGTGCCCGAACTGGGAAGAAAAATACCTGTACGTGATCGAACTTGGCGCGCAGCTGGATCCGCTGGCTGACGAAAACCGTCAGGCGCAGAATCTTATCTCCGGCTGTCAAAGTCAGGTATGGATTGTGATGAACAAGGCCGGGAACGGTCAGCTCGAATTTGTGGGCGACAGCGATGCGGCCATCGTCAAGGGCTTGCTGGCCGTTGTCTTCAGCCTGTATCACGGCCTGACAGCCGAAGAGGTGATGGCTCTCGATGTGCGTCCATTCTTTGGCGAGCTCGAGTTGAGTCAGCACCTGACGCCTTCTCGCTCCCAGGGGTTGGAAGCAATGATCCGTGCCATTCGCGCAAAAGCGGCGGCCTTGGTCTGAGAGTCCGTTCAGTAAGGTATTAATCTCGTTGTAAGACGCTGCATCAAGGCCCGGCCCATTAGGAATAATCTGCTAATGAACCGGGCCTTTTTTATTTCCCTCTCTTCCCGCACCTGATTTATTTCTGATTTTTCATTACCTTAAAGTCTGAGTTTTTCCTGAGAATGCCTTAAATCGGTATTTTGTAACTCATTGATTTTCCGTCCGTAAAGCCTCTTTAGGACTAGCACTGCTAGTATTAACTCACGCGATCAACGACTCTTGAGCACGATCAAATCGGGTCAATAACTTGATGAGTAGGAATCTGCATGAAACTTTCTGTACCTCTTATGGGGATGCTTGTCGCCTCGCTATTTACGGGCGCAATGACGGCGTCATGGGCGGCTGAATACCCGCTGCCTGCCGAGAACAGTCGCCTGATTGGCGAGAACAGCACTTACGTGGTGCCAAACGACGGCAAACCGCTGGAAGATATCGCGGCAAAATATCAAATCGGGCTGATTGCCATGCTGGAGGCGAATCCGGGCGTGGACCCGTTGCTGCCAAAGGCGGGCACGGTACTGACTATTCCAAGCCAGATGCTGTTGCCGGACACAAAGCGCGAAGGCATTGTTATCAACCTCGCCGAGCTGCGCCTCTATTACTATCCTAAGGGTGAAAACAAGGTCATCGTCTATCCCATCGGTATTGGCCAGCTCGGGCGCAACACACCGGAAATGGTGACGTCGATAAGCCAGAAGATCCCGAACCCGACCTGGACGCCTACACCCAATATTCGCAAGATTTACCTGAAAGAGCAGGGCGTGACTTTGCCGGGCGTCGTGCCGGCCGGTCCGGATAATCCAATGGGGCTGTTTGCAATGCGTCTCGCGGCCGGACAAGGCCACTATCTGATTCACGGCACCAACGCCAACTTCGGTATCGGCATGCGCGTAAGCTCGGGCTGCATTCGTCTGCGTCCCGTCGATATTGAAGCGCTGTTTAACAGTGTGCCGAAAGGAACCCGGGTACAGGTCATCAATCAGCCGGTGAAATTTGACGTCGAGCCTGACGGCAAGCGTTATGTCGAAGTGCATCAGCCGCTGTCGCGTACTGAAAAGGATGACCCGCAAACCATGCCGATTGCCATCAGCACCGCGCTCAAAAAGTTCAGAGCCAATGATGAAACCAACGCCGAGATGCTGAAAAGCGCGATTATGCGTCGTTCGGGAATGCCGGTTCTGGTTAACAAGGGAACCGAGCAGCCCGATTCCCAGCCTGCCGGCGAAACGATGTAAACAGATTTCGCGCAACGATTGTCGAGTTTGCACGCAGTCAGGCTCGCTCACTGTATTAAATGCTTTTAAACGCCACCAGAACGCTTTGGTGGCGTTTTTATTTGAAAGTCATACGTGAGGGAGGGTAAGCGCGAGAAAAGGTCTGGCAGGCTTTTGAAGCGGATTTGGGAAAGAGAGGGAAAACGGTTGAGTAAAGCGTGACAAAAAAATGGCGCACAATGTGCGCCATTTAGCTATGAGAAGTAAATATTACTTCTTGTAAGCGTGAGCTTGGTTGTCAAGACGTTGGTTAGCACGTGCTGCGTCGTCTTTAGCTGCCTGAGTGTCAGCTTTAACAGCTGCAACGTCGTTGCTCAGCTGATCAACTTTAGAGTTCAGAGTTGAAACGTCAGAAGACAGTTGGTCGATTTTAGCATTGCTTGAACAACCAGCCAGCAGAGTAGAACCCAGGATTACTGCGCCCAGTACCAGTTTAGTGCGATTCATTATAAAACCCTCTAGATTAAGTTAATCTCCATGTAGCGATACAAGTATTACACAAACCTTTTTCTAATGAGAATAAATTTTTACCGGCAAATGCTTTATTTTGTTCATTCGCTCAAAGAAGCATCTTTTTTTACATAAAAGTTGAAAAACGTTATCTAAAACAGACTGATTCCATGAGACTTGTCCCATTTTCAGAACATCGTATTTGACAACCTTTTCTTAAAATTTTCGAAATTGGTCAAAAAAAACGCCGCATTGCGCGGCGTTTTTTAATTGTTTAACTCATCAGAGCTTATAACGTGTGTACGGAAGAGGTATTCGTGGTGCCGCTTGGGACCAATGCGCCCGAAACCATGACCACTTTATCGCCTTTCTGTGCGAATCCACTTTCGAGTGCCGCTTCTTTACCAATGCGATAAAAATCGTCGGTTGAGGCGATTTCTTTCACCAGTTGGGTAATTACGCCCTTGGTCAGGATCAGCTGACGCGCAGTGACTTCATTGGTTGTCAGCGCAAGGATGATGGCGTTAGGGAAGTATTTACGCACCGCAATGGCAGATTTACCGCCCTGGGTCGCAACCACAATCAATGGTGCGTCCAGCTTCTCGGCCATTTCTACCGCACCGCGGCAGACCGCTTCGGTAATGCGCAGTTTGCGGCTGTCGTTCTGACCGTCGATACGGCTCTGCATGACGCGGTCGGTACGTTCGCAGATGGTTGCCATGATGCCAACGGCTTCCAGCGGATATTTACCCTTGGCGCTTTCGCCGGACAGCATCACGGCGTCGGTACCGTCGATGATGGCGTTGGCGACATCGCCCGCTTCGGCGCGGGTAGGGCGCGGGTTTTTGATCATCGAGTCGAGCATCTGGGTCGCAGTGATCACGACTTTACGTGCACGGTTACATTTTTCGATCATCATTTTCTGCGCGAAAATAACTTCTTCAACCGGAATTTCAACGCCGAGATCGCCACGGGCAACCATGATGCCGTCGGAAGCTTCGAGGATTTCGTCGAAGTTGTTCAGGCCTTCCTGGTTTTCGATTTTGGAGATGATCTGAATGTGTTCGCCGCCGTGGGCTTTCAGATGCTCACGGATTTCGATGACGTCCGAACGTTTGCGAATGAAAGAGGCTGCCACGAAATCAACGCCTTGTTCACAGCCGAAGATCAGGTCGCGCTTGTCTTTCTCAGCCAAGGCAGGCAGAGCGATGGATACGCCAGGCAGGTTAACGCCCTTGTTTTCGCCGAGGTCGCCGTTGTTCAGCACTTTACAGGTAACTTCTGTGTCGCTGACGTGGGTGACTTCCATGCCGATAAGGCCATCATCGACCAGAACGGTGTTGCCCACTTTCAGGTCGGCAGCAAAACCGGCATAGGTAACGGCAACACGTTCGTTGTTGCCGATAACGCTTTGATCGGTGGTGAACACGAAAGTCTGGCCCGCAACCAGTGCAGCGTCTTTGCCGCCTTCCAGTTTGATGGTGCGGATTTCAGGACCTTTGGTGTCCAGCAGGATACCGGCTTTCTTGCCGGTGGTAGCCATGACGTTGCGGATGTTCTTGATGCGCTGACCATGCTCTTCATAATCACCGTGAGAAAAGTTCAGACGCATGACGTTCATGCCTGCATCAAGCAGTTTAGTCAGCATCTCTTCGGATTCGGTTTTTGGTCCGATAGTACAAACGATTTTAGTCTTTTTCATGACGATTTTTTCTACAAGTTGTGATGGAAAGGATAAGAGTGCGCAAGGCGGCAAGACGGTCACCGTCGGCGCTGAATGATTTTCTGACCTGGTTTGGGAAACGCTTCAGTTTGTGCAAAACACTTTTAAGGGTAGGCGAGTACGGGAGAAATGCAGTGTAAAGTTCGACGGGCACGCAACTGTCTGGACGCGTTGTCGTCGCTTCGGAGTTGAAGACGCTTGTTATAGGACGATATCGATAGATCAAGGGGCTGAATCCGTTCAATCTAAGAAGCTGTGCCAATTTACGTTGGCGTTAGTATAGAGGTTATGGAGGGGGAAACCAAATAAATATTGGGGACATGCGCAAGAGAACGTATTTATTCGCGCATTTGTTGCGCAAAGGCGAGGAAGTAGTCAAAACGGGCTAACATGTTGTTTTAAGGCATTAACAACCGGAAATAACGGCGGATAACCGGAAACATCTTGCGCTAATCGATACATAAAGTCGCGAAGTTACACAAAGCGGATTACGTATCAGGACAGGAAATAATTAAACGGATTTTTATAAAAGAGGGAATAAAGTCAGAAAAAAGGATGAGGCATAGGGACGTATTCGGGAAGTTTGCATTGGTGCGTCCGAGTGGACTCGAACCACCGACCCCCACCATGTCAAGGTGGTGCTCTAACCAACTGAGCTACGGACGCACATCAAAATGCAATTTACTGCTGTCTGCGAGATTTGGTGCGTCCGAGTGGACTCGAACCACCGACCCCCACCATGTCAAGGTGGTGCTCTAACCAACTGAGCTACGGACGCATCGTTATCTCTGTCTGCCAGTGCTGGCAGCGGGGACGAATATTAACGACCTACCCGATGGCTGGCAAGGGAAAAAATGCATTTTCCTGCGATATTCCGTCTGATTGGTGCGCTAACGCTCATTACGTTGATTTTTTAAACATTAACGGCGGCACGCGCGCCCCTTTTTGCCAGAAATTCGTACAAATTCATTTTCCGCAACAGAGGGGCGCTTGCCTTACATGGTTCAATAATTTTCTTTTTGCAGCTTATCGGCCTGCACGTTGCAGAATGGAAAACGATGATTGCTTCTGGATCCAGCGCATTCTGAGCGACATCATGGTGGCGGCGAAGGTCAGGCCGATGATAAATCCGCACCAGAATCCGCTCGGCCCCATTGCGGGCACCAGAAAATCGGTGAGCGCCAGCAGATAACCAATCGGCAGACCCAGAATCCAGTACGCGGTGAACGTAATATAAAAAATCGACCGCGTGTCTTTGTAGCCGCGCAGCACGCCGCTGCTTATTACCTGAATCGCATCTGAAATCTGGAAGATTGCCGCAAACAGCATCAAATGCGAAGCCAGACTTACCACTTCGGGACTGTCGTTATACAGACGCGCGATATGCTCACGGAAAATTACCGCTGCCGTGGCGATAAAGCAGGCCATGATCACGCCCGTCGCGATGCTGGTATAGGCCGAAACCTGCGCCGCCTGCGGATTCGATTCTCCGAGCCGTGAACCCACACGGATAGTGGCGGCTACGCTTAGCGAAAGCGGGACCACAAACATCAGCGAGCCGACGTTGAGCGCAATCTGATGGCTGGCAACCGCCACAATGCCGAGCGGCGAAACCAGCAGTGCCACCACGGCAAACAGCGTCACTTCGAAGAACAATGCCAGCGCGACCGGCAGGCCGAGTTGTGTTAATCGCTTGAGCACCGCCCAGTCGGGTTTGGCAAAGGGCCGGGTCGCCACAATGTCTTTGAGCCAGTAAGCGCGCTTGGTGTAGATGCGCATCATGATAAACATTACCCAGTAGACCGTCCCGGTGGCGACACCACACCCGACGCCGCCAAGCGCAGGCGCGCCGAACTTGCCGTAGATAAAGATGTAGTTGACCGGAATATTGACCAGCAGGCCGATAAAGCCGAACACCATGCCCGGTTTGGTCTTCGACAGGCCTTCGCACTGGTCGCGCAGCACCTGGAAGAACCAGATAACCGGGCGCGCCCCACATGATGGCACGCAGATAGCCGATGGCCTTCTCCTTGAGCAGCGGGTCGATGTTGTGCATCAGGCCTATCATCAGGTCACAATTGTAGATGACAATCATCACCAGCAGCGACACGCCGCCGGCCAGCCAGAATCCTTGCTGCACCTGATCGCCAATCTTGTCGCGTCGGCCTGCGCCATTGAGATGCGCAACGGTTGGCGTGAGCGCCAGTAATAGCCCATGACCAAAGAGAATGGCCGGTAACCAGATGGATGTGCCGACGGCAACCGCAGCCATATCGGTCGCGCTTACCGATCCTGCCATTATGGTATCGACCACGCCCATGGCGGTTTGCGCAATCTGGGCGAGGATAACGGGGATAGCGAGAGCCAATAAACTACGCGCTTCTGTCAGATACTTCTGCACGCATTACACCTTTTTATAGTAATGAATAAACCAAAAAAGCCACCCGAAGGTGACGATAAACCCGAAGGTCGCAATAATAATTCAGAGGTTGCCTCGTTCAGCCGGAAGTGTATCCGGGCATTCCCGAAAATACCGTCACAATAATATAATGAGGAATTGCCGAAAGATTGTACCTTGTCGGCTTTTTTAAGCAAATCGTAAGCTTAAGTGTCACCCAATCTTCATCCGCTGGTATTTTATACCGCGATGTTGATTTGATCCTGTATTGAATTTGGCTTTCGTGAGGAACTGCGGCAAACTTATCAATATTATCAGTTCTTATTAAATTGAATTTGCGAGGCGCGCCTAATGTTTACCGGAATTGTGCAGGGCAAGGGCACTGTTGTGTCGATTGACGAGAAACCCAATTTTAGAACCCACGTGGTCAAACTCCCCGCCGAGTTGCTGCCGAATCTCGCGCTGGGTGCTTCGGTGTCTCATAATGGCTGCTGTCTGACGGTGACGGCCATCGAAGGTGACCTGGTAAGCTTTGATCTGATTAAAGAGACGCTGCGTCTTACCAATCTGGGCGAGCTGAAAGTGGGTGACGACGTCAATATTGAACGTGCGGCCAGCTTCAACGACGAAATTGGCGGCCACCTGATGTCGGGGCATATTGTCTGCACCGCCGACATCCAGAAGATTTTGACCTCGGAAAATAACCGTCAAATCTGGTTCCGCCTGCCGCATCCGGAATATATGAAATATATTCTGCACAAGGGGTATGTCGGCATTGACGGCATCAGCCTGACCGTAGGCGAAGTGACGCCGACCCGTTTCTGCGTGCATCTTATTCCTGAAACGCTGGAGCGCACCACGCTCGGTGACAAGCGACTCGGCGACAAGATAAATATCGAGATTGACCCGCAGACCCAGGCGATCGTCGATACCGTCGAGCGCGTGCTGGCCAGTCGCGAAGCTGCGCAGGCTGCCGCTGCGGCACTGGCCGAACAGCCTAAATAACCGCAGAATTTCGCCCAGAGAAAAGCCGGAGGCAATGAATATCGCCTCCGGCTTTTTTGTGCGTGCTGCCAATGTGTAGAATCAAGTCCGTATCAAAAATCGCAAGATACGGGAATACAGAAACTTAACGTGGTACGCGAATGCCGCCTTCAACCCCGTTTGGACTCAGGACTACCTGCCATAGCTGAATGTCGCGCGCGCGAAAAGCACCTGCACAGGCGTTCAGATAGTAGGAGAACATGCGGTAGAAACGGCTGGAATAGTTGTCGGCAATCGTTGGCCAGGCTTGCAGAAAACGCTCATACCACGCCATTAATGTGCGGTCATAGTCTGCGCCAATATTGTGCCAGTCTTCCATGACGAACAACCCTTCGGTGTATTGAGCAATATGTTTAACGGAAGGCAGACAGCCGTTCGGGAAAATATATTTATCAATCCACGGATCGACATTGAGATCGGTTTTGTTGGCGCCGATGGTATGCAGCAGGAACAGCCCTTCCGGTTTCAGATTGCGTTTTACCACATTGAAATAAGTCTGATAGTTTTTCGGACCGACATGCTCGAACATGCCTACCGACACGATGCGGTCGAACTGATCGTCGAGATCGCGATAATCCTGCAAAAGAATGGTCACGTCGAGGCCTTCGCAGCGCTGCTGGGCCATCTTCTGCTGTTCTGCGGAGATGGTAACGCCAAAGACGCTGACGCCGTAATGTCGCGCGGCATACTCGGCGAGCCCACCCCAGCCGCAACCGATATCCAGCAGGCGCTGGCCGGGTTGCAGTTGCAGCTTGTCGCAAATCATCTTAAGTTTGGCTTCCTGCGCCTGCTCGAGTGTGGTGGCGTCTTTCCAGTAACCGCAGGAGTATTGCATATAGGGGTCGAGCATTTTACTGAACAGATCGTTGCCGAGATCATAATGCTCTTTGCCCACGATCCAGGCACGTTTTCTGGATTGCAGGTTGGTCAGACGTGCCGCCGCGATGCGAAGGGTGTCCTTTAAATGATGCGGAAGTTTGCTCTCGAGTCCGGCGGCGACCACGCGCTGGAAGAAAATGTCGAGTCTTTCACATTCCCACCAGCCGTCCATGTAACTTTCACCCAGACCCAGTGAGCCTTCCTGCAGGACGCGTTTAAAAAAATCGGGATTTTTTACGGTAATGTCAAAAGGGCGGGATCCATTAACTTCAATACCTGCCATCGATAACATTTCGTTCGCGATTCGGTACCACTGATTGTCTTGAATACTTAAGTCTTCTACACACGATGTACTCATAGCTTCTCCATCACTTTTCTCTTCTGACTTATTAACCTGCTTAAAAAGCATGGGCTATCGGCAGGTCTTATGAGAACAGACGAAATAATCTTCTTGTCTGATATACGACTATGAACAGAGGAAAATACGAAGGACACCTGACGTTGTAGCGCCGCGGTGAAACATCCTTGTACTAATAATGTGACGCGTTTCCCGCGCCCAAAAGTAACTTGTGCTAAAAGTTTTGTAAAAGTGTTATTTTATTATGTTGAATTGAGTATAAGCTCGCCTGCGCGCATTCTCAATAATAAATGTTTGCAGGCGCACCTATTGTTCAAGTTACTGTTTGATATAGCAATTACCGCGATCAGTTAGCATGCTTTGCTTCTGGATGTCTGGACTTCTGTTTAACCACTTTCCGCGTCATGAAATATCCCACTACTGTTAATCCTACCGTCGTTAACATTACCGTGACCGTCGCCAACAGCGGCCGGGCAATAAACGTCGACACCAGCATACTGGCAATAAAACAGAGCCCAAGCTGCAAGGTATTTTGTAATGCTGCCGCCTTGCCGGTATTTGCCGGGAAAGGCATCAGCGCATTCGCCACCACAATCGGATAACAGGCACCATTCACAAAAGCCATGAAACAGAATGGGGTAAGCAATCCTGTTAATGGCGCTGAAGTCAGCGTGGCGACCAGGAACAGCGAAATAACGCTAAAAGCATAGCCCAATAATAGCCACGGGAGCAGGCGGGTGCCGTCAATTTTGCCGATAAGCATTCTGCAACCATATCCACCCAGTAAAAATGCAATAGTTTGAGGGACATAACTCAGACCAATGGCAGAAGGCCCATAACCCATCTCGCCTAAAATAAATGGCGATCCGGTCAGCCATGCAAAGAATCCGGCCGAACTGGCGGCATAAATCAGTACGTTGCCGCTATAGACGGGTGAAGCCAGCATACTGCCAATGCCGTTTTGAGGAGAGCTGGACTGCGCGGCGCTTTTTACCTTTTCCTTGAGGGTCAGGGTAAAGAACAGCAGCAGGGCGCCCAGAATCAGCAGCAACGCAAAGATAACCCGCCAGTTAAAGTGATTCAGCACCCACGCGCCAACCAGCGGTGCGAGAGCCGGTGAAAGCGCCACCAACGGCATGATGCTGGCAAAGGTGCGTCTGGCGACGGTCGCGCTATAGCGATCGACTACCAGCGCCTGCCAGCTTACCGCCGCCGCACAGACGCCGACCGCCTGCACGAAGCGCAGCGCCAGCAGTAACGCCGTACTTTGTACCCAGATCATGCCAAGGCAGCCTGCCGTGAACAGGCCGAGTCCGGCGAGCAGGATAGGTTTGCGGCCAAAACGGTCGGAGAGCGGACCCCAAATCAGCTGCGCCGCCGCGAAGCCGGCAAGGAAGACGCTCAGACTTGAGCTGATGGCACCGGCCGAGGCCTCGAGACTTTCTTGCATCGCGCCGAAAGCGGGCAGGTACATGTCGGTCGCCAGGAATCCGAGCATACTCAGACCGGCTAAATAAAGTAAAAAGCCAAACGTAGGTTTCATGATGTTCTCTTATATTGCTAAAACATAGCCGAAGCTGTTGTAGGGGCATGTTTTGGTAGAGGAAAGCAGTGGCGCAGTTTATCCGCTTGGGGCAAGGCTTGTGAAACGCTAATATTTGCACCATTGATTCAAATATTTTGAAAGCAGAGCGCAGCGGCGTCTGCGGTGGTGAGGAGAGAGGAATGTGGTCGGAATATTCACTCGAAGTCGTTGATGCGGTGGCGCGCAACGGCAGCTTTACGGCTGCGGCTCAGGAGCTGAATCGCGTTCCTTCGGCCATCAGTTATCAGGTGCGCCAGCTTGAAGAGTGGCTGGCCGTGCCGCTGTTTGAAAGGCGGCATCGCGATGTGGAATTAACCCCCGCAGGCCGATTATTTGTCGATGAAGCGCGGGTGCTTATCAAAAAAATGATATCAACGCGCCGCCATTGTCAGCAGGTAGCAAACGGCTGGAGCGGACAGCTGCGGGTTGCCATCGACCGCATCGTCAAACCTGCGCGCGTGCGCCAGCTGGTGGTGGATTTCTATCGCGCCTTTCCCGATACCGAGTTGCTCATTCAGGGCGAGGTGTTCAACGGCGTCTGGGACGCGCTGGCAGACGGTCGTGCCGACGTGGCGATTGGCGCGACCAGTGCCGTGCCGGTTGGCGGCCGCTTCAGCTTTCGCGATATGGGCACCTTGCCCTGGCACTGCGTGGTGAGCGTCTCGCATCCGCTGGCGCAACATCAAGGTCCGCTCAACGATGACGCGCTTCGTCCGTTTCCCGCATTGTGTATCGAAGACACGTCAAGAAATCTGCCGAAACGCGATACCTGGACACTCGACAACCAGCGACGCCTGGTGGTGCCGGACTGGACCTGCGCGCTGGATTGTCTCTGCGAAGGGCTGTGCGTGGGTATGCTGCCGGTGCACATGGTGGAAAGCTGGATTGCGCAACACAAGCTCTGCGTGCTGGATTTAGCCACCCGTTTTCCGCAAAGCCCGTGCTGCCTGACCTGGGATCAGCGCAATCACTCCCCGGCGCTGGACTGGCTGCTGGATTATCTGGGCGATAGCGAAACGTTGAACAGAGAATGGCTGCGTTAGGGCGGAGCATCAATAAAAACGCCTGCAAAAGCAGGCGCTTGAAAGAGCAAGATGAAAAGCTTGCGGTTAACGACGATAGTCGATGAACGGACCGTCGGCGACAGAACGACGTTCGACCAGTTTCGGTTTCACTTCAATCGTCTGCTGAATCTCGCGCTTGCTGATGATGCGGTCAAGCAGCATGGTGAATGCCATTTCACCCAACCGCTCTTTCGGCTGATGCACGGTAGTCAGCGCAGGCGAGAAGTAGCGGGCGTTGCGCACGTTGTCATAGCCAATTACCGAGATGTCCTGCGGGACGCGCAGACCCATTTCGTCGGCGGCGCAAATCGCGCCCATCGCCATGACATCGCCACCACAGAAAATCGCCGTAGGTCGTTGTTTCTGGTTGAGGATTTTCTGCATCGCCTGATAACCCGACTCCGGCTCGAAATCGCCCTGAACCACCCATTCGTCGCGCACGGCGATATTGGCTTCGTTCATGGCTTTCAAGAAGCCGCGATAACGGCCGCCGCCGGTGTTGCGGTTTAACTGACCCGGAATGGCGCCGATGTCGCGATGCCCGCGCTCGATCAGGTAACGTCCCGCCAGATATCCGCCTTCAAAGGCGTTATCGATGATGGAGTCGGTAAAATCATTCTGCGCTTCGCCCCAGTCCATCACGACCATAGGGATGGAACGGTACTCTTCCAGCATCGCCAGCAATTCGGCAGGATATTCGGCGCACATGACCAGCAGACCGTCGACGCGCTTTTGCGCCAGCATCGCCAGATAGGCTTTCTGCTTTTCGAAATCATTATGCGAGTTGCAGAGAATGAGCGTATAGCCTTTGGCGAAGCAGCTGTTTTCAACGGCTTCGATCACTTCGGCAAAGTAGGGCGCTTCGCTGGAGGTGGCAAGCAGTCCGATAGTCTTGGTGTTGTTGACCTTGAGGCTACGCGCCACGGCGCTCGGCGAATAGTGCAGCTCTTTGATGGCGGCACGCACGGCGGCTTTGGTTTCTTCGGCGACGAAACGGGTTTTATTGATGACGTGCGACACGGTTGTAGTCGAAACACCAGCGCGCTTGGCGACATCTTTGATCGTGGCCATGTAAAAATCACTCCTGAACTAACCCTTTTCAGCACGTTAGTTTTTTGTTAATCGTTTGCCTGCGTGCATTCAACTGCTTAAATCATTTTAGGCAGTCAAATCGTTGGGGGTTTCAGGATGGCCTGAAAGAAGCGTCGGACAGCAAAGACCGGGCACACAGCGTGGTAACCGCTAATTTTCTCTTATATCTTAATAAAGGGAAAGCCAAATTTGCGTTTTCGCGCTCTTGGTGAGTGTGAAACGCCTTGGCAGGGTCAAAAAAGGCAATAAAAAGGGCGATTTCCTATTAAAGAAATCGCCCTCTACTATTTTACCCTACGTGCCCGGCACGCTAAGGTTAAACCATTCGTTAAATGCTATTCACAGGTTTCAAGCGAGAAATCATTATTTAACGAATCGTTTTGGGGGTCATGACCCGGCGCGCGCCTACATAGTGGTTTTGCCAGTAGTTGTCGCCCAGATAACTGATTTTTATGTCTTCGCCGGTACGCGGTGACTGAATGAACTTGCCGTTACCTACGTAGACGCCAACATGGTCTGCCGCGCCGCGATTGGAGATGCGGAAGAACACCAGATCGCCCGACTCGAGTTCACCGCGAGCAATTGGCGCGGCATCGCGCAGGTGATACATCTCGTTGGCGGTACGCGGCATGCGAATACGCATTAAATCTTTATACGCGTAATACACCAGACCACTGCAATCGAAACCGGTATTGGGCGAGGTGCCGCCCCAGCGATAAGGTTTGCCAACCTGGTGCATCAACTTGTTCATCGCGGTCTCTTTGGCATGCAGATACTTTTTCTTGTGTGCGGCACTCAATGTTAGTGGGGCGCAGGTATCGGCTTTTGCCTTGTGCTTTCGGTGGCGGCCGTAAGCTTTTTCACGTCTGTCGCGCAGAGCACATTGGTGGTCGAGGCAACAGAACGGGTAATCGAGGTAATCTCTTTCTTCGGCTTTTCGGCTTTGGTTCTGACAAGCTTGGTGCTGGCAGGATGTTTACGAATGATTTTGCTTTTCGCCTGCACCCGGGTTTTGCTTTTGCCATGCTCTTTTGCTTTTGTCTGCTCCTTTACCGGAACAATCTTGGACTTTTTACTGCTTTTGGCGACGACCTTTCGCTTTCGTCGTTCATCAGGTTTTGCCTGATTAATATGTTTTTCCGCCTGCTGCACGGAAACGCGACTGCTTGGCGAAGCATGCGCCAAATTCAAAAAAGCTGGGTAAACAGCAGCACAAAAAGCGTAAACATTAAACGCATGGCGTCGCTACCAATATTAGGCCGAAGTTAAACATCAAAAGATGTCCCAGTATTCCCCAAAAGCGGGTGACAAAACAGCACGAATTGCTTCGATTCTAATTCATATTGTGAGAAAAAGTTAACAACTTTTTTTAGGGCAAAATATGAACTATGATGCTGCAAAAATAACCGAGATTCAGAGGGTTAAATCGACATTCCCTAAAAGATCCCCTCTGGATCCTTTGGGTTAAAGTCACAGAATAAAAATGTTATTCTATATGAATCTTTATTTTTGCACTGTTTTGGCAATCAGGGATACTATCACCGACATTACCGTGATGCATTAACTTACGCGCTAAAGACCCTACAAAAAATGGCGTTTTTATCCGTGGCCTGCCATCGTTACAATGGCAGACAGTTGATCTGGTTTTTCCCTGAATTGAGTAATGACCGTGACAGCCAAATAATGGCTTGAGGAAGCAAGAAAATGACCACTACCATTGAAAAAATTCAACAGCAGATTTCCGAGAACCCGATCCTGCTCTACATGAAAGGCTCTCCGAAACTGCCAAGCTGCGGTTTCTCTGCTCAGGCCGTTCAGGCGCTGTCGGCCTGCGGTGAGCGTTTCGCCTACGTCGATATCCTGCAAAACCCGGATATCCGCGCAGAAATGCCTAAATTCGCCAACTGGCCAACCTTCCCGCAGCTGTGGGTTGACGGCGAACTGGTCGGCGGCTGTGACATCGTCATTGAAATGTATCAGCGCGGCGAACTGCAGCAGTTGATCAAAGAAACGGCAGAGAAGCATAAATCTCAGGAAGAACAGCCGGAATAAGCGGTTTTCTTCCATAAAAAAGAGCGGCCCTTGAAAGCCGCTCTTTTTTTATGTCTCGATTTCGCGAAAAGCGTTACTTTTCGTGCAGGTTGTCGGCGTCTTCGCGCTCTTCCACGGGAAGAGGCAATGGCCAGCCGCCCAGACGTTTCCAGCGGTTGACCAGCTCGCAGAACAGGTGCGCCGTCTGCTCGGTGTCATACAGCGCCGAGTGTGCCTGTGAACTGTCAAATGTCATACCCGCCGCTATGCAGGCTTTTGCCAGCACGGTCTGCCCCAGCACCAGGCCACTCAACGCGGCGGTGTCAAAGGTTGCAAACGGATGGAAAGGGTTGCGCTTGAGGCCCGCGCGTTCGGCAGCGGCCATCAGGAAGCTGTGGTCGAAGTTGGCATTGTGCGCCACGATAATCGCGCGGTTGCAGTCCTGCTCCTTCATGCCCTTGCGAATGGCCTTGAAAATCGCATGCAGCGCATCGTATTCGCTCACGGCACCGCGCAGCGGATTGGTCGGATCGATGCCATTGAAGGCCAGCGCTTCAGGATGCAGTATCGACCCTTCGAACGGCTCGACGTGGAAATGCAGCGTTTCATCGTTTTGCAGCCAGCCATCTTCGTCCATTTTCAACGTGACGGCGGCTATCTCGAGCAGGGCATCAGTCTGGGCATTAAACCCGGCGGTTTCTACATCTATTACCACAGGATAAAACCCGCGGAAACGACCTTTCAGGGCGTTAACGTCACTTTTGTCAGCCATTGGTATCTTTTCATTAAACGAATTCAGCGCGCATTATGGCAAAATTTCAGGCCAGATGCAGGAAGGAGTGCAAAATGAAGAAAGGGCGCAGGATATGCGCCCTTAAGTCATGCGGTCAGGCGCTTAGTTGCCCAGACCGTGACCGACGTGTTCGGACTGAATCAGTTCGATTTTGTAGCCATCCGGATCTTCGACGAAAGCGATAATGGTTGAACCACCTTTTACCGGACCCGCTTCACGTACGACGCTGCCGCCTGCCTTGCGAATGTCTTCGCAGGTTTGCGCGACGTCATCCACGCCCAGCGCCAGGTGACCAAACGCGGTGCCGTGGTCATAGCTGTCAACGCCGTAGTTGTAAGTCAGCTCGATAACTGCACCTTTGCTCTCGTCTTCGTAACCCACGAAGGTCAGATCATATTTGTATTCTTTGTTCTGGCTGGTGCGAAGTACACGCATGCCCAGCACTTCGGTGTAAAATTTGACGGCACGCTGCATGTCGCCAACGCGGATCATGGTATGAAGTAAACGCATAATTTCCTCTGATTCCAGTTTAATTCTATTAATACTAGACTAGCGCAATGAGGCTGCTTTGTCTGTAACAGCACGCCCGACTGCGCAGTCTATAAGCACCTGGCTTACGAATAACGACCTGAATTTACAGGGTCGGATAGTCCGTATAGCCTTCCGCGCCGCCGCCGTAGAAGGTTTCCGGCTGCGGTTCGTTCAATGGCGCATGGCTTTTCAAACGCTCGACCAGATCCGGGTTGGCAATATAGCTGCGGCCAAAGGCGACGGCGTCGATATAGCCTTTATCGAGAAGTTCCTGTGCCTTCTCGGCGCTGTAGGCACCTGCCGCGACGATAACCCCCTTGTAGTGTTCGCGGATCTGCTTGCGAAACGCCTCTTCATACGGCTTGCCACCCGCCCAGTCAGGCTCGGAAATATGCAGATACGCAAGCTTTCGGGTGTTCAGCTCGTCGAGAAGATACAGTGCGGCGGCTTCCTGGTCTTCGCCGTTGTCCAGACCGTTGAACGGACCCAGCGGCGATATACGAATACCCACGCGATCGGCACCGATTTCGGCGATGGCGGCGTCCACCACTTCCAGCGTCAGGCGCGAACGGTTTTCAATGCTGCCGCCGTACTGGTCTTCACGCAGGTTGGAAGCCGGAGACAGGAACTGGTGCAACAGATAGCCGTGCGCGGCATGCAGCTCGATATAATCGAAACCTGCTTCACGGGAATTCGCGGCCGCCTGACGGAAATCGTTCACAATACCCGCGACTTCAGCGGTTTCCAGCGCACGCGGCGTTGAACACTCTTCACGCACCGGATTGCCCTGTGCATCGCGCAGGCTGGTACGGGTTCCGGCTGCTATTGCCGAAGGCGCGACCGGTGGCTGATTGTCCGGTTGCAGGCTGGTGTGCGAGATACGGCCAACGTGCCATAGCTGTACGGCGATGTGGCCTTCCTTTGCGTGCACGCCCGCCACAATTTTCTTCCAGGCCGCAATTTGCTCCGGCGTATGCAGGCCCGGCGCACCGGCGTAGCCTTTTGCCTGGAAGGAGATCTGCGTCGCTTCGGTGATAAGCAGGCCGGAGCTATGGCGCTGCGCGTAATATTCGCCCATCAGCGGAGTCGGGATATCGCCCGGCTCAATGCTGCGCAGACGCGTCAGCGGCGCCATGAAGACGCGATTTGGCAAGGTCTTGTGACCCACGGTAATTGGGGTAAAGAGTGTCGACATAGCGTGAAATTTCCTTGAATTAAATAGACAGGTCGTTCGATAAAACCTGTATTTACGGTAATAGACCGATCGGTCTGGGTCAATGTGGGGAGGCCGTCCACCGCTCATATTGCTACGTTGAACCGCAGGTTTTGCTTAGCTATGGTCTAAAATATAAGCAGGAAAGGGCAGTGTTCACCTATTGGCACCTCATCGCGGAGGCTATTTGGCTCAGCAACTCGAATTTTTTGATATTCCGGTCCCAAGCCCGTGCCGCAATGTCTGCGAACTGGGCCCGAGAGGATATTGCCGCGGCTGTTTTCGCAGTCGACAGGAGCGCTTTGACTGGAACACAATGAGTAACGACGAAAAACGGCATGTGCTTCACCTTTGTCATCAGCGTCTGCTGCGCCTCAGGCGTGCGGAGAAACCAGCGGATGACCCCGGTCCCGAACAGCCTTCGCTGTTTTAAGCCTTACGCAGGTTTGGCGGCCGCGTTCGGCGTGCTGGCCGCGACGTCTTCAATGTTGATGGCCGATTGCAACTGCGACAGCGAACAATAAAGTCGCCAGATAACCCCCGCCAATTCGCGCGCCGATGCATCAGGGTGCCGCGACAGCGCTTCACTGATGCGCTGCAATTCCAGCAGGCTGGCATCCAGTTTCGGATGGCTTACGCCGCGTTCAGTCATGATCCCCTTCAGGCAGTGAATGCAGACATCCCGCACCTTGGCCAGCGGATTGGACCGCGACTCCCAATCGCGCAGTTGCCAGACAATGTGGCTACAGTTCAGCAGCACCACCCCCAGCGCAGCAGCCAGGTGCGCGAAACCTGATCCTTGCTCTGATTGAGCTGGTTTACGCGGTAGTAAATCAGTGACTCGAACTGATGATGCGAAAGCTGGGGGCGACGGCTGAGCTGATCGATAAAATCTCGCCGCAGCGCGCGAATGAGACGACGGCTCTTGCGGCTGTCGGAGCTGGGCCGCAGGACCTGAAAGAACAGCCCCGCCAGCATCACGCCTGCGATTTTCGCCAGTCCGTCATTGATAAAAGATTGATAATCGTAGGTCGGCGGATTGGTCACGGCCAGAAAAGAACCGCCAAACACGATGAGTTGCCCCCACAGCGCGGCGTAGCGTTTATATCGCAGTTTGCACAGCTGCATACTGGCGAGCAGGGGCAGCAGAAAGGCGCAGAACAACCAGAAATCGTTGATTTGTACCATCAGGCCAAACTTGATGACAAAGCAGCCGATAAACAGAAAAATCAGTGATTTGGTCAGCAGGGTAATGCTGTTGATGGGCGAGGCGGTGGAAGAGTAAAGCACGCAGCCGATAGCTGCCAGCGTCACGCCGGCGGCACCTGAATCCCACTGCGTATCAATCCAGTAGGCGCAGGCGAGGACGATACACAAAAATGTTCTTATCCCGCTGTAGGCGGCTTCGTAAGTGTCCGCGTGACGCGTCAGGCGACTGACTTTCGGCGCCTGCAACTGTTCGACGGCCACGAGATTGGCATTTTCTACGCGTTGCAGCAGCCGTTCCGTACGCAGATACAGCCAGCAGAAATCGCGCAATCTCAGCCAGAAAGCATGATGACGATAATCGGCAGGATCGGGTGATTTCAATTTGTACAGCGTCTGTGCCAGCTGATACTTGTTGGTTTCGGGGTCGCGCAACTGCTCGAGCAGGGCGGTCAGCAGCGGCGCAAGATTGTCGGGTTGCGACGGCCAGTTGAGCATCATCCGCCGCAGGCTGGAGATATAACTGGTCAGCCGCAGTTGCTGGTGCAGCAAATAGTTCAGCACGTTGTTTTGCTGTCGCAGGCGATAATGACTCCAGAAACGCCTGAATCCGCAGCAGGTTCAGGGTCAGAATCTGATTGATTACCCCTTCGTGCGACACGCGAATCTGCTGCGTCACCTCGCTGCGCCACAGCAGTTGCGCATGTTCCAGCAACTGCGTGTGCATCTTGCGCAGCGAGGTCAGCAGGGCATCGCCATCGGAGGTGCTCGGCAGCACCATCATCATGAAGGCCCCGCACAGAATGCCGGTTATCACCTCGCAGACACGGGCCTGCGCGATATCGAAAATGGTGGCGGTATCGGTAACATCGACCGTCGAGAAGGCAATAATCGCCGCCGTATACCCCGCCAGCGCAAAGGCGTAGGAAACGTTGTTCTGGTAGAGGTTGGAGACGTAGGTACAGACGCCAAGCCAGGCGGCAATCGCAAAGGTAAACAGCCACGGGTCGTTGAGGCTGTGTCCTGCAATCAGCACGGCGGCAGAAGCCCCCAGCAAACTGCCAAACACGCGGCCGATACTTTTACTGATAACCCCGCCGACGGTCGGGAAACTGACCACCGCCGCCGAGGTCAGCGCCCAGTAGGGTTCGTCCAGTTCGAGCACAAAGGCAATCCACAGCGCCAGGCACATGGCAATCGCATTGCGCATCGCGTAACGCCACTGCCCGGCCGTGGATTTTCCCCACAGCGTGTTTTTCCATTCCAGCCACGAAATATTCACGCCACGCCCTTAATAATGGATGGAAATCGTGCAGGTGGTGCCGGCGACCAGCACCAGACTGGCCGGCAGGTTGGTAATGCGGATCCTCACGGGCACGCGCTGCGCCAGTCTGACCCACGGCACATTCGGCTTGACGTCCAGCAGCAGGCCGGTGGAACTCTCGACGCTCTGGTCGTAGATGGCCCGTCCTACACTTTCGACCTGACCCTTGAGCGGCACATTGCCGTCGTACAGGACAATATCCGCGGCGTTGCCGACCTGAATATGCTTGAGTTTGGTCTCTTCGAAATAACCTAGAACATAGAATGAATGCGCATCGACCAGTGCCACCAACGGCGTTCCGCTTGAAGCATAGTTACCCTTGCGCGCCTGTAAATTCGTGATGTAACCGTCTGTCGGGGCGACAATTTTGGTCTTGCTCAGATTCCAGCGCGCCTGTTCGAGCGTGGCTTTTGACGCTTCAAGCGTGGCCTTCATCGACTTGGCTTCCAGAACGGACTGGTCCAGCGATTCGGTGGAAATCACGTCGCGACCCAGCTTTTGTCGGCGCTGCGCCTCGTGGTTGGCCTTGTCCAAATCGGCCTGCGCCTTGTCGACGGATGCCTGGGCATTATCGACCGCAATCTGGAAAGGCACGGCATCCAGGGTAAACAGCACCTCCCCGGCATGAACATACTGATTGTCGTGAACGGTAATATCGGTAATCCGGCCCGAAACCTCCGGCGTGATATCAACCAGTTCGGCCCGCACTTTGCCATCGCGGGTCCACGGAGACTGCATGTAATAATTCCACATCCACCAGCCTGCACATAAGGCTACGGCAACGACTGCGATGGTTGAAAAATATTTAAGTGTTTTGAATTTCATTTTTTACTCATTCACAATCAAAAACAGCGCAGCACATATCGATATGACAAATAAGGATAAATCCATCAAGGTCGGGTGCCAGATTTCACCGGAATAGATCCAGTCGCGTAATAGGTGATGAATTAACAGCCAAATAAAGAGTCCAAGTAAAAAAGCTTTGAAGATTGGAGGGAAATAGAGGGAAGCACCCAGCACAAGATCGGGAAGAAAAGGGCCGGAATGGAACATTTGGGCAATCACAATATTAATCTCTGCATCGGGTTGTGTTATAAATAACCGGCATTTCGAATGCGTTTTTGCATTTGGGGCACAAGTCTCGGATTAATTGTATAAGGCGTTACAGGTTTAAGTGTAATTTTACGATTAAAAGCTCGAGAACTAAGCTAAACTCTGGGGAGTTATCTTAGCATGCTAATTATAAGGAGGGTGCATTGGAATCGAACCTCGGCTCAGATCTCGCACGTTTAGTTCGCGTCTGGCGCGCATTGATCGACGAACGGCTCAAGCCGTTACAACTGACGCAAACTCACTGGGTGACGTTGCATAACATCAATATTCTGCCGCCTGAACAGTCTCAGATTCAGTTGGCGAAGGCGATTGGCATCGAACAGCCCTCGCTTGTGCGAACGCTGGATCAGCTGGAAGAGAAAAACTTGATTACCCGGCAGACCTGCGCCAGCGATCGTCGTGCGAAGCGCATCAAACTGACGGAAGAAGCGGCGCCTATCATCAACCAGATGGAAACCGTCATTGACGATACCCGTCAGGAAATCCTCTCAGGGATCTCCTCGACCGACATCAAGCTGTTGCTCGACATGCTGGCCAGACTGGAAAAAAACATCGCTGCACTGCAGAACAAATCATAACGATCGCAGCGTAATTAACTGATTGACATTGCGGCACTTATTGGCCCCTGCCTTGGCATGGCCTTTTGAATGTGAACCAGGCGAGACGTGACAGACCACAAAACAAATCGGAACCCTGTTGTCAGGATTCCGATTTTTTTTGCCTGCGCAAACGGGCAGGCCGAAGGAAACGCGGGGATTACACGCTAGGCGAGACGGTAATGCTGCTGCCGCTGCTGGCCATGCTCACGCGCTGGCCGACGTAGTACTTGGTGTTGCTGTCGGCTTTCTGCACCACCATGATGGTGTTGCCGTCGTCTTTGCGAATCTGCAATTCGACACCGTTTGAACGGTTAAGGGCGCTGGACACGCCCTGACCGGCAAGACCACCGGCGACAGCGCCACCGGCCGTCGCGAGGCTGCGACCCGCACCGCCGCCCAGGGTGTTACCCAGGAAGCCACCCAGTACCGCACCACCGATTGCCCCGATAACGTTGTTCTCGTCGCCGCCCTGAATCTGAACCGGACGTACTGAAACCAGTGTACCGTAGGTGACGTTCTGGATTTGTTTCGCCTGCGAGGCAGAGTAGACGTTGCCCGAGAGAGTGTTGTCGCTCACGCAGCCTGCAAGGGTCGACCCGACCAGAGCAACGATGAAAATACGCTTGATCATAAAAAAGCTCCTGTTTATTTACACGCCAACGCGATACCGCCTTCGACGTTTGAAATCGGGACACAGTTCAACATCACTGTGGAACCTGTCAGCTACTATGATAGCTCAAACCTGTAACCATCATATCGACCCGCCTATCAACTAAGAATAAACGTTGATTTAATTTTGCGAGATTATCAGAAAATTAACCTGTCTAAATCATTTCTTTCTGACAGTCTGTTCCATTACCCTCTAGCCTATATGGATTTTTTCGCGGGAGTTAAAGATGTTATCGATGAAATCGGGCCGTTATATCGGCGTGATGTCGGGCACCAGTCTAGACGGTGTCGACGTAGTGCTGGCCGCGATAGATGAAAGAATGGTCGCGCAGCAGGCGAGCTATCTGCATCCCATTCCGGCGGATATCAAGCAGGCCGGTTCTCGGCATGTGTCAGGGGCAGGCGGTAACGCTGGCGCAGGTCGGCGAACTGGACGCGCGGCTGGGCAATCTGTTCGCCGAGGCGGTAAACGGCCTGTTGAGCAAGGCCGGTATCGAAGCCGAAGAGGTGACGGCGATAGGCTGCCACGGCCAGACCGTGTGGCATCAGCCCAGGGGCGACACGCCGTTTTCGATGCAGCTTGGTGACAACAATCGCCTCGCCGCGTCGACCGGCATCACCACCATTGGCGATTTCCGCCGCCGCGACATGGCGTGGGGCGGGCAGGGCGCGCCGCTGGTGCCTGCGTTTCATCAGGCGCTGCTGGCGCATCCCGTCGAGCGGCGCATGATCCTCAATATCGGCGGTATCGCCAATCTGTCGCTGCTGCTGCCAAACCAGCCGGTGCGCGGATTCGATACCGGGCCGGGTAACATGTTGATGGACGGCTGGATAAGCGAGCATCTGGACCTGCCCTACGATAAAAATGCCGAATGGGCCTGTCAGGGGCAGGTTCATCTCGGGTTGTTGCAGCAGATGCTGGCAGATCCCTATTTTGCCGAGCCTGCGCCGAAAAGCACCGGCCGCGAGTATTTCAATAAAGACTGGCTTAAACGCCAGCTCGCGCCGTTTGCAGCGCTTTCGCCGCAGGACGTGCAGGCCACGCTGACCGAACTGACCGCTGCCAGCATTGCGGAGCAGGTTCAGCTGGCCGGAGGCTGCGATCGCCTGCTGGTCTGTGGCGGCGGGGCGCGCAATCCGCTGGTGATGGCGAGACTGTCGGCACTGCTTGCCGGCACCGAAGTCAGCCCGACGGATGCCTTTGGCGTCAGCGGCGACGACATGGAAGCGCTGGCGTTTGCCTGGCTGGCGTTTCGTACCCTGTCGGGTCAACCCGGCAATCTGCCGTCGGTCACCGGTGCCAGCCGCGAAACCGTGCTCGGTGCGATTTATCCGGTTTTCTCAAACGCGCAACGCCCCTAGGCGACGCTTTCGAAACCCAGCCCAACGTTATGGAGATAACAATGAAAAAAGCCGTTCTTGTTCTGAGCGCTCTGACGCTGTCAGGCTGTAGCCTGCTTCACCCTCACTCGGCCGAGCAGAAAAACACCGTGGAACCGCTGCATTATCAGTGCGGCACGACGCCGCTGACCGTCAATCTCGATAAATCCGCGCAGAAGGTCAGCATGATTCTGGACGGCGTCCAGCTGACGCTGCCACAGGTTGAGGCCGCATCCGGAACACGCTACAGCGACGGGCATTACACATTCTGGTCGAAAGGCAATGCGGCGCGGGTTCAGCGCGGTGACGATGTGATAATCGATGACTGTGAACTGCACTAATCGCCCGATGGACGCGCGAATTTAATGGCTCGTTCTGACATTTAACGGCAGTGAGATCATTGTCATCGTTCTCGCTTGAGAGCAGAATGACTTTATCCTTTATTAACGCGTGATGACTCTATATGTCTGAAAAGAATCAGTTTGATGTCGCAGATTTGCGACGTGAATATATTCGGGGCGGCCTGCGCCGCAAGGATTTGTCCGATACGCCTCTGCCGCTGTTCGAGCAATGGCTGAAACAGGCGTGTGAAGCCAAACTGCCCGACCCGACCGCCATGTGCGTGGCGACCGTCGATGAAAACGGCCAGCCTTTCCAGCGTATCGTGTTGCTCAAACACTATGACGAACAGGGCATGGTGTTCTTTACCAATCTCGGCAGTCGCAAGGCGCAGCAGCTGGCGCATAATCCGCGCATCAGCCTGCTGTTCCCGTGGCATATGCTGGACAGGCAGGTCATTGTGCTCGGTCAGGCCGAACGTCTGCCCACGCTCGACGTCATGAAGTATTTCACCAGCCGCCCGAAAGACAGCCAAATCGGCGCCTGGGTGTCGCAGCAGTCAAGCCGCATCTCGGCGCGCGGTGTGCTTGAAAGCAAATTCCTCGAGCTCAAGCAGAAGTTCAGTCAGGGCGAAGTGCCGCTGCCGAGCTTCTGGGGTGGGTTCCGCGTCAAGTTTGACTCGATGGAGTTCTGGCAGGGCGGCGAACATCGTCTCCACGACCGCTTCATTTATGAGCGCGAGCGCAGTAGCGATGCAAATGGAACGACAACTGGCTGGAAAATAGACCGTCTCGCGCCTTAAGCTGCTAAAAGTTGTCTGAAAACCTAGCGCTCGCCTCGCGGGCGCTTTATTCTATAGGCCTTGCAAATCTATGGGCCGTGCAATCTCCGGCTGTTCTTTTTTTGCATCCCTGTCTTTTATGAATGCGTAAAGGCACAAGCGTGTGGACGAGGGTGTCGACACGCTGTTTTGCATAAACGTTTATGCATAAATTATCCCAATAAACGATTTTCCAGAATTGATGGAGTTTTTGATGGCAAGCAGCAACTTGATTCAACAATTGCAGGAGCGGGGGCTTATCGCCCAGGTAACGGACGAAAAAGCGTTAGCAGAGCGACTGGCGCAAGGGCCAATTGCACTCTATTGCGGTTTCGATCCTACCGCCGATAGCCTGCATTTGGGCCATCTGGTGCCTTTGCTGTGCCTGAAACGCTTCCAGCTGGAAGGTCACAAGCCGGTTGCCCTGGTAGGCGGCGCGACCGGTCTTATCGGCGATCCAAGCTTCAAGGCGACCGAGCGCAAGCTGAACACCAACGATACCGTCAACGAGTGGGTCGAAAAAATCCGCAATCAGGTATCGCCATTCCTGGATTTCAACTGTGGCGAGAGCAGTGCCATTACCGCCAACAACTACGACTGGTTCGGCGGCATGAATGTGCTGACCTTCCTGCGTGACATCGGCAAGCACTTCTCCGTGAACCAGATGATTAACAAGGAAGCGGTCAAGCAGCGTCTGAATCGCGACGACAGCGGCATCTCGTTTACCGAATTCTCCTATAACCTGTTGCAGGGCTACGATTTCGCGTCACTGTACGACCTGCACAAGGTCGAGCTGCAAATCGGCGGTTCCGATCAGTGGGGTAACATCACCTCCGGTATCGATTTGACCCGTCGTATGCATCAGCAGCAGGTATTCGGCCTGACCGTTCCCCTGATAACCAAGTCAGACGGCACCAAATTCGGTAAAACCGAAGGCGGCGCGGTATGGCTGGATCCCAAGAAAACCAGTCCTTACAAGTTCTACCAGTTCTGGATAAACACCGCCGATGCCGACGTCTACCGCTTCCTGAAATTCTTCACCTTCATGGACATCGAAGACATCAATGCGCTGGAAGAAGAAGACAAGAACAGCGGCAAGGCCCCGCGCGCGCAGTACGTGCTGGCCGAACTGGTCACCGGCATGGTTCATGGCGAAGAAGGTCTGGCGGCGGCGCGTCGCATTACCGCAAGCCTGTTCTCGGGTTCGGTGAACGACATGACGGAAGCCGACCTGGCGCAACTGGCGCAAGACGGCATGCCGTCTGTGGAGCTTGAAGACGGTGCCGACCTGCAACATGCGCTGGTAACCGCCGAGCTGGAGCCTTCCCGTGGCCGCGCGCGTACCGCAATTTCGTCAAACGCCGTCATGGTGAATGGCGAAAAGCAGGGCGATCCCGAGTTTACCTTCAGCGCCGAAGACCGTCTGTTCGACCGCTTCACGCTGCTGCGTCGCGGCAAGAAAAACTACAGCCTGATCGTCTGGAAATAACGACAGTCTGGAATTAACGTTCCACTCGCGACTGAACCGCCGACGAAATACACCGTGTTTCGTCGGCTTTCTCATCTTACCCGTTGCGCCATCTTGTGGATGACGTCGCCATCGGACCTAGCATGAAAAATATTCTCTCGATTCAATCCCACACCGTTTTTGGTCACGCGGGCAACAGCGCCGCCGAATTTCCGATGCGCCGCATGGGCGCAAACGTTTGGCCGCTGAACACCGTCCAGTTTTCCAATCATACGCAATACGGTCACTGGACCGGTTGCGTCATGCCGGCCAGCCATTTGACCGATATCGCCCGCGGTATCGCCGAAATTAACCGCCTGAAAGACTGTGACGCGGTACTGAGCGGTTATATCGGCTCGGCGGAGCAGGGCGAACACATCCTGCAAATCGTCAGTCAGGTGAAGGCCGCCAATCCCGATGCCTGGTATTTTTGTGACCCGGTCATGGGGCATCCCGAGAAAGGCTGTATCGTCGCGCCCGGCGTGGCGGAATTCCACTGCAAGCAGGCGTTGATCGCCTGTGACATCATTGCGCCGAACCTGCTCGAGCTGGAAATGCTGTCGGGTCACACGGTCAGCAATGTAGAAGAGTCCGTGATTGCCGCACGCGAGCTTATCGCCAAAGGGCCGAAAATCGTGCTGATCAAGCACCTGAGCCGCGCGGGTTATCACAGCGATCGTTTCGAGATGCTGCTGGTGACCGCCGACGAAGCCTGGCATATTCATCGTCCACTGGTCGATTTCGGTGTGCGTCAGCCGGTTGGCGTGGGCGACTTGACCAGCGGCCTGCTGCTGGTGGATCTGCTGAAGGGCGTGGCGCTGGACAAAGCGCTGGAGCATGTCACGGCGGCGGTTTACGATGTGATGCTCACCACCCATTCGATGGGCGAATACGAGCTTCAAGTTGTGGCCGCACAAGACAAGATTGTGACGCCGACCCAGCACTTCCCGGCCGTCAAACTGTAAGCCGCAAACAAAAACGGCTCGCTTCCTGTTACAGAAGCGAGCCGTTTTTTTATTTAACGTTCTACTTTAATCCTTCCGCCGTCAGCGCCGCATCGACCGCCGGTCGAGCCGCGACACGCGCCTTGTACTCTTCCAGTGTTTGCAATCCCGACAAGTCGAACTTGAGGATTTTAGCCCAGCTCAGCATGGTAAACAGGTAGGCATCGGCGACGCTGAAACGGCTGCCGAGCAGAAAATGTTTATCTTCCAGCGAGGCATTCACGTAGGTGAATTTACGCATCAGCCCCTCGCGAGTCAGGGTTTTGAAGTCGTCGGGCGTTTTCGAGTTAAACAGCAGACTCAGGCTGCGGTGAAGTTCGGTGCCGATATAGTTCAACCACTCCAGCGCGTGATAGCGCGCCAGCGTGCCTGCGGCGGGCAGCAGTTGGCGATCGGGCTTTTGATCGGCAATGTATTGCACAATTACCGGCCCTTCGGTCAGTAAGGTGCCGTCGTCAAGCACCAACGCGGGAACCTGACCTTTGGGATTGATATGCAGATAGTCTTCATCCAGCTCGGTTTTCTTGCTGGAGAGATCGACGGCGGTCAGCGTGAAGTCCAAATCGGCTTCACGCAGAACGATATGGGGAGAGAGTGAACAGGCACCTGCTTTGTAATAAAGTTTCATATAACCTCCGTCTGATGGGTGGGCACGTCGGGACCGTATATAAAAGAATAGGGCTGTTCACATTATACGCTATCTGCTTACCGTGTTGAGATAATCGGCAATGGCCTGCTCGACCTCAACCGGCGCAGGCAAAAGCGGCGCACGGACTTCATTTTTCATCAGCCCGTCCAGAGACAGCGCATACTTGATGGCCGCTGGATTAGGTGCCGAGAACATCAGGCGAATCATCGGCATCAGCCGATAAAAATTGGCGCGTGCGGCCGCGAGATCACCGGCTGCAACCTGTTTGACCAGTTGCACGAATTGCGCAGGGAAGAGATGGGCCGACGCGGTAATGGCGCCCGTGCCGCCCATGCACAGGGTAGACAGAATCTGCCCGTCTTCCCCCGACATGATATCAAGCTCGCCATCGGCAATCAGGCTGTAGGTCAGGTCGCTGTCCCCGCCACAGTCCTTGACGGCCACGATGCGAGGATGTTTTGCCAGACGGCGCAAGGTGGCAAGTTCGAGGTGAATACCGCTGCGATACGGCACGTTGTACACCACAATCGGCACCGCCGAATTGTCGGCCAGTTCGGTAAACCACACTTCCAGCGCCGCCTGCGAGGGGCGAATGTAATAGGGCGCAGGCAGGAGAATACCGGCAATCGGACGCTGGCAAATGGCGTTTCTGCATCGCAACTACGGTCGGCATATGGGTACCTGAAAGGCCCATCATCACTTTTTCGCCCGGCACTTTGGCCAGCACGGCGTCGAGCACTTGCAGTTGTTCTTCCTTGGAGAGCATCGGCGCTTCGCCGGTAGTCCCGCAGACCACGACGCCATCGACGCCCTGATTCATCACGTAATCACAAAGCGCATCCAGCGCCGCAAAATCAATTTCACCCTGATTGAAAGGGGTAACGAGGGGAACCCAAATACCGGAAAATGTAGACATAATTCACACGCATGACGCAGAGGTCATCCAAAAGAGTGCAGAGGAAGAGGCCGTTGAAACCGCTAGTTTTCGCTTTTATTCGCTGGCAAACAGTCTGCGTTAAAAACCTTGTGACGGCTAATGGAATGATTTAATAAGCCCGCTGGCATTATTTGTGCGGCTAATGAGGCGCGGTAGCCGAGTCAGTCTGGAAGGATTTTCAGGTCTGAAGGGGAGGCGGCGATTACTTTTGCGGCGGTGGTGGCGCATACTTTTCGCGATATTCACGACGATAGGCGCGGGATTTGTGGCGGCCATGAAGCCAGAGATAGGTACAGACGATGCAGATCCCGCCTGAAAAGACGATATTGCGCATGTCGCGGTCGTAAAAATAGACCAGCAGGCAATCCAGCAGCGCCACAATGGCGAACCATTTGTGTACGTGAGAGAGTTTGCGGGTTTCGGCGTTGAGCCTTTTGAGTTGGCGTCCTTCATCCAGGACTTTTCTCTTTTCCATAATGGCCTTCCTGGTGAGCGTCGGGTTTCAATATAACAAAACCGTTAAGCAAAGAGTGGGCCGTTTTGAAAATTATCCGCATTTTTTGTCAAAATGTGAAAAGGGGAACGCAAGCGCTCCCCTTTTTGCTGTCTGTGGATTACCGGTTGTGCCGGAAAATCGCCTAGACCAGTTCGATCACGTCGAATTTGGCTTCGGCAGAGACATCGGCATCGTAATCAACGCCTTTCAGACCAAAGCCGAACAGACGCAGGAACTCGTCCTTGTAGCCTTGATAATCGGTCAGTTCATAGATGTTGTCATCGTTGAGCTGAGACCAGATAACGCCACAGGTTTTCTGCACTTCATCGCGCAGTTCCCAGTCGTCCAGACGCAGACGGTTTTTCTCGTCGGTATCCGGCACGGAATTGTTGTAAAGCTTGGTCGCGAACAGACGCTGGATCTGCTCGATGGTGCCTTCGTGAATACCCTGTTCTTTCATGATTTTGAAAGCGATGGAGATATACAGTGGCATGACCGGAATAGCGGCAGAAGCCTGAGTCACCACGGATTTCAGTACGGCAACGTTGGCAGAACCGCCCTTGGCTTTCAGCTTGCTGTCGATTGCCTGCGCCGCGCGGTCAAGGTCTTCTTTCGCCTTGCCCAGCGTTCCGTGCCAGTAGATAGGCCAGGTCAGCTCGGTACCGATGTAGGAGTAGGCCACGGACTTGGCGTTGTCGGCCAGTACGCCTGCGTCTTCCAGCGCGTTCATCCACAGTTCCCAGTCCTGTCCGCCCATCACCTGAACGGTATCGGCGATTTCCTGCTCGTTGGCAGGCTCGACTACCGCGGTAACCAGTTTGTCTTTGTTGGTGTCAAGCGCCGTGGATTCGTACGGTTCGCCGATAGGTTTCAGCGCAGAACCGGACCAGCTCGCCGGAGTCAGGCAGTTTACGCACCGGAGAGGCCAGCGAGTAGACCACGAGATCAATCTGACCCAGATCTTCTTTGATAAGCTTGATAACGGTGTCGCGGCATTCGTTGGAGAATGCATCGCCGTTGATGCTCTTGGAGTACAAGCCTTCTTCTTTGGCGGCTTTGTCAAAAGCGGCAGAGTTGTACCAGCCAGCAGAACCGGTTTTGCTTTCGCTGCCCGGCTTCTCGAAGAACACCCCGATGGTCGCCGCATCGGCACCAAAGGCGGCATTAATTCTTGAGGCAAGCCCATAACCTGTGGAGGCACCAATGACCAGGACGCGTTTTGGCCCGTCTTTCAGTTTGCCTTGCGCTTTCACGTATGCAATTTGCTCACGCACGTTGGCTTCACAGCCGATTGGGTGAGTGGTCGTACAGATAAATCCACGAATTTTAGGTTTGATAATCATGACAAGGCTTATCTTGTTGGTTATTAATGGACGGTAATATTACCTTATTTTCTCTCTAAGCTTAACACTCCCGTTTTAACTCGGGGTGAAATGTGGAAATTAATAGAGAAATTAGAGAGTTAAAACAGAGTGGGTGGCGAGGAAATGACCATTTGAAGAGACTGCGCGGCGGGGGATTGCCGCGCAGTTTACTTCCCTGCCATCCGAAAACGGCTGTGACAGGGAAGGCGTGCCAATCAGGAATGCGTTGCCAGTTTGGCTTCCGGCTGCGGCGCATCGCTTTCGCGGTCCAGCGTCATGCGGTGCAGTTTTGGCGCGGTCAGCAGCATCAGCAGGGCAATGACACCGGTAATGACACCAATCTGCATAAACACGTGGCTGTAAATCGCCAGTGAAGCGTGTGCGTCATTGATGTTGCCAGGCACAGCGGTCAGTGCAGCCACTTTACCGGCAATGATCGCGGCCGCGGCGGTGGTCAGATACCATGAACCCATGATGAAGCCCATCAGACGCTGCGGCACGAGCTGCGCAACCATCGCCAGACCCAGACCCGAAATCATCAGCTCGCCAATACTCTGCAGGGCATAGCTCAGCACCAGCCAGTTGACCGACACGATACCGGCTTCATTCGCAAGGCTTGCGCCCCACGGCAGCACCAGAAACGCCAGTGAACACAGCACCATGCCAATCGCAAACTTGTGCGGCATCGGCAGGCTCTTGCCAAAGCGGGCATAAATCATTGCCAGAATCGGACTGGCCAGCATGATAAAGAACGGGTTCAGCGCCTGATACTGCTCAGGCTGGAAATCCATACCCAGCAGGTGATTGTTTACATTGTGAATCGCAAAGAAGTTCAGCGAGGTCGGCATCTGGCTGTACAGCACGAAGAAGACGATAGCTTCCAGCATCAGCAGGAAGGCGACGATCATCTTGCGACGGGCGATGTCCTTCAGGGCGAAAGTCTCTTTGGCGAAGACGATAATGATGCCGATAGACACCACCGCCAGCGCCCAGCGGGCGATAGACTGGTTGTGCAGCAGGAAGCTGGACACTGCAATCAGCGCCACAACGCCGACGACAACCATCAGCAGCTTGCTGTAGTTCACCGGTTTGAAGTCAGGTTTTGAACCGTGATCTTTCACCCAGCGGCGACAGAACATAAAGTTGACCAGCGTAATCAGCATGCCGACTACGCTCAGCGAGAACGCCACGCCCCAGCCAAATTTTGCTGCCAGATAAGGTGTCGCCAGCATGGAGAAGAAGGAACCAATGTTCACGGACATGTAATACATGGTGAACGCGCCATCGAGACGGGGATCATCTTTCGCGTAGCAGGTGGAAAGCAAAGAGGAGGGATTTGCCTTGAACAGGCCGCTGCCGACGGCAATCGTCGCCATGCCCATGTAAACCCAGAAGATATCATGACCCGAATAGGCTACCTGCGCATAGCCCAGCGCCAGCACTATCGCGCCAAGTACTATCACGCGTTTGGAGCCGAGGACTTTATCACCCAGCCAGCCGCCAATCGCTACAAAGCCGTAAACCAGTGCGCTAAAGGAGGAGAACAGGGTAATGGAATCGGCTTCGCTCAGGCCAAGCATTTTGACCAGGTAGACCGCCATGATGCCCTGCAGGCCGTAGTAACCAAATCTTTCCCATAATTCGATGGAAAAAATAAGGTAGAACGCCCGGGGCTGTTTGAAGGCGTTCATGCTGACGCTTTCTTCCTGAGTTGGTGTTGAGTTTGTTTTTGACACAAATACCTCGATTTATTTCTTCCCGCCACGTGGACGGTCAGCACATAAGTAGCGCAGGTAAGCGCTCTCAGCATAGTTATAGGGTGTATTACGGGGAGTAATGTTCCCTATCTTGGCGGGGTAGACAAGTATTTTGACATATTCTGTTACCATTGCCCTCGGCAGCCTGATTAAACTCTATACGATTTGTTATCCAGCATTAACGTTTATGTTTAATAAAATTGTCGAAGGATTGTTCTGTTTGATAATTGCTCAATACGGGCATGGGGGAAAGCGCTATAAAACAGGCGAAATTAAGATAAATGTCGCGTTATTATCGGAATAAACCGAAGGAAGTTTCGATAACAGGGGTTTTAAGCAGTTTTTCGTAAAATGGGTGTCGCGAGGTTTTGCAAGCATTTTTTACGCGACGATTGTAATGTGATATTCGTCACTTTTTAACACTAAATTTTAGATAGGAATTAAGCCAAGTACCAGATACGCAGGTAGATAGCAGAAGGGATAAGCTGAAAAGCCCCATCGCAAAGTGATTTACCCTGCGATGGACGCTAAAACAGCAGGTTAGTTTAAACGAGACTCTCCCAAAGTCTGAATCAGTCTGTTAAGCCAGTTAAACAGCGCGCTGCTGAGCAGAATATCGAGGATCTGCGTGTGAGAATAACCCGCATCCCGCAGAGGTTGCACGGCGGCAGCATCGAATTTTTCCGGCGTCCGGGTCAGGACACAAACCGCCTTGAACAAAGGATCCTGCTGCGTCAACGCCGTGTGCATCTCTGCTACTTCGGCAAATAGCGTATCGATTTGCGTGGATTCTCCGCCCGCCTGCAAATAATAACGGCCATGAATTCCGGCACAGAACAGACAGCCGTTAATGCGTGACGTGGCGGCAGCGGCCCACTCCTTGAGCGCCGATTTTTCATCATTCGGCTGCTGCATGATATGGCCCGAAACCGCAGACAGGGCTTCAAGCGTTGGCGCGTCCTGCGCCAGCAGTCGATAAAACGACGAGTCGCGTGCCTCAGGTGCGCTTGAATCCAGCGCATCCAGTTGCTCTTTGGTGGCCTTCCTGACCTCGACTTCCGCTAGGCGCGACTGCCAGCTGCGCAGTCCGAGCGAGAAACCTTTTTGTTCGCACTCTTCTGGTTGTGGAAAACCGGGCAACACGGTCGCAGGGCGTCCGGCAAGGGCATTGACGACGGCCAGCACCCGCGCCTGAAAGCTGACAAAGCCAATCAGTTGCGAAAACAGGACGATATCCTGAGGACCCAGCCCCACTTCGCCCAACTGCGCCAGCATCGCCGGGGTAATCAGCGTCGGCTGAGTCGCCAGCAGGCGGGCATACTGGGCAAGGTGGGTTTGACGAATGTTGCTTTCGCGCGAGGCGTCGGGGCAGTTGAGCGGGGCGAGACGGGCCGCATAGTGGCTGCAAAGCGGTTGAATGCCGGTGACCTGCGCCACGGTGAGTGCGCTGCTCAACCGGTCGTAGAGCGAGAGCGTTTGCCTGCGCGACAGCGCCACATGTTTGGGAAACAGCTTGTTATAACAGGTTTGGCCCGCAAACAGCAGACCGTTGCGTTGTGTCAGCGTGCGGCGCAGCGAGGGTTCTATTTTCTGTTCAAGACCCAGAAGAAAACTGTCGGAAGAGGGCGTTTGACAGGGATCCAGAGGGGTGTGCCGCAGTGGACTGGTCTGGGTTTCGTGATACCAACCATCCAGTGCGGCCCGGCGCTGTTGTTCCATGATTGAGTCCTTTGCGTAGGGCATTTTCAGACTCTATCCTTGCTTATCGTTCACACCCTATAAAATACTGTTAAGTGATAAATCATAGCTAAAAGGAATAGCGAAATTTAAAACGCCCGGGCGAACGTGCTACGCCCGCGCATCCCGCCGCCAGGCATCGGCGGTCAGCGCCTCGCCAAAGTGGCTTGCCACCAGTCTTTTGGTCAGATCATGAAAGGGCGCCGCCAACACTTCTGCCGTACACCCGCGCTCGACCACTTCGCCATTGTGCATCACCAGTACCTGATCGCTGATGTGTTTCATCATGCCGAGATGCTGGGTCACATAGATGTAGGAGATGCCCTGTTTCTCCTGCAATTCGAGCATCATGTTGATTATCTGCGAGCGCATCGACATATCCAGCGATGCCAGCGCCTCGTCGGCAACAATCACTTTGGGTTGCAGAATCAGCGCCCGTGCCAGCGCCACGCGCTGAACCTGACCCGACGCCAGCATATGCGGATAATAATTGGCATGGTCGGGCAGCAATCCCACCTGACGCAGCGTCTGGTTGAGGCGGATTTCGCGTTCGTGCGCCTCCATATTGCTGGTCAGGCGCAGCGGGGCTTCGAGTATCGCGCCAATCCGCTGACGCGGATTCAGTGACGTCGTCGGATCCTGAAAAATCATGCGCACCGTCTGACTGCGCTGACGATAATCGCCGAACTTCAGCACCTGATCGTCAACCAGAATCTCGCCGTCGGTCGGTTCAATCATGCCCGCCAGCATTTTGGCCAACGTCGATTTCCCGGAGCCAGTTCTCCCCAATAATCGCCAGCGTCTGTTTGGCGCGCAGCGTGAAATTCACCGGCTTCACCGCCTGCAAATTCATTTTGCGAAACAGACCCGTGCGATAACGAAAGGTTTTGCACAGATTTCTGACTTCAAGCAGCGTCTCGGCCATTATTTTTCCTCCATATTCAGCGGAAAGTGGCAGGCATAGGCATGCGTCTTCGCCAGCAGCAGACGCGGGGTTTCGATACATTTTTTCTGCGCATAAGGGCAGCGCGGGCCGAGGCGGCAGCCAATGGGCAAGTGTTCCAGTGAAGGAATGGCGCCGGGCAGCGTATTCAAACGGCTTTTATGCGGCAGCGAACGGCCAAAGTCGGGCATTGCGCGAATCAATGCCTGAGTATAGGGGTGGTGCGGCGTCGCCAGCAGTTCTTCAACCCCCGCGCTCTCCACCGTTTGTCCGCAGTACAGCACGTTAACCCGATTGGCCCATTTGCTCATCATCTGCAAGTCATGACTTATCAGCAAAATCGTGGTGCCGTTGTTCTGGTTCAGACGTGCCAGCAGGCGGAAAATCTGTGCCTGCGTGGTCGGCTCCATCGCGTTGGTCGGCTCATCGGCAATCAACAGCCGTGGCTGATTCGCCAGCGCAATGGCAATCATCACCTTCTGGCATTCACCCTCCGTCAACTCATACGGGAAGCTTGCCATGATATCTTTGTGATCCTTGATACCCACGCGGTGCAACAGTTCGATGGCGCGTTTCCTGCGCCAGCGGAAACGCTGATACCACAGGCCTTTGTAGGTCCAACCCGGAATGGCCTGGGTAAGCTGTTTACCGATGTTTTCCGAAGGATCCAGACAGGATTGCGGCTCCTGGAAGATCATCGAAATGTTGTGACCTATTAATTTGCGCCGCTCGCGCGGGCTAAGGTGCAGCAAGTCGATGCCGTCAAAACGCATCCGGTCTGCGGTGACGCGCCAGTTGTCTTTGGTAACACCGCAAATGGCTTTGGCTATCAGGCTCTTGCCGGATCCGGATTCCCCGACCAGGCCGCGCACTTCACCGGCAGTCAGCGAAAGACTCACGCGATCGACGGCTTTCACCGGCCCTTCGGAGGTCATGAATTCAATGGTCAGGTTGCGAATATCCAGTAATGGCATTATTTCACCCCCGCAATAATCGCGCGGCGTACGCCGTCGCCCAGCAGGTTAATCAGCAGCACGCTGACCAGTATGCAGGCACCGGGGAGCATGACCGTCCACGGCGCGACATACACCAGCTCAAGCGAATCGCCGAGCATGGCGCCCCATTCGGGCGAAGGCAACTGCGCGCCGAGATCAAGAAAGCCCAGCGCGGAGATGTCCATGATGGCCATCGACAGCGCGCGGGTAAATTCGGTCACCAGCACCGCCACAATATTCGGCAGCACCGCATAACGCAGGATCTGGAAAGTGGTCGCGCCGTCAAGACGTACCGCGACCACATACTCTTTCTCCATTTCATCGTGGACCGCGACATACAGCGTTCGCGCCACGCGAGGCAGCAGCGCCATCCACACCGCCAGATAGGCGTGCTCGAGTTTCGGGCCGATAAAGGCCACCACCACAATCGCCAGTAATAAAGAAGGAATGGACAGCAGGGTATCGAACACGTGATTCAGCACCGCCGAGCGCAGACCGCGCGTACTGCCCGCCAGCACGCCGATGATGACCGCGCAGAATGCCGCCGCCAGCGTCACCAGAATGGCACCGCCGATAGTCGGCGCGGCGCCGCTGAGAATACGGCTTAGCAGGTCGCGGCCTAAATCGTCGGTCCCCAGAAAGAATGACACATCGCCATAATGTGACCAGGAAGGCGGCAGCAGTTGATAGCCGAGAAACTGTTGATCCAGCTGGTAAGGGGCCAGCAGCCCGCCAAACAGACACAGCAGGATGAGGGCGACGACGCCATAAAAACCGATCATCGACAGGCTGTCGCGATAGAAAATACGCCAGGTGTAGCGCAGCGGACTGGCAACCTGTTTCTCGCGATACACGTTATCTGAAGGCATACCACTCCTTATGTTTCAGTGGATTCAAAATGGCGCCCAGAATATCGGAAAGCACGTTGACGACGATGACCAGCGATCCTGCGACCATGACGCCCGCCGAAATTGCGGCGTAGTCCTGCTGGCGGATGGCGTTTATCATCCAGCGGCCCAGCCCCGGCCAGTTGAAGACCATCTCGGTTATCATCGCGAGCGTCAGCATGGTAGAAAATTGCAGGCCAAGCTGCGGAATAATCGGCGGCAGCGCGTTGTGCAGCACGTGACGGCGAATGACCGCAAAGCGGGAAAGGCCACGCGTGGCCGCCGCCTTGATGTAATTCTTACCGAGGATCTCGTCGGTTGAAATCCGCATCAGGCGGATGACTTCCGTGGTGGGCGCAACGGCCAGCGCCGCAATCGGCAGAATCATATGTTTTACCGCGCTAACCAGCATTTCGTGGCGATACGGCGAGGTTCGACAGCCACGCGTCGATCAATTCGAAACCCGTGACCGGTTTGAGCTGATAGAGCAGGTCGATACGCCCGGAAACCGGCAGCCAGCCAAGTTGCAGCGAGAAAAACAGCATCAGCAGCAAAGCCAGCCAGAAAACAGGAATCGAAAAGCCGAGCAGGGCGAGGGTGCTGATAGCGACATCCGGCCACTTTCCACGCATCACCCCGGCGGTAATGCCAAGCGGAATGCCGACCAGCAGCGCAAAGATAAACGCCAGAATACACAGCTCCATCGTAGCCGGGAACACACTCAGCAGTTGCCCGTTGATGGCCTCGCCGTTGATGCTCGATACGCCGAAATCAAATTGCAGCAGGCCGGTAAAGAAGAAGCGGTAGGCGTCCCATAGCGACGCGCCCTGCAATGGCGCGTGCGGGGTAAAATAGCTCAGGCTGAACGACACCAGACTGAGCAGAAACAGCGTGATGATAAGCAGCAGCAGCCGACGTAAAATAAAGATAATCACGGCGTTTTCTCCTCCGCTGACCGCGAAATACTGACATCGCTACTGTTGCCCGTGGCATCACGGAACACCCCGGCAAACGACGAGTTGCCAAACGGACTTAGCACCAACCCCTTGATGTCAAAGCGGTAGGCCTGCAATCTCAGCGAAGAGGCGAGCGGCAGTACCGGCAACTCTTTTTCGAGAATATCCTGCGCCTGCTGATAGTAGTCGATACGCTGGGACAGCTGCTGTGAGAGCAGCGCCTGATGCAGCAGGGCATCAAACTGCGGGTTACACCAGTGAGCATAGTTGGTCTGTGACCGAATTGCCGCGCAGCTCAGCACAGGGCGGAAAAAGCTGTCGGGATCGTTGCTGTCGGTCGACCAGCCGGAAAGGGTCAGGTCGTGATTCATTTCCATTAAACGTGCTTCCTGGAAACGCCCCTCGACCGGTCTTATCAGCACTTTAATGCCGACCTGCGCCAGATCGGCCTGAATGAGTTCGGCGGTTTTCAGCGGACTCGGGTTATAGGACTGCGAAACTATCGGCACCCAGAGATGCAGCACGAGATCTTTTTTGCCGAGGCTTGCCAGAATCTGCCGCGCCTTCTCGGGATTGTACTCGGTGACTTTCGCGCCGCTGTCATACGCCCACGAGGCGCGTGGCAGCACAGACGCGGCAGTTTCGGCCGTGCCGTAATAAATGGATTGCATCAGGCGCTGATTGTTGATGGCAAGCGCCACGGCTTCGCGCACGCGGGGATCGTTCAGCGGCGGTTTATTGGTATTGAACGCCAGATAGGCGACGTTCATGCCCGGACGCAACGTCAGGCGCAGGCGCTGATCGTCGCGAAGAATCGACAGCTGACTCGCCGCCGGATAGGCCAGCACGTCACATTCGCCGGTCAGCAGTTTCGACAGGCGTCCGGTACCGCCCACACCCATATCGATAACGACCTGCTGCATGCGCGGAATGCCTTTCCAGTATTTGCCATTGCGCGCAAGGCGCACATATTGTCCGGCACGGAAATCGGCCAGCTGGAACGGACCGGTGCCGACCGGCAAGCGGTCTATCTGTTCTTCGATGCCGCGTTTTTTCAGGTTGGCCGCGTATTCCGCCGACAGCACCGGCGCATAGTGGGTCGCCAGATGCCACAGGAACGAGGCATCAGGATTATTCAGCTTGAATTCAACCGTATAGTCATCGAGTTTTTTAACGCTTTTTACCGTATTGGCGAACTGTAGACTGTCGAAATACGGATAATCCGAGCCATTGACGCCGTGATAGGGATTATTTTCATCAATGACACGTTCGTTGCTGAACACGACGTCGTCGGCATTCATATTGCGGGTCGGCTTGAACCACGAGGTGGTTTGAAACGGCACATCTTTGCGCAGATGAAAGCGGTAGGTCGCGCCGTTGTCCAGCACTTCCCAGCTTTGCGCCAATTCGGGAATAAGACGATAGGTATAAGGGTCGACATCCAGCAAACGGTCGTAAAGCTGTGCCGCGAGGGTGTCGATAATCAGTCCGCTGCTGGCTTTCTGGGGATTGAAAGTGTTGACCATTCCATTGACGCAATAGACGAATCCGCTGTTGCGGATATCGGCAGGCGGCGTGGGCCTTGCGGATGAATGCGTTTTTTCGTTGACGGTATCGGCAGCGGAAGGAGCCGCCGCAAAAGTGGTCACGGCAGAAACATACCGAGGCAAGACCGGCCAGTATCAGCATCCAGGGGGTTATACAACGCATAAGGGCTTCAAATGTAAGTAAGCGATCTGCTAAGTGTACCGCACTCTGTCAGACACCCCAATCCATTGCGTTAAACAGTAGCCGCAAACTTAGTATGGTAATGAGAAAAATTCTCAACAAAGTGCTTTACAGATGGTACTGATAACTATTATCATCTTTTTACCGACTGCATAACGCCCCGCCCGGGACGCTAAACAGTCGGTACGACATTGCTCACATTGCTTCCAGTATTATTTAGCCAGCTCGGGTGCTGGCTTTTTTTGTCTGCTATTTGGCCGTTTTCTCTTCACTGTCAGGCGCATTGACCTGCATGCCGTGCTTCTTCAACATTCCCCGCAGCTGGTGATACGTCAGACTCAACAGGTCGGCGGCGCGTCGCTGGTTAAATTTCGCCTGCTTCAACGCCTGCTCAATCAGCGATTTTTCAACCTCATTCAGAAAGGCCCTGCTGTCTATCGGCAAGGTCGGCAGACCAGCGCCCGTTTGCGGCGTCGCGGTTTGGGCTTCGGGCGGTGCATGGCGGCTAAAGGGATTGAGGACGATATTATCGAGCGGCGTCTCGCTGGTGCCGTGACGGTACATGGAGCGTTCAACCACATTTTTCAGCTCGCGAACATTGCCCGGCCAGCGGTAGTCCAGCAGTGTGTCCTGCGCCTCTTCCGTAAAGCCCGGAAACAGCGGCAGGGACAGCTCGCGGCACATCTGAATGGCAAAATGTTCGGCCAGTAACATGATGTCCTGCTGGCGTTCGCGCAGCGGCGGCAGTTGAACCACATCAAAGGCCAGCCTGTCCAGCAGGTCGGCGCGAAACTTGCCTGCGGCGGCGAGGGCGGGCAAATCGTCATTGGTGGCGCACACCAGACGGACATCGACCTGCAACGGCTGGCTGCCACCGACGCGCTCGAGATGACCATATTCAATGACACGCAGCAGTTTTTCCTGCACCAGCATGGGCGCGGTCGCCAACTCGTCAAGAAATAGCGTGCCGCCGTCGGCGCGTTCGAATCGTCCCAGATGCCGTTTTTGCGCGCCGGTAAACGCCCCCGCTTCATGGCCGAAGAGTTCGGAATCCAGCAGGCTTTCGTTAAGCGCCGCGCAGTTCAACGAGATGAAAGGGCCTTGCCAACGCCCGGAAAGATAATGAAGACGGTGGGCAATCAGCTCTTTACCGGTTCCGCGTTCGCCCGTCACGAGCACCGGTTTGTTCAAGCGGGCAAGTTGCGAGACCTGTTCCAGAACGTCAATAAATGAATTGGCTTCGCCGAGCAAATTGTCGATAGTGTTTGTCATGGTGAAATTTACCAACCCTTGGTTAAAATTATCAGTGCTTTTTAAAGCCTAGCAGAAGTCCAAATTAAAAAAGTGTTTTTATTCAGCGAGATACTCTTTTTTAAAAGTTGGCACGCGTTTTGTAATACCTATATCAGCAAAGACAGGCAGTTAGCCGTCTGTCGATTTAATTCACATTGACCTTATGGGTCATAAACAAGTCAAAGAGGAAGCTTCACTATGGGTATTTTTTCTCGTTTTGCCGATATCGTAAACGCCAACATCAATAATCTGCTGGATAAAGCCGAAGACCCCCAGAAGCTGGTGCGTTTGATGATTCAGGAAATGGAAGACACGCTGGTTGAAGTGCGTTCCACCTCGGCGCGTGCACTTGCCGAAAAGAAACAGCTGAAACGCCGTATCGAACAGGGCGAAGCCCAGCAGAACGAATGGCAGGAAAAAGCCGAACTGGCGCTGCGCAAAGATAAAGACGATCTGGCTCGCGCGGCGTTAATCGAAAAACAGAAACTGGTTGAATTGGTGACTACGCTGAAAAATGAAGTCGCTACCGTTGAAGAAACGCTGGACCGCATGAAGTCCGAAATCGGCGAGCTTGAAAGCAAACTGACTGAAACCCGTGCCCGCCAGCAGGCGCTGACTTTACGTCATCAGGCCGCTTCTTCCTCTCGCGATGTGCGTCGTCAGCTCGACAGCGGCAAGATTGATGAAGCAATGGCGCGTTTCGAGCATTTCGAGCGCCGTATCGACACCATGGAAGCCGAGTCGGAATCTTACAGCATCGGCAAAAAGAAAACGCTCGACCAGCAGTTTGCCGAACTGAAGGCCGATGATGAAATCAGTGCCCAAATCGCAGCCCTGCGCGCCAAGATGCAGGTCGGCAAGGACGCCTGATAATCTTCCTGAAGTCATTCGCCGCCCCGAAAGCGGGGCGCGTTTCAGGCGATTTTTAAGCATGGTTATCCTAAAGGAGTAGAGATGAGTGTTCTGTTTTTAGCCATTCCACTGACCATATTTGTGCTGTTTGTCGCCCCTATCTGGCTGTGGCTGCATTACAGCAGCCGTTCGCAGAACGGCAGTCAGCTCAGTCAGAACGAGTATCAGAATTTACAGCAGCTAACCGGCGAGGCGCGTCGCATGCGCGAACGTATTCAGGCGCTGGAAGAAATCCTCGATGCCGAGCACCCGGGTTGGAGGCAATCATAATGTCAACCACGCTTGCGGAAAGAAAACTGTATCGCGTGCCCGAAGAAGGCATGTTGAAAGGCGTTTGTGCCGGGCTGTCGCATTATCTGGGCGTGCCGGTCAAGTTGCTGAGACTGATTGTCGTGTTGTCGATGTTCTTTGGTCTGTTCATGTTTACCGTCGTGGCCTATTTTTTGCTGGCCTGGCTGCTGGAACCCGTACCGGCCCAAAGTTTCGACGATGAACAGCCTGCCTCCGCCCATGAGTTGCTGGTTGAAGCCGATCGCCAACTTGCGGCCGGCGAGCAACGGCTTCGCGAGGTGGAGCGGTACGTGACCTCCGAAACCTTCGGGGTCCGCAGCCGCTTTCGGGAGCTCTGATCCGGCATTTGTTATACTGTAGTTATCTGTCCGGAAACATTTTGCGTTTTCCGGACGCATTGTGAAAGCGCCTGCGGGCGCTTCACCTATTTCAGTCGTGTCATGGCTTATCATCGGATAAGTTGGGCGCTGGACTCGGGAGGCAATATTTATGCGCTATACACCAGCCGTAACCACGTCGTCTGCACCTCATTCAGCCGCGTCAACTCCGGCAAAAAGTAGCTTGATGAAGAAAGTTTTTAAATTGATTATTACACTGGTGCTGACCTTTGCACCGGCGGGCGTCGCAGCCAGACTGCTTGGCGTATTGGGTCGTGGTCCGCTTCGCTATATTCTGGCGATTGTGCTTGAGCCTTTAATCAGAAGGTTGTTAACCGCCCTGTTGGGGCGTCATGCCAGGGAGAGCGATGAAAAGATTACAAAATGAGTTTGGTTCACTGGTCAACCGCGGGTTGGACCGTCATTTACGTCTTGCAGTCACCGGCTTAAGCCGCAGCGGTAAGACGGCTTTTATTACCTCTTTAGTCAATCAGCTTCTTCATGTTCACAGCGGTGCACGATTGCCGCTGTTTTCCGCCGTGCGCGAAGAGCGTTTGCTGGGCATCAAGCGGGTGCCCCAGCGCGACCTCGGCGTATCGCGCTTTACCTATGATGAAGGTATCGCCCAGCTTTACGGCACGCCCCCCGCGTGGCCCACGCCGACGCGGGGCGTCAGCGAAATACGACTGGCGCTGCGTTACCGCTCCAATGATTCCCTGCTACGCCACTTCAAAGACACCTCTACGCTGTACCTCGAAATCGTCGATTATCCGGGGGAATGGCTGCTCGATTTACCCATGCTGGAACAAGACTATCTGAGTTGGTCACGGCAGATGGCCAGTCTTCTGTCGGGCAAGCGCGCCGAATGGGCGGCGCCCTGGCTGACGCTCTGCCAGCAATGTGATCCGCTTGCGCCCGCCGACGAGAATCAGCTGGCCGCGATCGCGCAGGCCTATACCGATTACCTTGTCCGCTGCAAAGACGAAGGGCTGCATTTTATCCAGCCGGGCCGTTTCGTGTTGCCGGGCGATCTCGCGGGCGCGCCTGCGTTGCAGTTTTTCCCGTGGCCCGAGTTACATCGTTATACCGACACCCAACTGGCGCAGGCCGATAAACACAGTAATCTCGGCATGCTGCGCCAGCGCTTTGACTACTACTGCGCTCAGATCGTTAAAGGCTTCTACAAAGAGCACTTTATCCGTTTCGATCGCCAAATTGTGCTGGTCGATTGTCTACAACCGCTAAATAGCGGCCCGCAGGCGTTCAACGATATGCGCCTCGCACTGACACAGCTGATGCAAAGTTTTCATTACGGCAAACGTACCTTGTTCCGCCGCCTGTTTGCGCCCTGTATCGACAAATTGATGTTTGCCGCCACCAAAGCTGACCATATCACTGGCGATCAGCACGCGAATCTGGTGTCTTTACTTCAGCAACTGGTGCAGGAAGCCTGGCAGAATGCCGCCTTTGAAGGAATAAGCATGGACTGTGCCGGATTGGCCTCCGTGCAGGCGACTGAAAGCGGGCTGGTGGAATATCAAGGACAGTCGATTCGGGCGGTCAAGGGCCAGCGTCTCGACGACGGACAGGCACTGACCGTGTTTCCGGGCGAAGTGCCCGCGCGTTTGCCGGGCAATGCGTTCTGGGAGCAGCAGGGTTTCCATTTCGATGCCTTCCGTCCTCGTCAGATGAATATCGACCAGCCGATGCCGCATATCCGCATGGATGCCGTAATGGAGTTTTTATTGGGAGATAAAATGCGATGAACGCGCCACTCAAGCCAAAAATCAATTTTGAACAGGATATCAAAGCGCCCGAAGAGCCGGTGTTGCGTGCTGCGCAGAGCTTTGAAGGGGAGCAGGGCGAACACTTTCTTGCCGTCCCCGAATCCGACCCGTTATTGCCCGAAGACGGGCAGGCCGAAGCGGTAGTGACGCGCGCGCTCAAACCGCGCCGAAGCCTGTGGAGCAAGATGGTCCGCCTTGGCGCCGCCGTGTTTGCCGTCAGTGTGGTCGGGCAGGGCGTGCAGTGGATCCATCAGGCATGGGTTCAGCAGGACTATATCGCACTGGGAGCCTGTACCGCAGGCGGGCTGATTGTGGCGGCCGGTATCGGCTCTGTGCTGTCTGAATGGCGTCGTTTGTATCGCCTGCGCCAGCGCGCGGAGGAACGTGATACCGCCACCGATTTACTGCACAGCCATGCGCTCGGGCAAGGACGCGCCTTTTGCGAGAAGCTGGCGCGTCAGGCCGGACTCGATCAAAGTCATCCGGCCTTGCAGCGCTGGCAGGCTTCTCTGCATGAAACGCACAGCGATCGCGAAGTGGTCGAACTCTATGCACGACTGGTTCAGCCCGTGCTCGACGGGCAGGCAAGGCGCGAAATAAGCCAGTCTGCGGCTGAATCTGCGCTGATGATAGCCGTCAGCCCGCTGGCGCTGGTCGACATGAGCTTTATCGCCTGGCGCAACCTGCGTCTGGTTAATCGTATCGCCAATCTTTACGGTATCGAACTGGGGTATTACAGCCGTATCCGGCTGTTTCGTCTGGTGCTGTTGAATATGGCGTTCGCCGGCGCGACCGAACTGGTTCGCGAGGTCGGGATGGACTGGGTTTCGCAGGATTTGGCGGCCAGACTCTCCGCCCGCGCGGCGCAGGGGATTGGTGCGGGTCTGCTGACCGCGCGACTGGGCATTAAAACGATGGAGCTATGCCGTCCTTTGCCGTGGCTCGAAGGCGACAAACCGCGTCTTGGGGATTTTCGCAGCGAACTGGTGGGCAAGCTCAAGGCGACAATGAGCAAAAGTGCCAAGCCGAAAGCCTAGTCTCAAGCCTTATATTTCGGTGCCGACAGGGAGGTTGGCATCGGACGAGAACAAACGCGTCTGGGAAGCCGATGGGTTTTAAATAACGAAAGAATACATTGGTGGTGTCAGACAGGATGTTCGGGCTGAAGCTTATTTCGTTGCGTTGAAAATGCTGGAGTAAAGCAGGAGAACGTCAAGACAGGCTAATGCGAGATGGTGGTGGGGGAAGGATTCGAACCTTCGAAGTCGATGACGGCAGATTTACAGTCTGCTCCCTTTGGCCGCTCGGGAACCCCACCACGAAATTCGTGGATTTCTCTTTTTCTTGCAGAGAGGAAAATGACTTTTCCTTTCTCTCTTTCCGCGTGGCTTGTCGCGGTAAGCGGGGCGCATCATATCAAATGAAACGCCGCTGTAAAGTCTTGAAATCGATAATGGAGTTTGAATGCCGATTTTTTAGACTTGCGGGTGTTTTCCTGAACAGAAACACCCGCCATTGCCTACAGAATAACCGTGCGGTTGCCGTAAACAAACACGCGCTGTTGCAGCACTTTATAGATGGCGCGGCTCAGCACATTCTTTTCGACGTCGCGACCCGCGCGCATCATATCGTCTGCGGTATAAGTGTGGTCGACGTGAATCACGTCCTGCATGATGATCGGGCCTTCATCCAGATTGTCATTCACATAGTGCGCGGTAGCGCCGATGATTTTCACTCCACGTTCGTACGCCTGATGATACGGGCGCGCGCCGATAAAGGCCGGCAGGAACGAGTGGTGAATATTGATAACCTGATTCGGATAATGCTGCACGAAGCCCGGCGTTAGCACGCGCATGTATTTCGCGAGCACCACATAGTCAGGCTGATACTGGTCAATCTGTTCCATCATGGCGCTGTCATGCTGCTCGCGCGTCAGGCCTTCATGGCTGACCAGATGGAAAGGAATATCGAAACGCTCAACCAGCGTTTGCAGCGTATCGTGGTTGCCAATGACCGCCGCAATTTCGACATCCAGACCGCCGTAAGCCGATTTCATCAGCAGATCGCCAAGGCAATGCGCCTCTTTGGTCACTAAAATAACAATGCGGCGGCGATCGGTGCTCTGCAGCTCGCGAATGGAGCCTTTTGGCAGCGCGCTATCAAGGTCGGCAAGCAGCGTGTTGTCGTTGAAAATCCCTTCAAGCTCGGTACGCATGAAAAAGCGGCCGGTACGGTGATCCACATATTCGTTGTTTTGCACGATGTTCAACTCATGCTTGTAACAAATATTGGTGATCTTGGCGATCAGGCCTTTCTCATCCGGACAAATGGTGCGCAGAACTTTGGTTTGAACGTTGTGTTGTGACATTTAGGTCTACATCCTGTCGCCTCCACCTCTTTCGGGCGGCGCAGGGGCCACGCGGAATAAGCGGAGGTAAGTTAATTTTATGTTGGTCTATTTATGGCGCATTATGCCGCGTTATCAGCCGCAGCACTTCTTATATTTTTTGCCGGAACCGCAGAAGCAAGGATCGTTTCGGCCAAGCTGAGGTTTGACGCCGTCAATATAATACCAGTGTTTGGCAATTCTCAAAAAACGCGAACGTTCATGCAGGGTGACGATGCTATCCTGCCCGTTTTCCTGATACCGTGCGATAAACTCGACATAACCTTCGTCGGCATTTTTACCCGCTTTGGTCGCGACAATTTGCAGCCCCAGCCACTCGGTAACGGCAAAACCTTCTTCGAGCGCGGCGCGCAGTTCAGGCACACGGCAATCCGGATGCCAGCTGGCAATAAGGTAATCGGCATCCTGGGTGACATAGGCGCTGTAACGCGATCGCATCAAGGCTTCGGGCGTCGCCGCAGGGCGTTCACCGCGGATTGCCGGTTGGCAGCATTGTTCAAATTCGGACTCGCTGCCGCAAGGACATAAAGTGGTCACATTAACTCCGGTAACGGCATCGCCTGGCGTGCGCTATTGAATGCAAAGGGGCGTTATGTTACCTAACAATGTCACCGGGTGACAACGCGCAAACGGCGGCAAAGCGCTCTTTGGTCGTAAATAGTCGATTAAACGACAGAGATAGGAAGAATAATGGCACGACAGCTGAAAATTGGTCTGGCGTTAGGCTCCGGCGCGGCAAAGGGTTGGGCGCATATTGGGGTTATCAACGCGCTGCATGAAATGGGCATCGAAGTCGATATTGTTGCAGGATGTTCGGTCGGATCGCTGGTGGGTGCGGCCTATGTCAGCGGTCGCCTGCCCGCGATGGAAGGGTGGGTACGGTCATTCAGCTACTGGGACGTGTTGCGGCTGATGGATTTCTCGTGGCGTCGCGGCGGATTGCTGCGGGGTGAGCGCGTCTTCAATGCCGTGTCGCAACTCCTGCGCATCGACGATTTCGAGCAGTGCAACCGCAAGTTTGGCGCGGTGGCCACCAATCTAAGCACCGGCCGCGAACTCTGGCTGACCAAGGGCGACCTGCATCAGGCGGTTCGCGCTTCATGCAGCATGCCCGGACTGCTGGCACCGGTGTGGTTCAACGGCTATTGGCTTGTGGACGGCGCGGTGGTGAATCCGGTGCCGGTCTCTCTGACCCGTGCGATGGGGGCCGACATCGTGATCGCCGTCGACCTGCAACACGATGCGCACTTGATGCAGCAGGAGATGCTTTCCGTGCAGGCGACGCCGGATGATATCGGCGACCCTATCGAATTGAACTGGCGTGACAAGATACGTCAAAAGCTGGCGCGTCCTCCCCTGCGCCAGAGCCACCATACACCGACCGCCATGGAAATCATGTCGACCTCGATTCAGGTGCTCGAAAACCGTCTCAAACGCTATCGCATGGCTGGCGATCCGCCCGACGTGATATTGCAACCTTATTGCCCGCAGATTTCTACGCTGGATTTCCACCGCGCGGATGAAGCCATCGAGGCAGGACGATTAGCGGTTGAAAAACAGACCGATCTCCTTTTACCATTGATTAAAAGCAATCATTTCTGAACGGCTTAGCGAGAAACGCGCGTTATATGATAATTCAAACGCGCAAAAGTGCGCGTTATAGGCCACTATTAGGAGTAAGAAATTCTGGGAGACCCTGATGGACAAGCCACTTACAAGCAAGCACATTCTGATCGTCGAAGACGAAGCCGTTTTCAGATCGGTACTGGCAGGCTATGTGAGTTCGCTGGGTGCGACCTTTACTGAGGCTCAAAACGGCCTGGAGGCTTTGTCGCTGGTTGAAGATGTGCCACCGGATTTGATTCTCTGCGATCTTGCCATGCCCGAAATGGGCGGCATCGAATTCGTTGAAAATCTCCGTTTGCAGGGTAACAAGATCCCTGTACTGGTTATTTCGGCCACTGACAAAATGACTGATGTAGCCACAATGCTGCGTCTGGGCGTGGAAGATGTTCTCCTCAAACCGGTTAACGACCTCAACCGATTGAGAGAGGCGCTGCTGAGCAGCCTTTACCCCAAACTGTTTTCTTCGCAGGCCATGGAAAAGAACGATCTTATCCAGGACTGGGAAGCCCTTTGCCGTAATCCTCATGAGGCCGCCCGACTGTTGCAGGAACTGCAACCGCCGGTACAGCAAACTCTGGCTCACTGCCGTATCAACTATCGTCAGCTGACGATGGCACAAAGCGCCGGACTGGTGCTCGACATCGCCGCATTGTCTTCAAAAGACATCGGCTTTTACTGCCTGGATGTCACTCGCGCCAATGAAAACGGCGTGCTGGCCGCGCTGTTGCTGCGCGCGATATTCAATGGGCTGCTGCGCGAACATCTGAGTAATCAGAGTCAGCGTCTGCCGCAAATGTCTGCCTTGCTGAAAGAGGTGAGTCACCTGTTTAAACAGGCACACCTGCAAGGGCAGTTCCCGCTGCTGATGGGATATTACAATTCCGAACAGAAAAATCTGATTCTGGTTTCGGCCGGGCTGCATGCCAATATCAATACAGGCAACAATCAGATTCAACTGAGTAACGGGGTGCCGCTGGGCACGCTCGGCTCGTCTTACTCCAATCAGGTCAGTCAGCGCTGCGAAGCCTGGCAGTGTCAGGTCTGGGGTGCAGGCGGGCGTCTACGACTCATGCTCTCCGCCGAGTAATGCCGGTCGCGTTGATATCGCCTTTTCCAAGCCGGGTGAAGACTCGGTTTTTGTTTTTTCAATATTACCTATACTGCCTGCCGTATTACCTGAAGCAGCGCATGTTCTGCGTCGCCAACCCCGCCTAAGCTGTTATACTGCCGCCCAATAATTGCCGTGCCCGTCCAGAAGTGTCGGGTATCGCGACATCTGCGTAAGAATTATGCGTATCGAATAGTGGAGTAATGCCAATGAAAGTAACCGTCTTTGGAATTGGTTATGTGGGTCTGGTTCAGGCAGCCGTTCTGGCAGAAGTGGGACATGACGTATTGTGTATCGACGTCGATGCCCAGAAGGTCGAAAACCTCAAGAAAGGGCAAATACCGATTTTCGAGCCGGGACTCGCTCCGCTGGTTAAGCAAAACTACGAATCTGGACGTCTGAAATTCAGTATCGACGCCGAAGAAGGGTGGCCCACGCCCAGGTCCAGTTCATTGCCGTCGGCACGCCACCTGATGAAGACGGCTCGGCCGATCTGAAATACGTCACCGCCGTAGCCCGCACTATCGCGCAGTACATGACTTCGCCGAAAATCGTTATCGATAAATCAACCGTCCCGGTCGGTACGGCAGACAAGGTGCGCGACGTAATGAACGCGACCTTGCAGCAGCGCGGCGTCAGCCTGGAATTCGACGTTATCTCCAATCCCGAATTCCTGAAGGAAGGCGCTGCGGTAGCAGACTGCATGCGACCTGAACGTATTGTTATCGGCACCGATAATCCGCAGTCTATCGATCCTATCCGCGAACTGTACGAGCCGTTCAACCGCAACCATGATCGTATGATTATCATGGATATTCGCAGCGCCGAGCTGACCAAATATGCCGCGAACTGCATGCTGGCGACCAAAATCAGCTTTATGAATGAAATGTCCAATCTGGCGGAAATGCTCGGCGCAGATATTGAAAAAGTGCGTCAGGGAATTGGTTCGGATTCGCGCATTGGTTATCACTTTATTTATCCAGGCTGTGGATACGGCGGTTCCTGTTTCCCGAAAGACGTGCAGGCGCTGATTCGCACCGCCGAACAGATTGGCTATCAGCCAAGTCTGTTGCAGGCCGTTGAAAAAGTGAATGCCAAACAGAAATACAAGCTTTCAAGTTTTGTCGAAAAACATTACGGCGCCGATCTCTCCGGCAAAACCTTTGCGCTGTGGGGATTATCTTTCAAGCCCAATACCGATGACATGCGCGAAGCATCAAGCCGAGTGTTAATGGAACAACTCTGGGCGGCAGGGGCGTCAATTAAAGCCTATGACCCCGAAGCCATGAATGAAACTCAGCGCATTTATGGTCATCGCAGCGATTTGGAGCTAATGGGCACCAAGGAAGCGGCATTACAGGGTGCCGATGCGTTGATTATTTGCACGGAATGGCAAAACTTCCGCGCGCCCGATTTTGATTTGATTAAAAATTCACTCAAGAATCCGGTTATTTTCGACGGGCGTAATTTGTATGATCCCGAGCGTCTCGAGAAAAGAGGCATTACCTATTACGGGATTGGCCGCGGTGCTTCCGTGAATCCGGTATTGTAAGGAGAGATAATGAATTATTTAGTAACAGGTGCAGCGGGTTTCATCGGTTATTACGTTTCATTGCGCTTGCTGGCGGAAGGACACCAGGTTACCGGTCTGGATAATCTGAACGATTACTATGACGTCAATTTGAAATTGGCGCGGTTGAATCAGCTCGAAAATAAATCGGGCTTTTCGTTTATCAAAATGGATCTCGCGGATCGTCCGGGCATGGCGACACTATTTGCCGAAGGCCAGTTTGATCGCGTAATTCATTTGGCTGCACAGGCCGGTGTTCGCTATTCAATCGATAATCCTCTGGCGTATGTCGATGCCAATTTAGTCGGTTTTGCCAATGTGCTGGAAGGATGCCGCCATAATAAGGTCAAGCATCTCCTTTATGCGTCTTCAAGTTCCGTATATGGCATGAATCGCAAACAGCCGTTTTCTACCGAAGACAGTGTTGACCATCCTATATCGCTTTATGCGGCGACCAAAAAAGCCAATGAGTTGATGGCCCATACTTATTCTCATTTGTATGGCTTGCCGACAACCGGAATGCGCTTCTTTACCGTATACGGCCCGTGGGGTCGTCCTGATATGGCGTTGTTTAAATTCACCAAGGCTATTATTGCCGATCAGACGATTGACGTTTATAACCACGGGGAAATGCGCCGCGATTTTACCTATATCGACGATGTCGCCGAATCCATTATGCGCCTGCAGGATATTATTCCCGAGGCCCAGCCAACGTGGACCGTCGAGAGCGGCGAGGGCGCAAAGAGCGCAGCCCCGTACGTTGTCTACAATATTGGCAACAGTCACCCCGTGAAACTCATGAGCTACATCGAGGCGCTTGAGCGTGCGCTGGGCATTGAGGCGAAGAAGAACCTGATGCCGATGCAGCCAGGCGATGTCCATGAGACAAGCTCCGACAGCACGCCGCTCTTCGAGGCTACCGGCTTTAAACCACAGACCGCCGTGCAGGAAGGGGTTAAACACTTTGTCGACTGGTATAAGGATTTTTATCAGGTTTAAGGCAATGGAACGGGCATGATGTAAAGCGATAACGGAAAGGCTGCGTAAGCGGCCTTTTTTATGTCTGCAATTTCTTTTTCTATAAGTCGGCTAACTAAAAAAACGACGTAATAAGGTGATTAAATATTGCACGGCCAACGAACCCGCAATAAAAAAACCACCGACTAGGCGGTGGTTTGAGAGCATTATTTTGAGACTGTCGTACAGCCGGAAAACTTACAGCAGGAAATCGTCCAGCTGTTTGCCTTCGTCTTCGATAGCTTTTTTGATTACCGCAGGAGTACGGCCCTGGCCTGTCCAGGTTTTGCTTTCGCCGTTCTCGTCGATATATTTATATTTAGCAGGACGAGCAGCGCGTTTTGCTTTACCCGTTGCTTTAGTTGCAGCCATAGTCTGCAGCAGTTCATTAGGATCGATACCGTCTGCAATCAGCATTTCGCGGTATTGTTGCAGTTTACGAGTGCGTTCTTCATTTTCCGCAGCGGCCTGATTATCTTCATCACGGCGCTCATTAACTACAACTTCTAATTTCTCTAGCATTTCTTCAAGAGTTTCCAGAGTACATTCGCGAGCCTGGGCGCGCAGCGTACGGATGTTGTTCAGAATTTTTAATGCTTCGCTCATTATACAAGTCTCAATTTAATAGGTGGGGGGCGTTTGAGTAATAATAGAATGCTCTACTGTATTCTGCAATAGCCAATTTGTTATGTTGACGGGAATTTACCATTTATAAGCAATATTATTTCACCGTCCGGAAATATAAGTCGGTTAAAATGTCAATTAAGTAAGGCGCAGTAAGGCAAATTCATTAGCCTTTAGTGCGGAGTGTCACAGGTTTTTAAACCTGGCTTTTATAACGCGTGCCGAGCCGTTACAAATATCAATAGGCTTAACGTATAACTGACGAACCGCTGTACCCGATTACCCTCTGCCAATTTAGCGATACGTGCCACACCTTTTGACTTTACGTGTGAAAAAGAGTCAGACGCTTTATAAATACACTTAATAGCTATTTGTTTAATAATTGTTTTATTCGGTCAGTTACGGGCACAGTGTCGCGCGCGGCCGGAGACAATGTTCTAATTAGGATGAACAGTATTCACAATAACCATTGTAAGTATCTGTAATTTTCCTGCATCATTATTGCTGCGCGGCAGCGCGAGGGGCATAACCGTCCCTTCTCATCTGCACGTAGGCGCACTATTATCAGCGAGTATCCTTACAAGACGTTAGCACCGAGAGACGTTACCCGTATTTTATACTGTCGGAGTTTCGAGCGCATGGCTCAGCTTTATTTTTATTATTCTGCGATGAACGCCGGGAAATCCACTTCCCTGCTGCAATCTTCCTATAATTATCAGGAACGCGGTATGCGTACGCTGGTGTTAACCGCAGCCATCGATAATCGCTTCGGAGTGGGTAAGGTAAGCTCGCGTATCGGATTATCGTCGCCAGCCGAGCTGTATGGCCCGCAGACAGACTTACTCGAGTTGATCACCCAATCCCATTACCAGCAGACGCTGCACTGCGTCTTGATAGACGAGAGCCAGTTTCTGAGTCGTCAACAGGTTGAGCAACTGACCGACGTGGTGGATGCGCTGGATATTCCCGTAATGTGTTATGGCCTGCGTACCGATTTCCAGGGCGAGTTATTTAGCGGCAGTCAATATTTGCTGGCCTGGGCAGATAAACTGGTCGAACTTAAAACTATCTGCCATTGCGGGCGCAAGGCAATTCAGACCCTAAGGCTTGATGAACACGGTAACGCGCTGCACGATGGCGCGCAGGTGGTTATCGGCGGTAATGAGCGTTATGTTTCGGTATGTCGAAAACATTATAAAGAGGCCATGGCAAAGTAAGACGGTTCCTAATAACGTATTCTTAACAAAGCTGTTACGCGCCTATTATTTCACTTCACTAATAATTCAGCAAAATGATTAATGGCAGTAATGTTTATCGCAGAAAAAACCCGCCATCAGGCGGGTTTGTTTTTTCAGGCGAAGCGCCGTTAATTTATAACACGGCTTTGGTTGTTGCAGGCGTTTTAGACGTTGATGCGATCTTGATCACCTTTTCCGCTTTCTCTTGCAGAACGATAGACGGCAAATCTTCGCTGAATTTATTCCCGTAATAGGTATCCATCAATATTTGTTTAAGTTCCGAAATGAGCGGATAACGTGGATTGGCACCGGTACACTGGTCGTCAAATGCATCTTCCGAGAGTTTATCTACTTTTGCCAGGAAATCGGCTTCCTGCACGCCCGCTTCGCGAATGGAGGTTGGAATGCCCAGTTCGGCTTTTATTTCTTCCAGCCAGTTCAGCAGTTTCTCAATTTTCTGTGCAGTGCGATCGCCGGCAGCACTCAGCCCCAGATGGTCGGCGATTTCAGCGTAGCGGCGGCGCGCCTGAGGGCGGTCGTACTGGCTGAAGGCCGTCTGTTTGGTCGGATTGTCATTGGCGTTGTAACGTATGACGTTTGAAATCAGCATGGCATTGGCCAATCCGTGCGGGATATGGAACTCGGACCCCAATTTATGGGCCATGGAGTGACAGACACCCAGGAAGGCGTTGGCGAAGGCGATACCCGCGATGGTCGCGGCATTATGCACCCGTTCACGCGCAACCGGATTTTTCGCGCCATCGCGATAGCTTGCCGGCAGAAACTCTTTCAGCAATTTCAGCGCCTGCAATGCCTGACCATCGGAAAATTCGTTCGCCAATACGGAAACATAGGCTTCAAGCGCATGAGTGACCGCATCCAGTCCCCCGAAGGCGCAGAGCGATTTCGGCATATTCATCACCAGATTGGCATCGACAATCGCCACATCCGGGGTGAGGGCATAATCTGCCAGCGGATATTTCTGGCCGGTTGCATCGTCTGTGACTACCGCGAAAGGCGTGACTTCCGAGCCGGTACCCGAGGTTGTGGTAATGGCAACCATTTTTGCCTTCACGCCCATTTTCGGGAACTTATAGATACGTTTGCGAATATCCATAAAGCGCAGCGCCAGATCTTCAAAGTGAGTTTCCGGATGTTCATACAGAACCCACATGATTTTCGCCGCATCCATCGGTGAACCGCCGCCGAGCGCGATAATCACGTCCGGTTTGAAGGAGTTCATCTGTTCCGCCCCTTTTCGCACAATACTCAGGGTCGGATCGGCTTCTACCTCGAAGAACACTTCGGTTTCGATACCGTGGCTTTTCAGCACGCGCGTTACCTGATCGGCATAGCCATTATTGAACAGATAGCGGTCGGTCACGATAAAGGCGCGTTTCGCTCCGTCGGTCGCCACTTCTTCAAGCGCGATAGGTAGAGAACCACGACGGAAATAGATGGATTTTGGAAGTTTATGCCACAACATATTCTCTGCTCGCTTCGCGACCGTTTTCTTGTTGATCAGGTGTTTTGGCCCGACGTTTTCAGAAATTGAGTTACCGCCCCATGAACCACAGCCCAGGGTGAGGGAAGGAGCCAGTTTGAAGTTGTAGAGATCGCCAATCCCGCCCTGTGATGCCGGGGTATTGATCAGAATACGGGCGGTCTTCATTTTGTCGCCGAAGAAACGCACGCGTTCCGGCTGGTTGTCCTGATCGGTATACAGGCAGGAGGTATGGCCGATACCGCCCATGGTGACCAGTTTCTCGGCTTTGTCGACCGCGTCTGCAAAATCTTTGGCGCGATACATGGCAAGTGTAGGGGAGAGTTTTTCGTGCGCGAGCTGGCTCTGACTCATCGACCTTGCTGACTTCACCAATCAACACCTTGGTATTGACCGGCACGGTAATGCCTGCCATTTCGGCAATTTTCGTCGCGGGCTGGCCTACGATATCGGCATTCAGCCCGCCATTTTTCAAAATGATGTCCTGAACCGCTTTCAACTCGTTGCCGACCAGCATGTAGCCGCCATGAGTGCTGAAACGCTCGCGCACGGCGTCATAGGCGGAGTCGACGACGATGACAGACTGTTCGGAGGCGCAAATCACCCCGTTATCAAAGGTTTTCGACATCAGAATCGAGGCGACAACCCGTTTGATGTCTGCCGTTTCATCGACGACCACAGGAGTATTGCCTGCGCCGACGCCGATTGCCGGTTTACCGGAACTGTAGGCCGCTTTCACCATGCCGGGACCGCCTGTCGCCAGGATCAGATTAAGGTCGGGGTGGTGCATCAACTCGTTGGACAACGGCACGCTTGGCGCGTCTATCCAGCCGATAATATCTTTGGGCGCACCGGCTTTCACCGCGGCTTGGAGCACGATATTGGCCGCCTGAATCGTCGCTTTGGCCGCGCGAGGATGCGGTGAGAAGATAATGGCGTTACGGGTTTTCAGGCTGATAAGCGCCTTGAAAATTGCCGTAGAAGTTGGATTGGTGGTAGGAACAATACCGCAGATGATGCCGATAGGTTCGGCGATGGTCAGGGTGCCGTAGGTTTCGTCTTCGGCAACGATACCGCAGGTCTTTTCATCTTTATAGGCATTGTAGATATATTCGGAAGCAAAGTGATTTTTGATGACTTTATCTTCGACGATGCCCATTCCCGACTCTTCAACCGCCAGTTTGGCGAGAGGGATTCGCGCATCGGCCGCGGCGAGGGCGGCGGCCCGGAAGATTTTATCAACTTGCTCTTGTGTGAACTCTGCGTATTCACTTTGCGCCTTTTTAACACGAGCTACTAACTCGTTTAGTTCAGCAACGTTGGTGACAGCCATGGTGTTCTCCTGAGAATGTTAAACTTTTTTAGAAAATATCCGGGCCAAATCAAAGTATAGTCACGGTGAATAATGCTGCCGTTTCCTTTAAAAACAGATTTTTATCATAAGGTTAAAATCTGGATTCCTATATTTTCTAAAAAAGCCAGAGTGCTTGTAGTCTGTAAGGTGACAAATGTTGTCTAAAATCGGTTTTAAACTGACTTTATCCTGTCGTTAAAACTTTCTAAATTTGTTGTCTTGGATAAAGTTTACGCGCAACGCGGGAGGGTGAATTTGATCCAGATCAAGGGATTTTACGAAGCTGACACCATTCAGCTAGGCGATTGTTGCCGGTTTGGTATAAATGTTAGGCAGTGATTGAAGTGAGTACGGAGAAAGTAAAATCGAACTAATCGGAAATTATGCGCTGGTTTATTTCTCTAAATGATTCCTGAAATCTGGTGGTTAATGCTAGATATCTTCATGGCGTGAGGGCAGTGAATCGAGTACATTAGCGCCAGCCAAAATCCCTGTTATCTTCTTTCTTTTACTACCCTTATGCGGAGCACTGCGTGAGCCAGACACTGCTAGATTTTTCCGGTTACATCAAATTTTTTGTCGGCCTGTTTGCGCTGGTGAACCCGATTGGTATTTTGCCCGTGTTTATCAGCATGACTAATTATCAGGGCGCGGTAGAGCGCAATAAAACCAACCTGACCGCCAACCTGTCGGTCGCCATCATCCTCTGTACTTCGCTGTTTCTGGGCGATGGCATCCTGCACCTGGTTCGGTATCTCGATTGATTCGTTTCGCATTGCAGGCGGGATTCTGGTGGTGACGATTGCCATGTCGATGATTAGCGGCAAACTGGGGGAAGATAAACAGAACAAGCAGGAGAAATCGGAAACGGCTATCCGTGAAAACGTGGGCGTTGTGCCGTTGGCATTGCCCTTGATGGCCGGACCCGGTGCCATCAGTTCGACCATCGTCTGGAGTTCACGCTACCACAACTGGGAAAACCTGCTGGGCTTTACTCTGGCGATCGCTTTTTTCTCTTTTTGCTGCTGGTTGCTGTTCCGCGCGGCACCGATGGTGATGAAATTGCTGGGGCAAACCGGAATCAACGTGATCACCCGTATTATGGGTCTGTTGCTGATGGCATTGGGCATCGAGTTTATTGTTGCCGGTGTGAAGACCATTTTCCCTGGCCTGCTGTAATCCTTCTCCAGTCCTGGCTCTCTGCTTAAAGGCTTTTCGACGGGGAATACCTCGTCGATTCCTTTACTCTCTACCGCGTCACTAAAAAGGCCTACGCGATCACAATTTCGCGAATTATTATCTAAACTTATAATGCGTCGCCTTATAATAGTGCATCTAATGTTTCCTGAATGTGCTTCTGCACCCAAATGTGGCATAAAATCCCATCCCGCTTGCAATATTTGTTAAACCGCCTATTTCTATACGTTTTCTTGGCACTTTACGGGCTTTTTTGCGACTTTTATTGCCCGTATTGGCGTTATATTAATCATATCAATCTATAGCACTTGTACATGCTCATTCGAGATGTTATTAGTGTTTACCACGCAGTTAACAGGGCTTTATTCTTAAAAGTAACCAAATATTAACGTATTGTGTCAGCCCGATTTTTACGCCGAAAAAGGTATTTATCAAAAGTTGAATATTTAAAATAATTTTTATAATCAACAGGTTGAGCAGGGTATTTTTAGGTTTAATTGAGCGCTGAGTTACCGTTTTTCGCCCTGAAAATAAAGCGAATGTCACATTTTCGCAAAATTTTCGGCCGCGGAATTAACGTGCCTCTGTGTTGTTGAATGTCTTCCCGAGGGATAAATGTTTCGGCCTCCTGCCGAAGTGAGAACGGATCTTGCAAAGCTTTATCAGCTACGTACTAAAGATTGTCTTAAACCTCTATTCAAGGAGATATTCGCGTGACAACAACGGTGACTCGGCAAGCTGTTTTTCCCGTCCCACGGCGTTATTCCTCTATTGCCTTGGGGGCGGCGAATTCATCATTTTGTATTTCGGGCATGAGGGATTTTAACGTTACCACGTTATCTCCTTGATGCCGTCTTGTCGGAATTTCCTGTTCCGGCGCTCTGCCAATGCACATTTTATGCATTGGTAAGTCTTTAAAAGCTGTAGTCACCGTATTTCCCACACGGTATGGGTAGCACAACTTCCGTACGTAATGACAAGTACCTTTAGCAGGTAAAAAATAACAATTGGAGTTGATAGTAATGACCAACATCACAAAAAAACATCTTCTTGCGGCCGGTATTCTGGCTGCAGTAAGCACAGTAACCCCTTTCAGCAGCTTCGCCGCCGACGTTCCGGCCGGTGTGCAATTGGCCGCCAAACAGGAATTGGTAAAAAATAATGGTTCGGAAGTGCAGTCTCTCGACCCGCACAAGGTCGAAGGCGTACCTGAATCCAATGTCATTCGCGATTTGCTCGAAGGGCTGGTAAATACCTCGCTCAAAGACGGCAGCGTAATTCCGGGCGTGGCAGAAAGCTGGGAAAATAAAGATTTTAAAGTCTGGACCTTCCATCTACGCAAAGACGCCAAATGGTCGAATGGCCAACCGGTTACCGCGGCCGATTTCGTTTATAGCTGGCAGCGTCTGGCCGACCCGAAAACCGCGTCGCCTTACGAGAGCTATCTGCAATACGGCCACATTGTGAATATCGACGATATTATCTCCGGCAAGAAAAGCCCCGACACGCTGGGCGTGAAAGCGGTGGATGACCACACGCTGGAAGTGACTCTGAGCGAGCCGGTGCCGTATTTCGTCAAAATGCTGTCCCACACCGCGATGAAGCCGGTCTATAAACCTGCAATCGAGAAGTTTGGCGATAAATGGACCCAGCCTGAAAATTATGTCGGCAACGGGGCCTATAAACTGAAAGCCTGGACCGTCAACGAACGTATTGTCGTCGAGCGCAATCCGCAGTATTGGGACAACGCCAAAACCGTGTTGAATCAGGTGACTTTCCTGCCTATTTCGTCGGAAGTATCAGACGTTAACCGCTATCGCAGCGGCGAAATCGACATGACCTATAACAACCTGCCTATCGAACTGTTCCAGAAACTGAAAAAAGATATCCCGCAAGAGCTGCACGTCGACCCTTATCTGTGCACCTATTATTATGAAATCAATAACCAGAAAGCGCCGTTTACCGATGCCCGCGTGCGTGAAGCGCTGAAGCTGGGTCTGGATCGTGATATCATCACCAACAAAGTGAAAGCGCAGGGGGATATCCCGGCCTTTGGCTTTACACCGCCTTATACCGACGGCACCGATGGCAAGCTGACACCGCCGGCCTGGTTCAAGGAAACGCAGGAACAGCGCAATACCGAAGCTAAAAAACTGCTGGCCGAAGCGGGCTTCACGGCAGACAAGCCGCTTACATTCAGCCTGCTCTACAACTCTTCCGACCTGCATAAAAAGCTGGCCATCGCCGCTGCCTCCATCTGGAAGAAAAACCTGGGCGTTAACGTCAAGCTCGAAAATCAGGAGTGGAAGACCTTCCTCGAAACACGTCATCAGGGCAACTTCGATGTTTCGCGTGCGGCCTGGTGTTCCGACTACAACGAACCGACCTCGTTCCTCAACATCATGCTGTCAAACAGCAGCAACAACACCTCGCATTATAAAAGCCCGGCGTTTGACAAGCTGATAGTCGATGCGCTGCAGGTGAAAACCGACGAAGAGCGCGCGGCGCTTTACCAGCAGGCGAAACAGCAGCTGGATAAAGACTCGACCATCGTGCCGGTTTATTACTACGTGAATGCCCGTCTGGTTAAGCAGTACGTGGGCGGCTACACCGGTAAAGACCCGCAGGACAACGTTTACGACAAAGATCTCTACATCATCAAGCACTAATCAGGCTCGGCAGCAGGGCGGTTACCCGAGCCGCACTGCTGCCTTATGCACGATGTAGAAACAGTTACAGGTTGAGCAAGGCAGGTACGAGCAATGTTGAAATTTATATTACGACGCTGTCTGGAAGCGATCCCGACGCTCTTTATTCTCATCACGATTTCGTTTTTCATGATGCGTCTCGCGCCCGGTAGCCCCTTCACCGGCGAGCGCAATCTGCCGCCGGAAGTGATGGCAAACATCGAGGCGAAATATCACCTCAATGATCCTATGTACAAGCAGTATTTCCACTATCTCGAGCAGTTGGCGCACGGCGACTTCGGCCCCTCCTTTAAATACAAGGATTACAGCGTCAACGATCTGGTCGCCACATCCTTCCCCGTTTCGGCCAAACTTGGCCTCGCGGCCTTTATTCTCGCCATCGTCCTTGGCGTCTCGGCAGGCGTCATTGCGGCGCTGAATCAGAACACCAAATGGGATTACACCGTCATGGGAATTGCCATGACCGGCGTGGTGATCCCGAGTTTTGTGGTCGCGCCCTTACTGGTGCTGGTATTTTCCATCATGCTGAAATGGCTGCCCGGCGGTGGCTGGCACAACGGCGGATTCAAATACATGGTATTGCCGATGGTGGCGCTGTCACTGGCCTATATTGCCAGCATCGCGCGTATTACCCGCGGTTCGATGATTGAGGTCCTGCACTCGAACTTTATTCGTACCGCACGCGCCAAAGGCTTGCCGCTGCGTCGCATCATCCTGCGCCATGCGCTGAAACCGGCGCTGTTACCGGTTATCTCCTACATGGGACCGGCCTTTGTCGGGATTATCACGGGTTCAATGGTTATCGAAAGCATTTATGGCTTGCCGGGCATCGGCCAGCTGTTTGTCAACGGCGCGCTAAACCGTGACTACTCGCTGGTGCTTAGCCTGACCATTCTGGTGGGTGCCCTGACCATCCTGTTCAACGCGATTGTCGACGTGCTCTACGCCGTTATCGATCCGAAAATCCGTTATTAAGGCTGGGCACGCTTATGATGTTAACCAAAAAGAAAAACAGTGAAGCGCTGGAAAACTTCACCGAAAAGATGGAAATAGAGGGGCGCAGCCTATGGCAGGACGCGCGTCGCCGCTTTATTCATAACCGCGCGGCGATAGTCAGTCTGGTGATATTGCTGCTGATTGCCCTGTTTGTGACCTTCGCTCCGATGCTGGCCCAGTTCCGCTACGACGACACGGACTGGAACATGATGTCGGCGGCACCGGACATGGCCTCCGGCCACTATTTCGGCACCGACTCGTCAGGGCGCGATCTGCTGGTACGCGTGGCGATTGGCGGACGCATTTCGCTGATGGTCGGCGTGTCGGCGGCGCTGGTTGCGGTGATCCTCGGCACCTTGTACGGCTCGATTTCGGGCTATCTCGGCGGTAAAACCGACTCGGCGATGATGCGTCTGCTGGAAATTCTCAACTCTTTCCCGTTCATGTTCTTCGTTATCCTGCTGGTGACTTTCTTCGGACAGAATATCTTTCTGATCTTCGTCGCCATCGGCATGGTGTCGTGGCTGGACATGGCGCGTATCGTGCGCGGCCAGACCCTGAGCCTCAAGCGCAAGGAGTTTATCGAAGCCGCGCTGGTCAGCGGCGTCTCAACCTGGAACATCGTGCTGCGCCACATTGTGCCGAACGTCCTCGGCGTCGTCGTGGTCTATGCCTCGCTGCTGGTGCCAAGCATGATCCTGTTCGAATCCTTCCTGAGTTTTCTGGGGTTGGGCACGCAGGAGCCGCTAAGCAGCTGGGGTGCCTTGCTGAGCGATGGCGCCAACTCGATGGAAGTTTCGCCGTGGCTGCTGTTCTTCCCGGCCGGATTTTTGGTCGTGACGCTGTTCTGTTTCAACTTTATCGGCGACGGGCTGCGTGACGCGCTCGATCCGAAAGACCGCTAAGGAGTGCCATGATGAGCACAATCGAACCTATTTCAGGCACGTCTCGGGCGATCGACAACGCGGGCACGCCGATTCTGCTGGATGTCAAAGACCTGCGCGTCACCTTCGGCACGCCCGACGGCGATGTCACGGCGGTCAACGACCTTAACTTCGACCTGCGCGCCGGTGAAACGCTCGGCATCGTCGGCGAGTCGGGATCGGGCAAATCGCAGACCGCCTTTGCGCTGATGGGGCTGCTTGCCAGCAACGGGCGCATTGGGGGCTCGGCTAAATTCAACGGACGCGAAATCCTCAACCTGCCGCAAAAACAGCTCAATACGCTGCGCGCCGAGCAGATTTCGATGATTTTCCAGGACCCGATGACCTCGCTGAATCCGTATATGAAAGTCGGCGAGCAGCTGATGGAAGTGCTGATGCTGCACAAGCACATGAGCCGCGCCGAGGCATTCGAAGGCTCGATTCGTATGCTGGATGCGGTGAAAATGCCGGAAGCGCGCAAGCGCATGAAGATGTATCCGCACGAGTTTTCCGGCGGCATGCGCCAGCGTGTGATGATTGCAATGGCGCTGCTGTGCAGCCCGAAACTGCTGATTGCCGATGAGCCGACCACCGCGCTCGACGTCACCGTGCAGGCGCAGATCATGACGCTGTTAAACGAGCTAAAGCGTGAGTTCAACACCGCCATTATCATGATTACCCACGACCTCGGCGTCGTGGCGGGTATCTGCGACAAGGTGCTGGTGATGTACGCGGGCCGCACTATGGAGTACGGCAAGGCGCGGGAAGTGTTTTACCAGCCGAGCCATCCGTATTCAATTGGTCTGCTCAATGCGGTGCCGCGTCTCGATGCCGAGGGTGAATCACTGCTGACCATTCCGGGCAATCCGCCCAATCTGCTGCGTCTGCCGAAGGGCTGTCCGTTCCAGCCTCGCTGCCCGTATGCGATGGAAATCTGCGCCGCCGCGCCGCCGCTCGAACGATTTGGCGACGGCCGCCTGCGCGCCTGCTTCAAGCCCGTGGAGGAGTTGGTATGAGTGAAGTCATTAGTCTGTTTCCTTCCAGAGGCGCGGCGCATGTCGATGAAAGAAAGGTGCTGCTCGAGGTCGCCGATCTCAAGGTGCATTTTGATATCAAGGACGGCAAGCAGTGGTTCTGGCAGCCGTCAAAAACCTTGAAAGCCGTAGATGGCGTGAGTTTGCGGTTGTATGAAGGCGAAACGCTGGGCATCGTCGGCGAGTCGGGCTGCGGCAAATCGACCCTGGCGCGGGCGCTGATTGGCCTGGTAAAAGCCACCGACGGCCGCGTGGCGTGGCTGGGCAAGAGTCTGCTCAATATGTCCGATGCTGAATGGCGCAACACCCGCAGTGATATTCAGATGATCTTTCAGGATCCGCTGGCCTCGCTGAATCCGCGCATGACCATCGGCGAGATCATCGCAGAACCGCTGAAAACCTACAATCCCCGGATGTCGAAGTTGCAGGTCAAGGAGAAGGTCAAGGCGATGATGCTGAAGGTAGGGCTGCTGCCCAACCTGATTAACCGCTATCCGCACGAGTTTTCGGGCGGGCAGTGTCAGCGTATCGGCATCGCGCGCGCGCTGATCCTTGAGCCGAAGCTCATTATCTGCGACGAACCGGTGTCCGCGCTGGATGTGTCGATTCAGGCGCAGGTGGTCAATCTGCTGCAACAGTTGCAGCGCGAGATGGGTTTATCGCTTATTTTTATCGCTCACGATCTGGCGGTGGTAAAGCATATCTCGGATCGCGTGCTGGTGATGTATCTCGGGCACGCGGTGGAGCTTGGCACCTATGACGAGGTTTACCATAATCCGCTGCATCCTTACACGCGCGCGCTGATGTCGGCGGTGCCGGTGCCGGACCCCGACAAGGAGCGCAACAAGACCATTCAGCTGCTGGAAGGGGAGTTGCCGTCGCCTATCAATCCGCCGTCGGGCTGCGTGTTTCGCACCCGCTGTCCGATTGCCGGCCCGGAATGCGCCGTGACGCGTCCGCTGCTCGAAGGCAGTTTCCGCCATGCGGTGTCCTGCCTCAAGGTCGACCCGCTTTAACCGCGAGACGCCGACTGACAGACATAAAAAACCCCGCTGACAGTGGCGGGGTTTTCTTTTGTGCCGAGTGGGTCAGCGTCTTACTCTTTCCACAGAATGTGGCACAGCTTGTGGTCTTTCTCGCGACACAGCAGGACACGGGCAAAGACATCGTTGATGGGTTCGCCGTCGGCATCTGCCAGACCAATCACCACTTCGGCAAAGAAATCGGGATTCAGGTCAAAATCGACGTGCTCTACCCAGTCTTCGGCCGGGTCGTAGAGTTCGGCACCGCCACGCTCTTCAAATTGCAGGTTGAAGATCAGGATGTCCGCCGGATCCAGGTTATCTCCAGCCAGTTCGAGGAAGATATCGTAGGCTTGTTCAAGGGTTTCGTCTTCGGTCAGGCGATTATTCAGATCCATAGTCTTCTCATTCAATAGTTTGTGACGTGCAAGGCGGGATTCAGAGTCGCCGCCCGGCACAGGGCCTATTAGAACATTCTCGCTGCCGCTTTTACAGTAACGGACTGAAAAAGTAGAAAAGGCGTTCGACGATACGATGCCAGAACGGGCGCTTGAGCCATTCTTTTGGATCAAGCAGTCTCGAACGGGCCAGATAATCCTCCTGAACCACGGCCAGATCGCTGCCAAAACCGGCATCGTCAATGACCAGCGTAATCTCGAAGTTCAACCACAGGCTGCGCATGTCCAGATTGACCGTGCCAACCAGGCTGAGCTGACCATCGACCAGAATGCTCTTGGTATGCAGCAAACCGCCTTCGAACTGGTAGATTTTAACGCCCGCTTCCAGCAGTTCGTTAAAGAACGCGCGACTTGCCCAGTCCACCATCATTGAGTCATTCTTCATCGGCATGATAATGCTGACGTCAACCCCGCGCTGTGCGGCGGTGCAAATTGCGTGCAGTAAATCGTCACTCGGCACGAAATAGGGCGTTGTCATGACCAGCTGTTCACGCGCCGAATAGGAGGCGGTGAGCAGCGCCTGATGAATCATGTCTTCGGGGAAACCCGGCCCCGAGGCGATAACCTGAATCGTATGGCCGCTCTCCTGCTCGAAAGGCATCTGATTGACCTCGGGTTCGGGCGGCAGAATGCGTTTGCCGGTCTCGATTTCCCAGTCGCACGAGTATACGATGCCCATCGTGGTTGCGACGGGGCCTTCCATACGCGCCATCAGATCAACCCACTGGCCCACGCCCGCGCCCTGTTTGAACAGCGCCGGGTCGACCATGTTCATGCTGCCGGTGTACGCCACATAGTTATCAATCAGCACCACTTTACGGTGCTGGCGTAAATCCATGCGCCGCAGGAACACACGGAAGAGATTAACTTTCAATGCTTCGACGACTTCGATACCGGCGTTGCGCATCATGGCCGGATACGGGCTTCGGAAAAATTGCAGACTGCCTGCCGAATCCAGCATCAAGCGGCAATGTACGCCGCGTCGCGAGGCCGCCATCAGGGATTCCGCGACCTGATCCACGAGTCCGCCGGGCTGCCAGATATAGAACACCATCTCGATATTATGCCGCGCCAGTTCGATGTCGCGCATAATCGCCTTGAGCGTGTCGTCGCTGGTGGTCAGAAGCTGCAACTGATTGCCCTTGACCCCGGCAATGCCCTGACGACGTTCGCACAGCTGAAAGAGTGATTTCGCCACATCGCTGTTTTCGGTAGCGAAAATGCGATGCCAGCCTTTCAGGTCATTCAGCCATCGCGCGGTGGAGGGCCACATCGCCTTGGCGCGCTCTGCTCGACGTTTGCCCAGATGCAACTCGCCGAAAGACAGATAGGCAATAATGCCAACCAGTGGAATAATAAAGATAATCAACAGCCAGGCCATGGCGGAAGGGACCGCGCGGCGTTTCATCAAGATGCGTAGCGTTACGCCGGCAATCAGTAACCAGTAACCGAAAACCATCAGCCAGCTGATTACTGCATAAAATGTCGTCATAGGGGCGAAGGATCCTGTTCGCGTGCAATTTTTGTGAGTTTACGCAGAGTGCGCTTAAGGTTAAACCTTTTAACTATTTTTATCTTCGTCTTCAATCGGCTAGCGCTGAAAGTATTGTCCGCAAACGTCAGTTTTTGCCCTGACGTGTAATTAAGCGTAGCTAAAACTCTCAATCAGGAGAGCGGTTGATCTATAATATTCGCGCTATTTGAACAGAGACCTTGGTAAAGGAATTTTTGTTGTATGAAACGTAGTAGAAATGAAGTCGCCCGCTGGCGTTTAAAGCGTCAGGCTCAGAAAAGAAAGAGCCGATGGCTTGAGGGCCAGTCTCGACGTTACCGACATATATACCGTATTCGAGCTATCCACTCTCTGCAGCATCAGCATCTTGCGTTGTACCATGTTATCCACGGATGGTGAGGGTCTGACATCAGGCGCGTAAGGCGCCTTTTTTTCGCCTGTCATTTCCGTTCTAGCGGTCGTTTACTCGAAACAGTGCGCCACATTTCGGGCAAACCAGCGTCGCGGTTCTTGCGCACCTTGGCACTGATTTGCTCGGTGGAAGCCTTGCATTCGGGACAGACGACTTTGGTGGATTTACTGGTCAAAAACTTCAATCCGTCGAAGAGTGACATAATGGCTAACCTCGCAGGTTGGGGTAAACAGTTTACCACGTACATGCCTGGCTTGGCCGTTAATCTTGTCCGACGCCTTCTTTATGCGGGAGAGCAGGTCAGGAAAAAAGAAGCAGGGCGCGCCTGCTTCCGTGACGGACTTGTATTTAGAGGGTCTGCTTGAAAGGTTTGACGGTGACATTTTCATACACACCGGCCAGCACGTAGGGATCAACCTCGGCCCAGCTTTTGGCCGCTTCGAGGCTGTCGAATTCGGCGATGACCAGAGAGCCGGTCATGCCCGCATCGCCCGGTTCTTCACTGTCGATAGCCGGGAAAGGACCGCCTAGTACCACGCGACCCTGTTCTTTCAGCTTTAGCAGGCGTTCAATATGGGCAGGGCGTGCAAGACGGCGTTTTTCAAGCGAGTCAGTGACATCTTCGGAATAGATCACGTAAAGCATGGTTCACCTTAATAGTGTATTTGCAAAAAAGGGTTGCAAAGAAAGTCTCGAGGGCAAGTCAGGGGTGAATGATGAAAAGCCAATGCCGATTTCAATCATCAAGCCTTCTTACAACACGTACCATAGCGAAACCCTGCGACGAGTGAAAGCGCGTTGTTTGAATCAAAAGTGCAGTATTTGAGAATAGTTTTCATCTCCTTATTGAATATGATTGCTATTTGCATTTAAACTTGCGGATTCACGGGGAAATCGAATTATTATGCAGCCAACAGCGATGTCTTTATCTAATGCTATGCCGTTAAAAAAACAGTCCATCATTCGCAGAGTAACGTTGCCGGCCATCCTGTCTCTCGGGATCCACGGCGCACTTATCGCCGCGTTACTCTATGTCACCATCACCGACAGCGTGAAGATGCCGAAGCAGGAAGAGCATGTCATGAGCGTCAGCATGGTGAATCCGGAAGTGTTTACGCCACCGCCAACGCCGCAGCCCGTCGTGGAACCCGAGCCTGAACCCGAGCCGGAGCCTGTGCCGGAGGTCAAGCCTGACCCGGTCGTGACGCAGCCTGTCGAAGTGCCGCTGCCAAAACCCAAGCCTCAGCCCAAGCCAAAACCGAAACCGGTGAAAAAGGTTGTCGAAAAACCGAAGTCCAAGCCGCAACCGCAGCCACGGCCGGTCGAGAAGACCCAGCAGATGACCAAAGCCGAGTCGTCGCCGTTTACCTCGCAGAAAGCGCCGACTGCGCCCGCGCCTAAACCGGCCGCGCAAACCAGCGGCAGCAGCAGTGGTCCGCGTCCGCTCGACAGAAGCAAGCCGCAGTATCCTGCGCGTGCCTTTGCGTTACGCATCGAAGGGCGGGTAAAAGTGCAGTTTGACGTCGACAGCGACGGGCGCGTTGATAACATCCGCATCCTGTCCGCCGAACCGCGAAATATGTTCGAGCGCGAAGTGAAAATGGCGATGAATAAATGGCGCTACGAAGCCAAGGAAGCCAAAAACCTTACCGTTACGCTGGTATTTAAAATGAGCGGCGGCGGTGGCGTAGAAGATTAATTTAATTACGCCAGTCCCATGAATTAAATAAAGGGGTAAAACTACGGTTTTGCCCCTTTTTTTAAAGTTGATTCATTGCGCGTGTTTTTTTATAGCGAACTCGATTTTATTGTCTATCCTCTAATTGATTGATAGTGAATTATCCTTTTTATTTCCAACTCCAAAGGACAAGTCATTATTAGTATGCCTTTTTATTTCGTATGAATACCGGCTGCCGCTTGCGATTGACTTAGCCTGGTCAACGAGCTGCTTTAACGGCCGTCTGCTGCTTCAAGTCATTAATTTATAGAGGAAATAATTATGACGCATAATGATCCCACTCTGTATCAGTCTCCGGATGGAGTCGTTACGGACGTTTATCGTAATAATAATGCGCGACGTATTTCATGGGGTGCAATTTTTGCAGGTGTAATAATTGCGATTATCACGCACATGCTTTTATCTCTACTGGGTACGGCGATTGGCGCATCAACGGTTGATCCTCTCAAGGAATCAAACCCGCTGGATGGTTTGGGAACGGGCGCATTAATCTGGATGCTGGCCAGCGTCTTAATCTCCTATGCGGTCGGTGCTTATTTCGCAGGACGTTTGGCGCGTCGTGAAGGCGCACTGCACGGGGTACTTTCCTGGGGTGTTGTTACGCTGATTTCAGCCTATATCTTTGTCACCCTGTTTAGCAGCGCCGTAGGTGGCGTGATGAATGTGGCGGGCGAAGGTCTGAAAGCGGCAGGAAGCGGGATTGCCAGCGCGATGCCGCAGGCGGGTAACATGGTCAAGGAGCAGTTGCAGAAAGCCAATTTCAACCTTGATGACCTGCAAAATGAACTGACCACCACACTGCGCCAGACCGGTAAACCTGAACTGCAACCTGAAAATCTGCAACGCCAGGCGCAGGACAGTGCCAACGCTGCCGAACAGCAGGCAGGCAGCCAGCAGGCACCTAGCCAGGATCTGCAACAGTGGTTTAGCGGCGTGATTCAGCGCGGCGACAGCACACTGCAGGCGGCCGATGTCGATGCCCTGAAAAATATCATCAAGGCACGTACCGGTAAATCCGATCAGGAAGTCGATCAGATTGTCGCCAAGGCGCAGCAGTCCTACCAGCAGGCTTACCAGAAGTATCAGCAGCTGAAAGCCGATGCCGAACAGAAAGCGCGTGAAGTGGCCGACAAGGCAGCGGATCAGCTTTCCAAAGCCAGCTGGTTTGCTTTCGTTCTGCTGGTTATCGGTGGCGTTGTTTCCGGTTTTGCGGGCGAGTGGGGTCGTCGTACCCAGCCTCATCATCTGGCCAACGGTGAAACCGTGCACGGCGACAAACACGTAAGACGTTAAGTCTTTAACCGTCGTCAAAAAAATCCGCGGTCAGCACATCGACCGCGGATTTTCTCTTTAAGACCGGATAAATCAGAAAGCGGAATCAGTCGTCGAGGGAACCGGCAGAATCCACGCTGAAGTTACTGCGACCGTCCGGCAACTGACGCGATTTGCCTTCGTTGTCTACCGCGACATAGGTAAAGACCGCTTCGGTGGCGATGTAGCGCTGACCAATCGGCTCGGAAGAGACCTTCTTCACCCAGACTTCAACATTGATGGTAATCGAACTGTTGCCGGTCTTGATGCAGCGTGCATAACAGCACACCACATCGCCCACGGCGACGGGTTTCAGGAAGGTCATGCCGTCGACACGCACCGTAACCACACGGCCTTTGGCAATTTCCTTGGCCTGTATGGCCCCGCCCATATCCATTTGAGCCATCAGCCAGCCGCCGAAGATATCACCATTTGCATTGGTATCAGCAGGCATGGCGAGGGTGCGCAACACCATTTCACCATTGGGTAACTTGTGTTTTTCGTTCATACGATGGGCTTCACATTAAAGTCGAAATATCCAGATCTCCAAACCGCAGTTCGGAGATCTACGTCGGAAATAACTCTCGGTAACGCTATTTTTTTTGTTCTTTTTCTTCTTCAGGCATGTGTCTGAAGATATAAATACCGCTTAACAGCGTGAAGAGCAGGGTCAAGACGGTAAGGCCGAATACCTTGAAATTAACCCAGACATTCTCAGGTAGCCAGAACGCCACATAGATATTTGCAAGCCCGCAGAGCAGGAAGAAAATAGCCCAGGCCACGTTCAGTTTGCCCCACACCGCATCGGGTAGCGTCAGTTCTTTACCCAGCATTCTCTGTATCAGCGGTTTTTTCAATATTAGCTGACTGACCAGCAGCGCGCCCGAGAACAGGACATAAATAACTGTAACTTTCCATTTAATAAACAGGTCATCGTGGAATACCAGCGTCAGCGTGCCGAAGACGGCGACCATGACAAAGGTAATCAGCGTCATTTTCTCGACCTTGCGGTATTTGATCCAGGTCAGGATCAGCGCCAGCGCCGTTGCAGCGATCAGCGCACCCGAAGCCACATAGATATCGTAGAGTTTATAAAAGACAAAAAATACAATCAGGGGAAGAAAATCAAGAAGCTGCTTCATACTTCATTCCATATTGGAGGACGGCACCGACGACGGCGTCTCCTCGTCAACCGGTAAAAGAGCAACCCGTAAAAGGGGCGTCGCGGCGCCCCTCCTGCGAATCACACGATAGGCGTTGCCACCTGACTACGCAGCTTGCTGTACAGGCGGTACAGATAAATAAGCAGGTAGGCGGAAATCAGATTGCTGACCGCACTCAGAACGATAGTGGCCACTTCCGGCCCCAGGAACTTGAGGTGGCTCACAGCCAGTAGAACCAGCATCTTCGCGGCAAGCCACAGCATGATGGCAGGCACGATAACGCGGGTATTGGCAAAGGCCAGTTTGGCACTGAGTTTGATCGACTTGAAAACACCGAGCTTTTCGGTCGAGACGATAATCGGCGAAAGCGAAACCGCCACCGCGATAATCAGACCCGGCACGATAAAGAGTGTCAAACCAAGCTGGACCACCAGCGTGCACAGGAACATGAGCAGCAGAAACGCGGGGCAGGGTCGGTGCCGATGCGCCAATCGCGCGCAGGGCGCTGGTGCGTGCCCCCGCCGAAATCTGCTGGATGAGCATCAGCATGCCGCCGACCAGCAACACATTGCCGACCAGCGCCGAGAAGGTTGCCGCCGCAGAGACCTTGAGCAGCACCATCTGTTGCTCGGGGGACATCTGCTGGATAATCTCCTGAATACTCATGCCCGCCGTATCGGAAAGCGAATCTGAACCGCTGGTCAGCAGGCTGAGCTGATCGGCATCGGGTGTAAAGGTGTGGTTTAAAATGACGGTAATAAATGCGGTCAGCAGGCACATCAGCAAAATGCTGCCCAGCTGGTTACGCAAAAAATTGAAACTGTCACGGTACAACGTACTGGCCGTGATAGGCATGAAGACTCCTAGACTATCTATTATTGTTTCCAAACCGCGATTGTACCCTGTAATTGCGCCGCTGGCATCCTGCCAGAGAGTCTTATCACGACCCTTACGAACTCTTACGCTTGATGAATTTTCAAGCAGGGGGCATTGCGGCCCTTTTTGCATTAATAACAGGATTTTTAAGAAGTAATTCCCGAGACAATTGCAACAAAAAAAGATTCAATGTTTAGATAAATAAATGAAAGATCGCTCTTTTTGCGTAAATTGGCTTGATTGTTTATTTTTGTAAAACTAGGATGCAGGGAGTTTACTTACCTTAGCTGCGAATATGAAAATTCTTTTAATCAGGCGTGACAATATTGGTGACCTTATCCTCACCACTCCTCTTATTGCGACCTTGGCAGGGCAAAAAAATACCACTCTGGACTTACTCGTTAATACTTATAATAAAGATGTTCTCGAAGGCAATCCGCATATTGGTCAAGTCCATCTCTATTGCAAATCACATCACCGCAAGGGCGGTCAATCGCTGCTGAGTGTTTATTTCCAGCGTTTCAAAACCATGATGGCGATTCGATTGGCGAAATACGATGTGGCGATCGTCGCCAGTACCGACAGGCGTCCCTTGCAGTGGGCCAGACTGTCAGGCGCGAAGCGTATCATCGCAACCGGCAAGAATACCCATGAATGGGTCACCGACTTTATTCCGTATCAGGAAGACCAGCATATCGTCCAGCGCCTGAACGCGCTCTCCGGCCCTTTGGGTATCGACGAGATCCCAGGCCCGCTCGAGCTTTATGTCGAGCCGGAAGAAGTGGCGGCGATGGCCGCAAAGTACAAGATTCACCGCGACAGGCCGGTTTACGGCATTCAGATAAGCGCGCGCAAACCGCAGCAGCGCTGGCAGATTGAAAAGTTCATCGAGCTTGCGCATCATCTTGCGTCGCGTGAAACGTGCCAGATTATCCTGTTCTGGTCGCCGGGTGCCGAAGACAACCCCGAGCATCCCGGCGATGACAACAAGGCCCAGAAAATTGTCGAGGCCTGCAAGGGTATCGATCTGGTTCCTCTGCCGACGTGCACCATTCGCGAACTGATGGCGGCGATGTCACTCTGTGACCAGATAATCACCAGCGATGGCGGCGCACTGCACATTGCGGCGGGCGTGCAAAAGCCGGTCGTGGCGCTGTTTGGCAACAGCGACGCCGTATACTGGGCACCGTGGAAGGTTCCGTGCGCGGTTATCAAGGCCCCGTCCGACAATGTCGGTCTGCTGAGTGTCGAACACGTGCTGAACGAGTTCACCGCGCTGCGTGAGAAAGTCCTGACACAGGAATAACCCCTTCCAGCAAGCCTGTTGGTACTCCCTCCAAAGGCGGCATGCCATAACGGGCCCGCGCTCTGTCGCAGGCCTCGTTGGTGACGCCGTTTAATCCGGATTGATCAAACTCGTGACAGGGAGACGGTCGGTTCAGATAAATGGAACATGACACCGCTTTTCCTATCTCGCCTTCAAGCGCCACGCAGCGGGGAGAACGGGAGTGGGTGCCCTGCATACAGCTCAGAAAGGGCGTGACCTGTTCCGTCAATGCCTGGGGCACCACGCCACCGGCCTCTTCAGATTCAGCCCAATAAAACGACACGCGGAAATAGGCGCAGCATGCGCCGCAGGAAATACAGGGATTATCTTTATCGCTCATCTTGGACGCTACCGTAAACGGAGAACTGAAACCAAAACAACCATGAGTGAGCAAAATACGCATTTGCTATTTTTTAAGCAATCGTTATTTCCGTGTTAAAAAAATTAACAAAACAGGACATTGTTTGATCTAGATCAATTCCTTTGTTTTTAATGGCTTGGAATCAATTTAACCCAGTGCAATTTCCCCGCTTTTCCTATAAAAACCTGAACTCGCTACGGCAAAGTATTCGCAGGGTATGGCTAAATACCCGAAGTCATCACAACGAGGGAATGGATAATGAAAGCAGCATATTGGGCACTTTTAGCGGCAGCCGCCTTACCAACGGTCGCCAGTGCCAATCAGGCAGGGGATGTTATTGTTCGCGTAGGGACCGCCACAGTCAGACCGTCGGCCAACTCGCCGAGCGTATTGGGTTCACTCGGCTCGTTCAATGCCAGCAATGACACGCAAATGGGCCTGACGCTGGGCTACATGTGGACCGATAACATCGGCACCGAGCTGCTGGCCGCCACTCCGTTCCGTCACAAAATCGGCCTTAACGGCATGGGTGACATCGCCACCGTGCGCCAGCTTCCGCCGTCGTTGATGGCGCAATACTATTTTCGCAGCAAGGAAGACAAACTGCGTCCGTATGTGGGCCTCGGCGTGAACTACACCACCTTCTACCACGCCCGTTTCAACCAGACAGGCTCCGATGCCGGACTTTCCGATCTCAGCATGAAGCACTCCTGGGGCTGGGCGACGCAGGCCGGCGTTGACTACAACCTCAACCAGAACTGGCTGCTGAATGCCTCGGTGTGGTGGATGGACATCGACACCACCGCGCGCTTCAAGGCGGGCGGTGAACAGCAATCCGTCAGTACCCAGCTGAATCCGTGGGTATTCATGTTTGCCGTAGGTTACAAGTTCTAGCTTTCGCCCACGAAAAAGGCGTCGAATTCTCGACGCCTTTCCTGATATTGCGACAATCAAACAGGGTTATTTGACCTGAGTGTCGTTCTCTACAGATTTAACCCCGGCAACACCACGCGTTACCGATACCGCACGGCTCGCTTCCGCCGGAGAGGTAACGAAACCGCTCAGCTGGACACGACCCTTGAAGGTCTCGACGCTGATTTCACGCGATTTGATATTGTCGTCTGCCAGCAGGGCAGATTTCACTTTGGTCGTGACCACGGTGTCATCAATATAGCCGCCGGTGCCTTCTTTTTTGGCGTAGGCGCACAGGCTGCAAGAGTAGTGACTACGACCGCTGCCATACAGATAGCTGAAAGACTTTTTAAAAGCTTCATATTTTACTCTCCATGCAATGTGTTATTTGAAACTCATAAATTCAACAAAATAGGCAATCTGGTGCTTATTCCAGGGTGCAGACAAGTGCCTGATTAAGAATAATAAACAATGCGCGAAGTAAGTGTGGTTTAAAAATTCAGGATGTACAATTTCAGAGCGTAAAAAAAGAAAAATTTTAAAAAAATAAAGCCCCAATCACAGATGTGTGGGGCTTTGGAGAAGCGGAAATAGGCTTATTTACGCGTCGCGGCTTTCATGTCGGTAACAAAACGAGAAAGTTGCGCCAGCATTTCTGCTGGATTATCAACGTTGTTTTCGATGATGCGGACAATCGCCGAGCCGGAAATCGCGCCTGCCGCACCCGCGGCCAGCGACTCTTTCACCTGTGAAGGTTCGGAAATGCCGAAACCTTGCAGCGGCGGTGCGGCATGGTATTCACGCAGCTTGTCGACCAGATGATTCAGCGGCGTAATCGCCCGCTTTTCGGTACCGGTCACGCCCGCGCGCGACAGCAGATAAGTGTACCCACGGCCGTGCGAGGCAATCTCGCGCAGCAGGTCGTCGCTGGCATTCGGCGGACAGATAAAGATAGGTGCCACGCCGTGACGCATGGCCGCCGCGCGAAACGGTGCAGACTCTTCAAGCGGTACATCGGCGACCAGCACGGAGTCTACGCCCACCTCGGCACAACGGGCATAGAAGGTGTCGAGGCCGTTGTGGAACACCAGATTGGCATACATCAGCAGGCCAATCGGAATATCAGGATGTTTGGCGCGAATTTTTTCCAGCATGCCAAAACACTGTGTTGGCGTTACCCCGGCCGCGAAGGCGCGCAGGTTGGCGTTTTGAATCGTCGGACCGTCGGCCAGCGGATCGGAGAAGGGCACGCCCAACTCCAGCGCATCGGCACCGGCTTCTATCAAGGTATCGATAATCGCCAGCGACAGCTCCGGATTCGGATCACCCAGAGTCACGAAAGGAACGAATGCGCCTTCATTCTGGCTTTCCAGACGCGTGAAAAGTTGTTGATAGCGTTCCATCAGATCTCTCCCCGAGCCGTCAGAATATCGTGTACGGTAAATATGTCTTTGTCGCCGCGACCAGAAAGGCTCACCACCAGAATCTGTTCTTTTTCAGGATTTTCCTTGATGAGCTTCAGAGCATAGGCCAGCGCGTGGGAGGATTCCAGCGCAGGAATAATCCCCTCGAAGCGCGACAGCGCCTTGAAGGCGTCCAGGGCTTCGTCATCGGTAATAGACACGTAGTCGGCACGGCCGATGCTGTTCAGATAGGCGTGCTGCGGGCCGACGGACGGGAAGTCCAGACCGGCCGAAATCGAGTAGGACTCTTCAATCTGGCCTTCGGAGGTCTGCATCATCGGCGCTTTCATGCCGAAATAGATGCCGACCGGCGCGTGTTTCAGCGGTGCGCCGTGCTGACCGGTTTCGATGCCAAGACCCGCAGGTTCGACGCCGACAAGCTTGACGCTGGCATCGTCGATAAAATCGGCAAACATGCCGATGGCGTTGGACCCGCCGCCCACACAGGCTATCACCGCATCAGGCAGGCAGCCTTCGCGTTCCTGCATCTGCGCCTTGGTTTCTTCGCTTATCATGCGCTGGAATTCGCGCACGATAGTGGGATAAGGGTGTGGACCCGCCGCCGTTCCCAGCATGTAGTGGGCCGTTTCGTAGCTGCCGGACCAGTCGCGCAGCGCCTCGTTGCAGGCATCTTTCAGCGTGGCCGAACCGCTGTGTACCGGAATGACTTCCGCCCCCATCAGGCGCATGCGGAACACGTTCGGCGACTGGCGCTCGACGTCCTTGGCTCCCATATAGATGCGGCATTTCAGGCCGAGCAGGGCGCAGGCCAGTGCCGAGGCCACGCCGTGCTGACCGGCACCGGTTTCGGCGATGATTTCGGTTTTACCCATGCGTTTTGCCAGCAGCGCCTGACCCAGCACCTGATTGGTCTTGTGCGCGCCGCCGTGCAGCAGGTCTTCGCGCTTGAGATACAGCTTGGTGCGGGTGCCCGCCGTCAGGTTCTTGCAAAGCGTCAGCGCCGTGGGACGACCCGCATAGTTTTTCAGCAGATCGATAAATTCGGCCTGGAACTCGGGATCGCGCTGCGCATTCACAAAGGCTTCTTCGAGCTGAACAAGCGCAGGCATCAGAATCTGCGGCACATACATGCCGCCAAATTCGCCGAAGTACGGATTAAGTAACGTCATTTGATCTCTTCCTTTAACACGTATTTAGTAAGCGCGCAGCGTGCGGAAGACGGCGGCAATTTTTTCCGCGTCCTTGATTCCGGGTTCGCTCTCGACGCCTGAATTGAAATCCAGACCCGCGCAGCCTTGCTGGGCCGCCTGCACGCAGTTGTCTGCGCCCAAACCGCCGGCCAGCAGGACGTTGTCCAGCTTTTCGCCCTCAAGCTTGCTCCAGTCGAAACGCTGGCCCGTGCCGCCTTTGCCGTTATCCAGCACATAGCGCTGCACGTGTTCGAGGTTGCGGGCAGGCACCGTGTCGGTGACGCTGAGCGCCTTCCAGATTTGACAGCCCTGCGGCAAAATCTCGCGCAGATGCGTAATGTAGGTCTGATCTTCGTCGCCGTGGAGTTGAACGGCAAACAGGTTCAGCGATGTCGCTTTTTCGGCGACGTCGGCGATATCGGCGTCGCGAAAGACACCTACGTATTTCAGCGGTGCACCGCTTTGCACCTGACGCGCCTGTGCGCTGTCGATAAAGCGCGGAGAGGCTTCAACGAAAATCAGTCCGCCGTAGGTGGCACCGGCATGATAGGCGGCGTTGGCGTCTTGCTGACGCGTCAGTCCACAGATTTTGTTCTCGCCAAGCAGGACGCGGCGCACGGCGCTTCTGAGATCCGGTTCGGACATCAGCGCGCTGCCAATCAGGAAGCCGTTGGCGAAACGGCTCAGCTCGCGGATTTGCGCGTAATCGTTGATGCCGGATTCGCTGATGACCAGCGTGCCGTGCGGCACACGCGGTGCCAGCTCGCGCGTGCGATTCAAGTCGATGGACAGGTCACGCAAGTCGCGGTTGTTGATGCCGACGACCCTGGCATTGAGTTTAATCGCGCGCTCAAGCTCTTCTTCATTGCTCGCTTCGGTGAGCACACCAAGCTTGAGGCTGTGGGCGACGGCCGACAGTTGCACGTATTGTTCGTCATCCAGTACCGACAGCATCAGCAGGATGGCATCGGCCTGATAGAAGCGCGCCAGATAAATCTGGTAAGGGTCGATGATAAAATCTTTGCACAGCACCGGCTGTGTCACGGTTGCGCTCACCAGCGGCAGGAAGTCGAAACTGCCCTGAAAATACTTCTCGTCGGTAAGCACGGAAATGGCCGACGCAAAGTCCTTGTAAACGCCCGCGATTTCTACCGGATCAAAGTTGTCGCGGATTTTGCCTTTCGACGGCGAGGCCTGTTTGCATTCAAGAATAAAGGCGGTTCTGGCACCCTGCAGGGCGTCATAAAAACTGCGCTGGCTTGGTGTGATTTCGTTTTGAAAACTGGCCAGGGGTTGCTGTTCTTTACGTGCCGCGACCCAAATTTCCTTGTCGCGAACAATCTTGTGGAGCACGGTTTCCTGCTGCATCACTTATCCTCTTGCTGCCAATGCGGTAACGCGCTGGAATGGTTCTCCGCTGCGCATTACGTCCAACGCTTTCTGTGCGTTTTGCTTTAAATCTTCCTGGCCGAACAGTCGCAGTAACATGGCGACGTTGGCGGCCACGGCGGCCTCGTGTGCCGGCTCACCTTTACCTTGTAACAAGCGTGCCAGAATGTCACGGTTTTCTTCCGGTTCACCGCCGAGCAGTGCGGAGATAGGGTAGTTGTCCAGCCCGAAGTCCTGCGGTGTCAGCTCGTACGTGGTGATTTCACCGTTTTTCAGCTCGGCAACCTGCGTCGGCGCGTGGATGGCGACTTCGTCCATGCCTCCGCCGTGAACCACCGCTGCGCGCTCGTAACCCAGTGTGCGCAGCGTTTCGGCGATAGGGCGCACCAGCTCGGGACTGTAAACACCAATCAGCGCCAGCGGCGGACGTGCCGGATTGATAAGCGGGCCGAGCACGTTGAACAGGGTGCGGGTCTTCAGCGCCTTGCGAACCGGCATCGCGTGGCGAAAACCGGTGTGATACTGCGGCGCAAACAGAAAGCATACGCCCAAATCATCCAGCGCCTCACGAGAACCCTGCGCGGGCATATCCAGCTGAATGCCGAACGCGGCCAGCAAGTCCGACGAACCCGAACGGCTGGAGACGCTGCGGTTGCCGTGTTTGGCAACGCGTGCGCCGCAGCAGGCCGCAACAAAGGCGCTGGCGGTGGAAATATTGATGCTGTTGGTGCCGTCGCCGCCGGTGCCGACGATATCCGCAAACGGGTAGTCGGGACGCGGGAAAGGCTCGGCGTCGGCCAGCAGCGCCTGCGCCGCACCGGCGATCTCCGCCGGTTGCTCGCCGCGCACCTTCATGCTTATCAGCGCCGCAGCCAGCTGGGCGGGTTCAAGCTCGCCCTTGATGATGGCGGTAAACAGGGTTTGGCTCTCTTCCTGAGTCATCGTCTGTGCCTGGTAAAGGTTTTCCAGAATACCTGCAATAGTTTGCGTTTCCATGACTGTTCCTCTTACGCCAAAGCCCAGGCCAGCGTCTGTTCCAGCAGACGGGCACCCTGAGAGGTTAAAATAGATTCCGGGTGAAACTGGAAGCCGCATACGCGGTCTTCGTCGTGGCGCACGGCCATGACCATGTCGCCGAAGCGGGCGTTGACCGTGAGTCCCTCCGGGATCTGGCTGCCTACCAGCGAGTGGTAGCGCGCGACCGGCAGCGGGTTGTTCATTCCGGCAAACATGCCTTGATCGTCGTGGGTAATCGACGAGGCTTTGCCGTGCAGGATTTCGCCCGCCTGACCGACATGACCGCCGTAGGTTTCAACAATCGCCTGATGGCCGAGGCAGATGCCGATAATCGGCAGTTGTCCGCGCAGACGGCGCAGCAGTTCGGGCATGCATCCCGCTTCCGACGGCGTGCCGGGTCCCGGCGACAGCAGCAGTACCGGCCTTTCAAGCTGGCCGAGTTTCTGGATAATGACGTCGGCCGGGATTTGGTTGCGATAAATCACTACGTTATGCCCGCTTGAGCGCAGCTGGTCGACCAGGTTGTAGGTAAAGGAATCTACGTTGTCGATAAGTAAAATGTCGGCCATCTTAAAACACCTCTTTGACATGATGCGCTGTGGCGATGGCACGCAGCACGGCACGGGCTTTGTTACGGGTTTCGTCGGCTTCGGCCTGCGGGATGGAGTCGAGCACGACGCCGCCGCCTGCCTGCACGGTGGCAATGCCGTCTTCAACGTAGGCCGAGCGGATGACGATACAGGTATCCAGATCGCCATGAGCGGTAAAGTAACCCACCGCGCCGCCGTAGCTGCCGCGACGCGACTGTTCGGACTCGGCAATCAGTTGCATGGCGCGGACTTTCGGCGCACCGGTCAGCGTGCCCATGTTCATCACCGCCTGATACGCGTGGAGCACGTCGAGGTCGGCGCGCAGCGTACCCACCACGCGAGACACCAGATGCATGACCACGGAATAGCGGTCAACCTTGGTCAGGTCGGCCACATAACGACTGCCCGGCTCGCAGATGCGCGCCAGATCGTTACGCGCCAGATCAACAAGCATCAGGTGTTCGGCAAGTTCCTTGTGATCGGTACGCATTTCCAGTTCGATACGGCTGTCGAGGTCGGCATCCAGCGAGCCGTCGGCGCGACGCCCGCGAGGACGCGTACCGGCAATCGGGTAGATCTCGATTTGGCGGCTGGTGGCTTCATATTTCAGCGCGCTCTCGGGCGAGGCGCCAAACAGGGTGAAATCGTTGTCCTGCATAAAGAACATGTAAGGACTTGGATTGCTGTTCTTCAGCGTTTCGTAGGCCGCCAGCGGCGCAGGGCACGGCAGGGAGAAACGACGAGACGGCACCACCTGGAAAATTTCACCGGCGCGGATAGCGCCTTTCATCTGCTCGACCACTGTGCCGAACTCGGCATCGCTCTGATTGCAGCTCAGTTGCATGTTGTTCACCGTCTGATGCGGAATGGCATGCGGCGGTTGCTTGAGCTGGTGTTGCAATTGTTCGAGACGTTCAACCAGGCGCAGTTTCTCTTCCTGATTCGGCGTGAACAGGCTGGCCTGCAGGCGGCTGGTTCTTTTCTGGTGATCCAGCACCAGCAGCGTTTCGGCCAGATAGAAACAGAAATCCGGGCAGCGCTGGTCGGCGCGCAGTTGCGGTAAATCTTCGAAACCGGCGACCAAATCGTAGGCAAACAGACCGCCGAGGAACATCGCCTCGCGCTCGTCTTCCGGTGATTCGACCAGGTTCAGCACATTGCGCAGCGCATCGAATACCGATTTGGAACGCAGACGCGCGTCTTCATCCTGCATGGTATCGATGACAGGGAAGGTCAGTTCGCGGCCGTTTGGACGCGCCGTGTTCAGCACGTCCTGCGGCAGGGAGGCGTCCAGCAGAGGCAGCAGAGACGCGCCGTTGGCGGTCAGCGCCTGAATGTTGACCACGCGACCCATCGCCGTAATACGCAGTGCGCTGTCGATAATCAGCAGGCTCTTGAGGCTCTCTTTGGTGTTGATTTCCGCGCTTTCAAGCAACAGGGTGGCAGGACGTGCGCCGCAGAGTTGATGGAAAATGGCAGTAGGATCGCCACGATGACTTCCCTGCGATGTCAACAATTCCAATTTATGTCGTTGATTAATCATGATGTTTCCTAAAATTTATCCACAAAAAAGCCCGCGTTGAGCGGGCTTCGGGTATCTGCAGCGTCTGATGACAGCTATGCGCAATTACACCGCCCGCGAAGGGGAAGCGCGCCACCAGCTGTTGGAAAAGGTCATGTAAGTTTTCATCATCAGTCACTCTTGTCTGTTGTGTTGCTGAATTAGGTTGTCACGTGTCTCGTGAACTTGCGTACTAGTTAACTAGTTCATTGATGTAAAGTCAACCTTCTTTTATCCATTCTTAAGACAAAAAGGGGAGAAAAGTGGCGACAGGGGATTAATTGATTAAAAGCTGTTCAAGGCCGAGTGAATACCGAGATAGCGGTAACGTCAAGATGCCTTACGCGCTATGATAGATACAGTTTTTTATTCAAGGCCTTTCAATCATTATTATGACATCCAGCGTATCCGATAATCCTGCCTTCACCCTTTATGACCTGCACAGCCACACGACTGCCTCCGACGGCTATCTCACGCCCGAACAGCTGGTGGCGCGCGCGGTCGAAATGCGCGTGGGCGTTCTGGCGATTACCGATCATGACACCACCGACGGACTGGCGCGTGCCGCTGCCGCCATCGACGCGCAAAACCTGCCGCTCCAGTTGATAAACGGCGTGGAAATCTCGACGCTCTGGGAAAACCACGAGATTCACATCGTGGGTCTGCGTATCGACCCCGAGCATCCGGCAATGATTGCACTGCTGCAAAATCAGGCGCGACTGCGGGTTGAGCGCGCTCAGGAAATCGGCCGTCGACTGCAGAAGGCCCGCATCGAAGGCGCATGGGAAGGCGCGCTGCGTCATGCCCAGGGCGGCGCGGTCACACGTGCGCACTTTGCCCGCTATCTGGTGGAAATCGGCGTCGCCGACAATATCGCCAAGGTGTTTAAGAAATATCTGGCAAAGGGCAATACCGGCTACGTTCCGCCACAGTGGTGTACACTTAAAGAAGCTATTGATGTTATTCACCAATCTGGTGGACAGGCCGTAGTGGCGCATCCGGGTCGCTATGATCTTTCGACCAAATGGCTTAAACGTCTGCTCGCGTATTTTGCCGAGCAGGGAGGCGACGCGATGGAAGTTGCGCAATGCCAGCAAGCGCCCCACGAGCGCACGCAGCACGCCGCTTTTGCACGCGACTATAATTTACTGGCGTCGCAGGGGTCCGATTTTCATCAACCCTGCTCGTGGATTGAACTGGGCCGCAAGCTCTGGTTACCGGCCAATGTCACCGCAGTCTGGGACCAATGGCCTATCCTGCGTTCTTGACGCGGGAAAAGCCACGCGGTAATCCACCTATTGCCAAAGAAGTGAAGAGGAAATGTTATGAGTCAGTATTTTTATGTTCATCCTGAAAACCCGCAACCCCGTCTGATTAATCAGGCCGTAGACATGCTGCGCAAAGGTGCCGTCATTGTATATCCGACCGATTCGGGTTATGCGCTGGGTTGTCGGCTTGAAGATAAAGGGTCGATGGAACGCATCTGCCGCATTCGCCAGCTCGATGGCAACCACAACTTTACGCTGGTATGCCGCGACCTGTCGGAGTTGTCGACCTATGCCTACGTCGATAACACCGCCTTTCGCTTAATCAAAAACAATACGCCGGGCAACTACACCTTTATTCTCAAGGCGACCAAGGAAGTACCGCGTCGACTGATGAATGACAAACGCAAGACGATTGGCCTGCGCGTGCCGTCCAATCCTGTTGCGCTGGCGCTGCTTGACGTGCTGGGCGAACCGCTGATGTCGACCACGCTGATGCTGCCGGGCAATGACTTTGCCGAAGCGGATCCGGAAGAGATCAAAGACAGCATCGGCAAGCTGGTGGACCTGATACTGGACGGCGGATCGATCGGTCAGCAGCCGACTACGGTTATCGACCTGACTGACTCGGTACCGGAAGTCATTCGCGAAGGCGCGGGCGACCCGGCACCTTTCCGTTAATCGCCGCTTTTCTGGCCTTCCGATAATCATAGGAGGCCAGAAAGCGATCGTAATGCCGATAAACCAGCCGCTGAATCTGCATCCGCGCAAACAGATAAACACGATCGTCTGTCATCATCGACCATACGTCAGCCGAGACGTCGTGAGGTCTGCCTTCTCGCGCCACCCCATATTCCGCAAACACGGCAATAATAAACAGCGCAGGTAATCGCTCGGCCAATGAAGGTTGATGTCTGCTATAGGCTGCCTGCAGCAACGCGCGCTGGTCTGCCTGATAAACAGGCGAAAACGGTCCCGCATTATTCTGCCGGTGTGGCCGATAGACACATTCGGGATGACTAATGTTCAGGGCTGTTTTCAGGTCGCCCAATAGCTGTTGCATAAAGGGCTGTAATAACGAGGCGGTGATACTGGCGAGAAAGTATTGCCCTGCCAGCAGATCATGAATCAGGCCATCGATAACAAAATTCTTATCCCAATCCGCCATGCTGAACAGGCTTAATCGACTCAATACCTCGGCGAGATAGCGACTGCTGACCAGATCGTCTTCAACATCGGGCCGGTAAATGGTCCAGCGAATATCTTGCACCAATTGCTGCATGAAATAGACGAGATGAGCATGAGCGCCGCCATGAAGTCGCTGCATTATTGCCGGTGTCAGCGAGGCATTGTTTCCTGCTTGTACACTGGCAATGATAGCCTCCAGCATCTCGGGCGGAGGAACCTCAATCTGGGCATGCTGCATTAATTGCAGGAGCGTGTCGAAATCGCTGTCCCATAACGGCACGTAGAATTGCTTGAGATAATGAAAGTACGCCTCCATTGACGGGCTGACCGAGATCAGGCTCACCCTGACCGGCACCCAATTTTCTGCAACCTGAAGGTTGACCTGAACATGATGCAGAGCGCGATGCCAATAAACCGGGTTGTCACTTCTAAATAGGCTTAACAATAAAGTCCGATAGAGCGTGCGCCTGATTTCAAGCTGCTCGTCAGAGTCGTAATCGCCTAATCTTACGGGCGTAATCTGCTCAAGGGCGACTAAGTCGCAACGCGAACGCAGACGATTAAAGCTGCATATTTCTTCATTGAAATTAACGTCATAAGGCAGATACGCCTGCGGATTGGAGATCTCCTCGATGATTTCTCCGTGGTGAGTGGCGAGAAGTTCATTGAGAGAAATTTGATATTTTTGTCTGACACTGCGAAAAACTTTGGGGCCGATTTTTTGCCCGAGAAAGCCGACGGCGGGCGCGGCATTGCCCTTGATGCCCTGCGCCAGCGTTTTCAGTAATAATCCTTTGTTCATATTGCTGACCGCATGGAAGAGGCCGGGCATATCCCATTTGAAAAAATTGGGCAGCGGAATGGGAGAGCCTCGGGATATAAAGGTATAGATGCCATCGACGACCAGTTCGGCAATCCCTTCTTCGCTGATTTTATACAGTTCATGACTGTAGAGCGTTTTATAGAGCCGTTTGAATTCGACCCGTGCTTGAGGGGGAACGCCCGGGATCTCGCTGGAAAAAAGCGATCGACCGACTGCATCATCGCGGTTTTTAATGCGCCTCGACTTGGACGCGTTAACTTTCGCGCGCCTTTAATAATAATCCTGACGGGCGCAGTCACTATTTTACCGGCGGGAATAAAATTCAGCCCGCAGGTCAGACCATCAATGGCGGTGATCCAGCTTTTTCTCTGCCATTGGCCAGTCCCGAGGTCAGGTCATAGCATTCGATAAATGGTAACCACGGGCGCAGCGCCAGCCAGCGGGGATCCTGCAATAAATCGCGCTCCTCTGCCGTTTCCGCAAATGCTTTACTTTTCGCATCTCGTCGAGGCTGTAGATTATATTGCCGGAGTTGCGCCATAACCTGCTGCTGCGTGCTGAAATCCATTGTTTCCAGCTCATAGGAATAGGAAGAGATAGCCCACCTGGGAATAGGGCAGCGCTGATGACGATTATTTTCAATAAATAGATGCGGCCGGGCGGACATATACCGTAATAGATAAGCAAGCGTGGTGTTGATATCGGCGTGTGAACTGCATTCGGCGAGACGGCTTATCAGACTGCCTTTGAGCATTTTGAGATAATAGCGTCGATTAAAGGCATAAACCTGCAACCGGGAAGACTTGACGGCAATTACGAGGCTCGCCAGTTTCCAGGTGGCGTATAACTCTTTCCTGTGCCCTTCGGGCTGCGCAAAGAAACTCAATCGGGTATGGGCAAACTTGACCAGATTCACCATGATATAACGGTCCGCCTCAATGAAATATTGCCTGTTTTCCTGACTTAACAGCGCCAGGGACAGCGTAAGGGATTGCTCTATCAGCAGGCTTTCCTGCACGAGATCGTCGTCATATCTGCGGCTGAACAAGATATTGAGTGTCGGCAGCGGAATAATGCTTTTAAGCAGTTGAGCAATATGACGATAAGGAGCGGGAATAGATAGATTGGCGAAAACGTCGGGGTCGACTTCCAGCATGACGGTGAGATTGCCGTTGAGGGCAATATATTGCTCCAGCCAGTTTCGCTGTCTTTCAATGGCGACAAGATGACTGCGCGGAATCACCGCCCCCGGTTCTTCCGCTGCGACTTTCGCGATATTTAAAATCATTATGAATGGTCTTGAAGGCCTGCTCGACGGAAAGATTGCCCGGATAGGGAAGCGTGCTTTTCGCCGTCCACGGCACGCGGCGTTGAGCGCCGAGCGAAGAAATGGCGACGGTAATCATCGCCATTCTATCGATATAGCCGAGATTGCCTATGCTGTTTTCAAGGGCGGCAATGTCGTATTCGACCGCAAATACCATGCGGTGAATATCGGCAATGAATCCCTGTTTTTTAAACGCTGCCGCAAAGACCTCGCTGTGGGTGATCAAATTAATTATCCGTATGTCTTCATTTTTAACCTGATCGATAACGGCATAATAATTGGCGAAGCTCAGCTCATCGCCTCTATTCTTCAAGGCCAGATCGGCATGAATGGCATAGGAATTCTGTTTGCTGATGCCGGGAGCGGTGCCGTTATCAAACAATATGCCGATAGCCACATTGGGCATTTCGAGAAAGACAAGAAACTGGATAAGCCGCGCCACGTCGGCGTTTTGCGCATTATAGGGCGCAATCGCCGCCCGCAATTTATCTTCCAGTCGGTGATTAAATTCGCCCAGTGTCAGATTCGGCGGTTTCACCCGAATAACGGGGCTGGGGCGGTTATTGATATACCACTGATAATAAAGCCCGACGGCATGGTATTTCATCTCGGTCAAACTGTTGATAATGGGAAAGCCATTGCCACTGGCGCGTAACGTAAGGTGCATGAGCAAGGCAAGGGCATCGCGAAGTTCGGGACGGGTTATTTTGCGTGCTGCAATATCCTGGGCGAGATCGATACTCGTTTTAGCAGACCAGATAATTAATCCGGCCTCGGAACTGTTGCCGCGATGATGACCCGAAAACCCGATCTCCTCCAGGCTTCCCGCCTGCATAATGGAGGTGAAAAGCGCATTGATTTGCGGATAGACAAAATCCAGTCGGTCATCGAAGATACGCGCCGCCAATGCGGCAATCAGCGTCATTCCGCAAGATGAAGACAGGGCACTCCGATTTAATAATGTTCTGACCGCCGATAATACCGGCACGTCGATTTCATCGTGCGGCGTAAAATTCGACAGGTGCAAGGTGCGAAAAGGAGCGGGATTAACGGCCTTTCGACTCCGCGTCGCTCGACCATTTTGAAGGAGGAGAATCGTTGCCACCTCATGAGGCGGTGACTGAGGCCGTCGAGTTAAATATATTCCCAGCTGATAACCTGCATAAGTGACGAGCGCCGCGGCTATTGATATCGCGGTGGCAAGGGCGGTTGAACGTGAGGTGGCATAATAGCGACCCAGTTGCCACCCGATATTGGCCGCACCTACGGTGGCAGGCAGCAGGGGAAACATCAGTTTGGAGGTAGCGTCATTACCCGCAGTGACACCTTCCCTGTCATTATATTTTGGCACTTCATAGGTCAGCGCGGGAATACGTCGGGTATCGATTATGGGCGCAGGTCTGGAAAGCAGCACAAGCGGGCCGATAGCCATTAATCGCGAGGTAATCGACCAGAACGCATTGAGCGCAACACAAGTTTGCGGCACGTTCGGTTTAATCCGCCAGAGAACAAGCAGGCAGGCGAGCAGCGTAAATACCGGGTTGAAACACGCATCCTGTCCGGCCCCAAAAACATCAATGTTCCACCCTGACATCAGCCATTGTGCGGCCGAATAAACTTCATCCGAGAGGGGAATTTCCCGATAAACCTGTAGTGCAAGATAAAGCGCCGGTAAGTCCGCGGCCGCCCCTGACAGCCTATTTCCCACAGTGATATCGCTCAGCCGGTTAAAGGCAAAATCCGCCAACTGATACAGCAGGACTTTGCTTTCATACGGCGCGGCCATGAGCCGAAGGGGTTGCATTAGAACGGTATAGATGACAGCGGCCTGATTGCGTCGCCGAAAGGTGTGCAGAAGCGGGCTTATCGTGACGGGCCTGATAGCGGTTTCAAGCGCCAGCGCACTGGTGAGGGTGGTCAGCGGCCGAATCAATACGGCAATATCTTCGGGTATCAACCGATTTTCCAGCAGCGGATTCAGCACGGCGTAGTGTATTTGGGTCAGGGAATCAGCGCCTTTAAGCGCCGCGATGTCCACCAGAAATGCCCGCCCGTTTTGTTGCCAGTCGCTGGACAAACTCGGTGCAGCGAGACTGGATAATCGGGTTGAAACATTGCGCAGTAAAGAAAGGACGAGGTTGAGCGGATTGACGCGGTAATAAAAGGACGAGCAGGGCCGGAATTCCGCACTGGCGATGATGCGCATCATGGCTTATCCGTAGAGTGAGGGACAGGTCTGAATGCTAATCCTAGCGCTGTGACTTTATAAAAACTTCAATATTTCAACCATTATGGGGTGGCAAATTGCGACCTTGTCATTCGTGAGTCGACTATGCAGCGCTGCTTTTCCGCCAGGTCTTCCAGCAAATTAATATAAAAAAAGTGACCCACACTGTGGTAAACTATCTCCCGTTATTCACCTTTGTATCGCGTCGTACGCCTAACCCTTATATCTAATTGATATTCATAAAGATTATTTGGCGTGCCGACTCTATAGTAAAAATGACGCCTGTGAAGGCGACAAAAGAGGCTGCTCAATGAGCGAGAAGTTTAATTCCAGTAAGCAAAAAAACGATAAATTTTCCTCTGACAAGCCGCGTTCATCACGCAGCGAGTCGGATAAGCCGCGCGGCAAAAAGCCCGGCGCCGAAAAATCCCGTATAGAATCTGCCCGTGGTGGAAAATCCGCTGCGGATAAATCAGGTGCAGGCAAAAGCCGTACCGATAAGCCACGTAATGGCCGCCCGCAGGGTGACAAGCCGCGCAGCACCAAGCCGCGTTTCTGAGTCACTGCAGGCAAAAAAGTGACCGACGAAGAAGTAGAAGACGCACCAAAATACGAAAAGCCGAAGAACGCGCTGGACGACGGTGAAGGCCTGCAAAGCGAAAAGCTGCAAAAGGTCCTTGCCCGTGCCGGTCACGGTTCACGTCGTGAAGTTGAAGCGATGATTCAGGCTGGCCGTATCAGCGTCGACGGCAAGATTTCGACCCTCGGCGATCGCGTTGAAATGACGGCGGGCACCAAAATCCGTCTCGACGGGCATGTGCTGTCCGTGCTCGAAGCGGAAGACACCGTATGTCGTGTGCTGGCTTACTACAAGCCGGAAGGCGAGCTGTGTACGCGCAGTGATCCTGAAGGTCGTCCGACCGTGTTTGACCGTCTGCCGAAGATGCGTGGATCCCGCTGGGTTGCCGTTGGCCGTCTTGACGTGAACACCTCCGGTTTGCTGCTGTTCACCACCGACGGTGAACTGGCCAACCGCCTGATGCACCCAAGCCGTGAAGTCGAACGCGAATACGCCGTGCGCGTGTTTGGTCAGATTGACGATGCCAAAATCCTGCAACTGAGCCGTGGCGTTCAGCTGGAAGACGGTCCGGCCGCTTTCCGCACCATTAAATATCAGGGCGGAGAAGGGCTGAACCAGTGGTACAACGTCACGCTGACCGAAGGCCGTAACCGCGAGGTTCGCCGCCTGTGGGAAGCCGTTGGCGTGCAGGTGAGCCGTCTGATTCGCGTGCGCTATGGCGATCTTAATCTGCCTAAAGGCCTGCCTCGCGGCGGTTACAAAGAGCTGGATCTGCCGGACATCAACTACTTGCGTCAGCTGGTCGACATGACCGATGAAACCGTAAGCAAGATGCCGGTCGAGCGCGATCGTCGTCGTGTGAAAGCCAATCAGATTCGTCGTGCGGTGAAACGTCATACCGCCGTGACGCCATCGCGTCGCAGCAACGGTCCTGCCAAGCGTTAATCCGCTTTGCTGGATTGCCGAAACCGCAGCCTGAGTGCTGCGGTTTTTTTGCCTGAAAATCGTTACCAGTCGATGCCCTGCTGCGCCATGATACCGGCATCGAAAGCATGCTTGACCGGACGAAGTTCGCTGACCGTATCGGCCAGTTCCAGCAATGTGCGATGACAACCGCGACCCGTAATGATTACCGTCTGGTGCGCGGGGCGGGCATTGAGCGCATCAATGACTTCCTGCAAATCCAGATAACCAAAACTCAGCATATAGGTCAGCTCATCGAGCACCACGAGATTTAACGAGGCATCGGCCAACATCCGTTTTCCGTGCTGCCATACCGCCTGACAGGCCAGCGTATCGGTCTCTTTGTTCTGGGTTTCCCAGGTAAAACCGGTGGCCATCACCTGAAATTCAACGCCGTGCGGCTCAAGCAGGTTACGCTCGCCGTTCGGCCATTCGCCCTTGATGAACTGGATAACGGCCGCGCGCTGACCATGACCGACCGCGCGCGTTACCGTGCCAAATGCGCCCGTGGTTTTCCCCTTGCCATTGCCGGTCAGCACGATAAGAATGCCGCGCGTTTCATTGGCGGCTTCGATACGGGCGTCAACCTGTTCTTTCAGCTTCTGCTGGCGCTGCTGGTGTCTGTCTTGCGTCATGAAAACCCCTGTTTATTCAGCGGGTCCGGCTTTGCGGCCGGGTTGGGCATCATAGCTGGTGCCGGTTTTACGGCGGCTGTCATCCCCCATCAGATAAAGGTAGAGCGGCATGATGTCGGCAGGGGTTTTCAGCTTCATGCTGTTCTCTTCCGGGAAGGCCGATGCGCGCATGCTGGTGCGCGTACCGCCCGGATTGATGCAGTTAACCCGCAGATTGGTATGTTTATATTCGTCGGCCAGCACCTGCATCAATCCTTCGGTCGCAAACTTGGATACCGCGTAGGCACCCCAGCCGGCACGGCCTTCACGACCCACGCTTGAACTGGTAAACACCAGCGAGGAGCTGGCGGATTTCAGCAAAAGCGGCAGCAGACTTTGGGTCAACATAAAGGTCGCGTTAACATTGACCTGCATGACGTCATGCCAGTCCTGCAGTTTGATTTCGCTGACCGGCACGATTTCGCTCAGCAATCCGGCATTGTGCAACACGCCATCGAGACGCGGCACCCATTCGGCAATGCGCTCGGCCACGTTGTCGCAATCCTGCCGGGACGCGGTCAGTAAATCGAGCGTGATAAACTCGGCAGGTTGTCCGCCCGCTCGGGCAATGTCCTGCTGCACCTGGGCGAGTTTGCTTTCGGTGCGCCCAAGCAGGATAACGCGCGCGCCAAAGCGGGAATAGGTGAGGGCGGCTTCGCGGCCAATGCCGTCACCGGCACCGGTGACAAGAATAATACGCTGGCGAAGCAGGTCGGATTTAGGATGATAATGCACGGGAGAGGCCCTCTAAAAAGTGTCGGAATGCGGTGGACGTTGCCAGCAACGCATCAATTCAAGCCGTTTGCCGGGAGAAAAAACCTCAACCGGTCCAAACGAATTGGCAGAATATTCAATGACAATGGCGTCATGATGGCTGTTATATGCCTGAAATGGGCATCAGTTTCAATGATTAACCCACGGCAAAGCAGATCATTTGTAACAAAAATGGACTTAAGGCGCATCATGTTTAGCGATTTTCACCCGATTATCCTGAAAATACGCGCGCCGTTGAAGAACTTGCCTCTTTCTCGCAAGACGCATCGCCGGCGATTGACTAGAATAGACTTCGTGTCTTATCAGAATGTTAATAGGCGGTATCTGTGGATTTACTCTCTCTATACGGGCTGTTTCTAGCCAAGATTGTCACGGTGGTGGTGGCCATCGGCGCGCTGGTGGTGCTGGTCATTGGGCTGCGCCAACGCAAATCATCATCGAAAGGCGAGTTGCGACTGACTGACCTGGGTGAAGAATACCGCGAGATGCAGCGTGAAATGCGCACTGCGCGCCTGCATCCGGCTGAACAGAAACTTAAACTGAAAGCCTTCAGGAAAGAAGAGAAGGCGCAGGCGAAAACCAAAAAGTTGCAGGCGAAAAACGGCAGCGCCAGCAGCGGAAAACCTTGTTTGTACGTGCTTGATTTCAAAGGCAGCATGGACGCCCACGAAGTGACCTCGCTGCGTGAAGAGATTTCGGCGGTGCTGGCGGTGGCGACCCCGCAGGATGAAGTACTGCTGCGTCTCGAAAGTCCGGGCGGTGTCGTGCATGGCTATGGTCTGGCGGCCTCGCAGCTGGCGCGTTTACGTCAGGGCGGCGTGCGTCTGACCGTTGCGGTCGATAAGGTCGCGGCGAGCGGCGGATACATGATGGCCTGCGTAGCGGATCGCATCGTGGCGGCGCCTTTTGCCATTATCGGCTCCATTGGCGTAGTGGCGCAGATTCCGAACTTTAGTCGTCTATTAAAGAGAAACAATATCGACGTCGAACTGCATACTGCCGGGCAGTACAAACGCACGCTGACGCTGTTTGGCGAAAACACGGATGAAGGGCGCGAGAAATTCCAGGAAGACTTAAACGAAACTCACGTATTGTTCAAGGAATTCGTGCATCAGCATCGTCCTTCGCTGGACATCGACGCGGTGGCGACCGGTGAGCACTGGTTCGGAACCCAGGCGCGTGAAAAAGGGCTGATCGATGCCGTGGGCACCAGTGATGATTTGCTGATTGCCGAGATGAAAAATCACGAGGTCATTTCGGTACGTTTCGCACGTCGCAAGCGCATGATGGACCGCTTTACCGGCAGTGCGGCGGAGAGTATCGACCGGCTGTTTCTACGCTGGTTGCAGCGCGGTGAAAAGCCGTTGCCGTGAAGAAATAACAGGGGGCTTCGGCCCCTTTTTTTATCGCTTTTTTATCCCTCGAAAGGAGTAGGATATTTAATTAATTCCCTAATGAATTCGATTAAAAAAGAAACGGCCTCGACAGCCGGTATTTATCCGAAAAAAGATGGGCAAGATGTTTAAACATATTAAATACAGCGGTTGTTTTAACGGTCGGTAATCCGTCTTCATCCAGGAAGAATTCCCCGCGAAAGACTAAAACCGCCTCTCTTTGTTCAACTTCTGTTGCATTCATACCGGTAAGATAATTTTCGTGCTGGCGAATAACTTTATTTGCTTCTATAAGTAGTGCAGCAGGCGTTATTGTCAGCCGGGAGGTTTGCATGGGGTTTGCCTCGTGTTTTTAGGGTGTCCACGAGTCTACTCCCGTAAACGGCCCGCTCACAACCCGCGTGGCGCAAGGCGGCATGACAGAGATCAAATTATGATCGGCTTGGCAGAAAGCACATTTACACGTTAATTAGGTTGCGCGGCAATTTTTATCAGGTAGAGTGTGGGATTTTCTGGCTTCGGGTGGAATGATTTGTTTACGCTCGAAAATTATTTTGTGCCATGATTGCGGTTTCCTTTTCCCTGTCCGGGCTTACACTCCAACGATTCACTGGGTAGTCCCTCTGGAAGACGGTTGAAAAGGCTGAGCTAAAAAAAGGGTTGATCTCCTGACCGAGTGCCGCAATATAAAAAAAGACATTAAATGTGCCGCGGCATAATCAAGACAAAATCTTCTTTCCGAGAAGAATAATTTAGGTAAAAGGTAATTATGGGCAAAGCTCTCGTAATAGTTGAGTCCCCGGCAAAAGCCAAAACGATTAATAAATATTTAGGAAATGACTACGTGGTTAAGTCCAGCGTCGGTCATATCCGCGATTTGCCAACCAGTGGTTCTGCGAGTAAAAAAAGCGCTGCCTCTCCTGAAGACAAAACAAAGAAAAAAGTTAAAAAGGATGAGAAAACGGCGCTGGTCAACCGCATGGGCGTGGATCCTTTCCATGGTTGGGAAGCACAGTACGAAATATTGCCGGGTAAAGAGAAAGTCGTTGCCGAGCTGAAAGCGCTGGCTGAAAAAGCCGACCACATCTATCTCGCAACCGACCTTGACCGCGAAGGGGAAGCCATTGCCTGGCACCTGCGGGAAGTGATCGGCGGTGATGACAAACGTTTTAGTCGCGTGGTGTTTAACGAAATCACCAAAAACGCCATCCAGCAGGCTTTCGAACAGCCGGGCGAACTGAATATCGACCGTGTCAATGCCCAGCAGGCGCGTCGCTTCATGGACCGCGTAGTGGGTTACATGGTGTCGCCGCTGCTGTGGAAAAAGATTGCCCGTGGCCTGTCGGCCGGCCGTGTTCAATCGGTTGCCGTCCGTCTGGTGGTCGAGCGCGAAAAAGAGATCAAGGCTTTCGTTCCCGAAGAGTACTGGGAACTGCACGCCGATTTGCAGTCCAAAGACAATATCGCGCTGCAAATGGAAGTGACGCACCACCTTGAAAAAGCCTTCAAGCCGGTCAATCGCGAACAGACCCATGCCGCCGTTGCGCTGCTTGAAAAAGCCCGCTTCGACGTGGTGGACCGCGAAGACAAGCCGACCAGCAGCAAGCCGGGCGCACCTTTTATTACCTCTACGCTCCAGCAGGCGGCAAGCACGCGTCTGAGCTTCGGCGTAAAGAAAACCATGATGATGGCCCAGCGTCTGTATGAAGCCGGTCATATCACCTACATGCGTACCGACTCGACCAATCTGAGCAAAGACGCGGTAGACATGGTTCGCGGCTACATCGGCGACAATTTCGGCGAGAAATACCTGCCGAAAGCGCCGAACCAGTACAGCAACAAAGAGAATTCCCAGGAAGCGCACGAAGCGATTCGTCCTTCCGACGTCAATGTGGTTTCCGAGCAATTGAAAGACATGGAAGCCGATGCCCAGAGATTGTACCAGCTTATCTGGCGTCAGTTTGTAGCCTGCCAGATGGTGCCGGCACAATATGACTCCACAACGCTGACCGTGAAGGCCGGTGATTACTCGCTGCGTGCCAAGGGCCGTACCCTGCGTTTCGATGGGTGGACTCACGTCATGCCCGCGCTGCGCAAGGGCGACGATGATCGTACTCTGCCGCCGATTGAAGTGGGATCCACTCTTGATCTGCAACAGCTGTTGCCGACCCAGCACTTCACCAAGCCGCCAGCCCGATTCAGCGAAGCGTCTCTGGTCAAGGAGCTTGAGAAGCGCGGCATCGGCCGTCCTTCCACCTATGCGTCGATCATTTCGACCATTCAGGACCGAGGCTATGTGCACGTCGAAAATCGCCGTTTCTATGCCGAGAAAATGGGCGAAATCGTCACCGATCGTCTGGAAGACAACTTCCGCGAACTGATGAACTACGATTTCACCGCGCGCATGGAAGACGGTCTGGATCAGGTTGCCAACAACAAGGCCGAGTGGAAAGGCGTGCTGGACGACTTCTTCGCCCAGTTCAGCCAGCAGCTCGAAACCGCCGAGAAAGATCCGGAAGAGGGCGGAATGCGCCCGAACCAGATGGTGATGACCAGCATCGATTGTCCGACCTGTGGCCGTCCGATGGGAATCCGTACCGCCACGACCGGCGTGTTCCTCGGCTGTTCCGGTTACGCATTGCCTCCGAAAGAGCGCTGCAAAACCACCATCAACCTGGTGCCGGAATCGGAAGTGCTCAACGTGCTGGAAGGCGACGATGCCGAAACCAACGCGCTGCGCGCCCGTCGCCGCTGTGTCAAATGCGGCACGGCGATGGACAGTTACCTGATTGATACCGGCCGCAAGCTGCATGTCTGCGGCAACAACCCCGAGTGCGACGGTTACGAGATTGAAGAAGGCGAGTTCCGCATCAAGGGGTATGACGGTCCTGTGGTCGAGTGCGACAAGTGTGGTTCCGAAATGCACCTGAAAATGGGGCGCTTCGGCAAGTACATGGGGTGTACCAATGAAGACTGCAAGAACACCCGCAAGATCCTGCGCAATGGCGATGTCGCGCCACCGAAGGAAGATCCGGTGCCGCTGCCTGAACTGCCTTGCGAGAAGTCCGATGCCTACTTTGTGCTGCGTGACGGCGCGGCCGGCGTGTTCCTTGCCGCCAACACCTTCCCTAAATCGCGTGAAACCCGCGCGCCATTGGTGGAAGAGTTGCTGCGATTCAAAGACCGCCTGCCGGAAAAATTAAGCTATCTGGCCGATGCGCCGGTGGCGGATCCCGAAGGCAACAAGTCGATGGTCCGCTTTAGCCGCAAGACCAAGCAGCAGTACGTCTCCTCCGAAAAAGACGGCAAGGCGACGGGCTGGACAGCCTTCTTTGTCGACGGCAAATGGGTCGAAGGCAAGAAATAAGCCCTCGCGCCTCTAATGCTTCACGCTAAAAACCAGCCTTGATGGCTGGTTTTTTTATTGTCATCAGGCCAGGCAACGTGAGACTTTATTGCAAAGTGTTGCGCCGAACAACGGATTCGCTGCCCATATTGATTTTTTTATAATCATTGGCAAGACAAAATTGTTTGATAAATGATACAGTTGGTATATAAAATATCGTTTTTATGCATTATTAGAATTAAACGACACACACAATACTTTAGCCCGCATAATAAGTGCCTGTTCCTTTCTGCCAGCATAGAGAGTGAAAGAGTTTGGTCAGGGTTTGCAACTAGGATGGTATAAGATATGAAATTGCAGCAGCTGCGTTACATCGTAGAAGTTGTTAATCACAATCTGAACGTCTCTTCGACGGCAGAAGGCCTCTACACCTCACAGCCTGGCATCAGCAAGCAGGTTCGCATGCTGGAAGATGAACTCGGGATCCAGATTTTTGCCCGTAGCGGTAAACATCTTACCCAGGTTACGCCCGCGGGACAGGAAATCATCCGCATAGCCCGCGAAGTGCTGTCAAAGGTTGACGCCATAAAGGCCGTTGCCGGAGAACATACCTATCCCGATAAAGGCTCGCTGTATGTCGCGACCACGCACACACAGGCACGCTACGCGCTGCCGAATGTCATCAAGGGCTTTATCGAGCGCTACCCGCGTGTGTCGCTGCATATGCATCAGGGCTCGCCTACGCAAATCGCCGAGGCCGTGTCGAAAGGCAATGCCGATTTCGCCATCGCGACCGAAGCGCTGCATTTATATGATGACCTTATCATGCTGCCTTGCTATCACTGGAACCGCGCGGTGGTGGTTCAGCCCGATCACCCGCTTGCGGGCAAAGAAAAGGTCACTATCGAAGAGCTGGCGGCGTATCCGATTGTGACCTACACCTTCGGCTTTACCGGCCGCTCGGAACTTGATACCGCCTTCAATCGCGCCGGTCTTACGCCTCGCATCGTCTTTACCGCGACCGACGCCGACGTGATCAAAACCTATGTGCGTCTCGGACTCGGTGTGGGCGTTATCGCCAGCATGGCGGTTGACCCGGTACAGGATCCTGATTTGGTCACGGTGGATGCCAGCGATATCTTCACCCACAGCACCACCAAAATCGGCTTTCGTCGCAGCACTTTCCTGCGCAGCTACATGTATGACTTCATTCAGCGCTTCGCTCCGCACCTCACGCGAGACGTGGTCGACAGCGCCATCGCGCTGCGTTCCAACGAAGATATCGAAGCCCTGTTCAAAGACATCAAACTGCCGCACAAGTAACTTCCTCATCGGGCCGCACTATTGCGGCCCGGTTCGCTTTTCCCGTCTCCGCTTTTCGCCTTCTCCCATTCGCACACTGAATACGGGCTGTAATCCCTATTTTCCACAAGGATGAGTTAGCAGTTCGTGTTGTTATAAAAGTGTTAATTCTAATTTGTGTTATCTTTAATAGAACACTTACGGTCTGGCGGGTCTTTCCCGCTGGCTACACTTGAATGTTAGAGCCATACACAAGAAAAGCGCGTGACAAAGGAGAAGCTATGTCGTCCGATCTTCGCAAGAATAGTCAGGATAAGCTGGCAAACCTCGATAAGGAATATCACTTTTACAGCTTGCCGAAAGCCGCGGCCACCTTGGGCAACATTGACCGGCTGCCAAAATCCATGAAGGTTTTACTGGAAAACCTGCTGCGTAATATTGACGGAGATACCGTCACCGAGGACGATTTACAGGCTATCGTCGACTGGCAACAAACCGGTCACGCCGACCGCGAGATTGCCTATCGCCCTGCGCGCGTGCTGATGCAGGACTTTACCGGCGTGCCTGCCGTGGTCGACCTTGCCGCCATGCGTCAGGCGGTTGAACGCCTCGGCGGTGACGTCAATCAGGTTAACCCGCTTTCTCCCGTCGATTTGGTCATCGACCACTCGGTGACCGTCGATGAGTTTGGCGATCGCGAGGCTTTCGGCGAAAACGTAAAACTGGAGATGGAGCGCAACCACGAGCGCTACATTTTTCTGCGCTGGGGCCAGAAAGCCTTTAACCGTTTCCGCGTTGTGCCGCCGGGAACCGGGATTTGTCACCAGGTTAACCTCGAGTATCTGGGGCAGACCGTGTGGCACGAAGAACAGGATGGCAGAGAAGTGGCCTACCCGGACACGCTGGTCGGCACCGACTCGCACACCACGATGATCAACGGTCTGGGCGTGCTCGGCTGGGGTTGTGGCGGTATCGAAGCCGAAGCGGCGATGCTGGGCCAGCCCGTTTCCATGCTTATCCCCGATGTCGTAGGTTTTAAACTCACCGGAAAACTGGGTGAGGGCATTACCGCAACCGACCTGGTGTTGACCGTGACGCAAATGCTGCGTAAACACGGCGTGGTGGGCAAATTCGTTGAATTCTATGGGGATGGGCTTGCCGATCTGCCGCTGGCGGACCGCGCGACCATTGCCAATATGTCACCGGAATTCGGGGCTACCTGTGGTTTCTTCCCGGTCGATGATGTGACCTTGAGTTATATGAAACTCAGCGGCCGCAGCGATGAACAGATTGCATTGGTGCAGGCTTACAGTCAGGCGCAGGGATTATGGCGTCATGAGGGCGATGAGCCGGTGTTTACCAGCACGCTGGAACTGGATATGGCCGAGGTCGAGTCGAGTCTTGCCGGTCCTAAACGTCCGCAGGACCGCGTGGCATTGCCGAATGTGCCGCAAGCCTTTAAAGCCGCGACCGAACTTGAGCTGACCAACCTGTTGTCAAACCACAGTGAAAGTGTCGATTTCACCTACAACAATCAGCAGTTACAGCTGAAAACCGGTGCCGTGGTGATTGCCGCAATTACCTCCTGTACCAACACCTCCAATCCCAGCGTCTTGATGGCCGCCGGTTTACTGGCAAAAAATGCCGCCGCTCGCGGGCTGAAAAGCAAACCGTGGGTCAAAACCTCGCTGGCGCCGGGTTCCAAAGTGGTGACCGAGTATCTCAACGCGGCAGGCCTGATGCCTGAGCTGGAAAAACTCGGCTTCAATCTGGTCGGATACGGCTGTACCACCTGTATCGGTAACTCCGGGCCACTGCCGGACGCAGTAGAAACCGCCATCAAGCAGGGCGATTTAACCGTTGGCGCGGTACTTTCCGGTAACCGTAACTTTGAGGGACGTATTCATCCGCTGATTAAAACCAACTGGCTGGCTTCTCCGCCGCTGGTCGTCGCCTATGCGCTGGCGGGCAATATGTCAGTCAATCTGACGCACGATTCGCTGGGTGATGATGCGCAGGGCAATCCGGTCTATCTGCGCGATATCTGGCCATCGGCCAACGAAATCGCCAAAGCGGTCGAGCAGGTGAAAACCGACATGTTCCACCGCGAATACGCCGAAGTCTTCAACGGCGACAAGGATTGGCAGAATATTCAGGTGGAGGGCACACCTACCTACGCGTGGCAGGAAGACTCGACCTACATCCGTCATCCGCCGGTTCTTCAGCGATATGAAACGCGAACCGGATGCTATTCAGGATATCAAGGATGCACGGATCCTGGCGATTCTGGCCGACTCGGTAACCACCGACCATATTTCTCCGGCCGGTAACATCAAGAAAGAGAGTCCGGCAGGGCGCTATCTTGGCGAACACGGCGTGCAGCCCGGCGATTTCAACTCCTACGGTTCACGACGCGGTAACCATGAAGTCATGATGCGCGGGACTTTCGCCAATATCCGTATTCGTAACGAGATGGTGCCCGGCGTGGAAGGCGGCGTGACTCGCCATATTCCCTCTGGCGACCAGCTGGCAATCTATGACGCGGCCATGCGCTACCAGAGTGAAGGTGTGCCGACCGCGGTAATTGCGGGTAAAGAGTACGGTTCAGGGTCGAGCCGTGACTGGGCGGCCAAAGGACCGCGACTGCTGGGCGTGCGCGTGGTTATCGCCGAATCTTTTGAACGAATTCACCGCTCGAACCTGATAGGGATGGGGATTCTCCCGCTGGAGTTCCCGGAGGGCGTGAACCGCAAAACGCTGAACCTCAAGGGCGACGAAACCATCAGCGTGAGCCAGATGCAGACCTTGAGACCCGGACAGCAGGTGCCGGTGCACATCACCTATGCCGATGGTCACAAAGAGATAATCAACGCGCGTAGCCGAATCGATACCGGCAACGAGCTGACCTATTTCGAGAACGGCGGTATCCTGCACTATGTTATCCGCAAGATGCTGTAATCCTGCATCAGAGGATTAACGCCATAAAAAAAGCACCGAGCTGTCGGTGCTTTTTGTTTTGAGACGCGGCGGAGATTATTTATCCAGCAGGTGGCCCATCTTTGCCGCCTTGGTGGCCAGATAGTGCTCATTCTTGGGATTGCGACCCACAATCAGCGGCACGCGCTCGACGATGTTGATGCCCGCTTCGGACAGGATCTCGACCTTTTTCGGGTTGTTGGTCAGCAGACGCACCGCGTCGACGCCGAGCAGCTTGAACATATCGGCACACAGCGTAAAGTCACGCTCGTCGGCGGCAAAGCCGAGCTGGTGGTTCGCTTCGACCGTATCGTAGCCTTTATCCTGCAACGCATAGGCGCGGATTTTATTCAGCAGACCAATATTACGCCCTTCCTGACGATGGTACATCAGGATGCCACGGCCTTCTTCGGCGATGTGGTTGAGTGCCGCTTCGAGCTGAAAACCGCAGTCGCAGCGCAGGCTGAACAGCGCGTCGCCGGTAAGACACTCGGAATGCACGCGCGCAAGCACCGGCGTATCGCCACTGATATCGCCAAACACCAACGCGAGGTGATCGTGCCCGGTTGCCAACTCTTCAAAACCCACCATCAGGAAATCGCCCCAAGGCGTTGGCAGTTTGGCTTCTGCCACCCGTTTCAGCTGCATGTTACTCTCCAAAACCTGCAATTATTCTTAATTCTTGTGGCGCATCCTACGTAGAGATGAACAGGTTGACCAGAAAAAATCTGCCTATTCCTTCACGCCATTCAACGGCTGCGTAGATAAAGCCCTAAATTTTTGACCAGAGGGTCAAACAATGGGATAACACGAGGCCCGTCCCGTGATGCTCGTCATACACGGCGGGTCGCCCAAATATTATTCGCAAGTATAACATTCACGGCTGGACTGCGTTGCAGGCCGCTGCGTAGAATGCGCATTATACCTTTCATTTTCATGAATCTTTAGATATTAGGGCCATACAATGTTTCAAATCGCTATAAGGACATCCTGCGCAGCGCTGCTGCTCTTGTTGATGCCTGCACTGGTGTGGATAAGCGGTTGGCTCTGGTCGCCCGGTATGCGTGACATTATCTTACGCCCATTTTACATCATAACAGAGACGGTTAGTGCGCCCTGGGGAACGCTGACCAATATTCTGCTGTGCGCGTGGTTCCTGTGGTGCCTGCGTTATCGCCTCAAACCGGCGGTAGTGCTGGTGATTTTGCTGAGCGCGGCGGTGCTGATTGGGCAGGGTGTCAAAACCTACGTCAAGCAGCAGGTGCAGGAGCCGCGGCCTTATGTGCAATGGCTCGGCAAGACGCAGGGCATGGACGTCGCAGCCTTTTACGAGCAAAAGAGCAAGGCGCGGAGCCGGCAGGTTCATGAAGAGTTGATGAACATGGAAGACAAGGCGCAGATCCCGCACTGGCTTGGCAAAAGCTGGCAGGCAGACACCGGCTTTGCGTTCCCGTCCGGCCATACCATGTTTGCCGCCAGCTGGGCGCTGCTTGGCGTTGGGCTGCTTTGGCCGCGTCGCCACTATAAAACGATTGCCGTGCTGCTGGTCTGGGCCGGCGCGGTGATGGCGAGTCGCCTTCTGCTTGGCATGCACTGGCCGCGAGACTTAATGGCGTCGGTGGCCATCAGCTGGATATTGGTCACGCTGTCATGCTGGCTGGCACAAAAACTCTGCGGACCCTTTACTCCGCCCGTGCAGGAACAGCAGGAAATCGAGGCGCGCGAACCCCAATAGCCTTTGGCCTTTAATTTGTGATTGTTGCCCCCATATAATTTTCATGGCCGCACAATAATCTGCCGAAAAAGCCTATAGTTAAGGACGGATAATGGAAGACGGGCAGCAATATTGCCAACGGGTTGGCTGAACTTTCCGCAATCCCCCTTTTATCCGGCCTCAATGTTTCCCTGACGTGTTGGGAAATGCTAACTTATTAGGTTAGGACGTCAGTTTTTGGCATAATTTATCCGGACTCTCCGGCATTACAGGAATGAATGTGAAATATTTGCTGATTTTTTTGTTCGTGCTGGTCATCGTCGTGATTTCCATCACTCTGGGTGCCCATAACGATCAGGTAGTCACCTTTAACTATTTACTGGCACAGGGCGATTACCGCGTATCGACTCTGCTGGCGGTGCTGTTTGCCACCGGTTTTGTGCTTGGATGGGTTATCTGCGGCCTGTTTTATCTGCGACTTCGCCTGTCGCATGCTCGTGCACAGCGTAAAATCAAACGCCTCGAGCAGCAAATTGCACCCGCTTCGACCGAGCCTGCCGAACAGCAGCATGCGGTCAGTAAGGAATAACCTTCTATGTTAGAACTGCTGTTTCTGTTATTGCCCGTTGCCGCCGCCTACGGCTGGTATATGGGGCGCAGAAGCTCACAACAGGATAAACAGCAGAATGCCAACCGTTTATCTCGTGAATATGTAGCGGGGGTAAACTTCTTACTCTCGAATCAACAAGATAAAGCGGTCGACCTGTTCCTCGATATGTTGAAGGAGGACAGCAACACCGTCGAGGCTCACCTGACTCTCGGAAATCTGTTTCGCTCCCGAGGCGAGGTGGACCGCGCGATTCGTATTCACCAGTCGCTGATGGAGAGCGCGTCGCTGACTTTCGAGCAGCGACTGCTGGCTATTCAGCAACTCGGCCGTGACTACATGGCGGCGGGTTTCTATGACCGCGCCGAAGACATGTTCAATCAGTTGGTCAAAGAGCAGGATTTCCAGCTGCTCGCGCTGCAACAGTTGCTTATCATCCATCAGGCCACCAGCGATTGGCAGAGCGCGATTGATGTCGCCGAAAAACTGGTCAAGCTCGGCAAGGACAACAAGAAGCAGGAGATCGCGCATTTCTACTGCGAGCTGGCGTTACAGGCGATGGCCGGAGACGATCTCGACAAGGCCGCCGGTCTGCTCAAGAAAGCCGCTTCCGCCGACAGGCTGTGCGCCCGCGTTTCTATCATGCAAGGTCGAATCCTGATTGCACAGGGCGAATACAGCAAGGCCGCCGATGCGCTGAAACGCGTACTGGAGCAAGATAAAGAAGTGGTGAGCGAAACGCTGCCGATGTTGCAGGAGTGCCATCAGCATCTTGGCAACAAGCTGGAATGGGCCGAGTTTCTAAAACGCTGCGTCGAGGAAAATACTGGCGCGACCGCCGAGCTTATGCTGGCCGAGGTATTGCAGCAGGAAGAGGGGCGTGAAGTCGCTCAGCTGTATATCAATCGCCAGCTGCAACGCCATCCTACCATGCGCGTATTTCATCATTTGATGGACTATCACCTGGCGGACGCGGAAGAAGGGCGGGCAAAAGAGAGTCTGGTGCTGCTAAGAGATATGGTCGGAGAAGCAGATCCGTACCAAGCCGCGCTATCGTTGCCATAAATGCGGATTTACTGCCCATTCGCTGTATTGGCATTGTCCGTCGTGCCGTGCCTGGGCAACGGTGAAACCGATACGGGGTCTCGACGGACAATAAAAAACGTGGGACTACTTCTTTTTGCCGGTGGATTTTGCCGTCGTTTTACCGGCTGACTTATTGATTAACAACCGTAGTTTTTTAAGTTCTTTCTGGGTGAGTGCCGGTTCGGTTTGCTCGCCCAGATGCTGATTATCAATCGCAAATTTCTCCGCTTTACCGTTTTTTTCATCCGTCACCGCAAAGCTTTTTTCCAGTCTGGCGCAAACTTCGGCGCTAAGAGAGTGCTCGCCCGATAACGCCGCATCGCGGATTTGCTCTTTCAGCGCTGCCGGGATCTTGATCGATAGGGTAGAAATCTCGCTCATGGTTAAGTTTCCTAAAATAAAACATCAAATTATGCCAGTCGACATTGACTGTCTAGCCGTTCACAAAAAATTCATAAAACCGTAACATCGTCTCTTTTAAAGTCGCAAACGATTGGCTGGGCTTTAGGCTGGATGCCATGTAGAATGCGGGCGTCAGAATTTTGTCCTACCCTTCTTATGTTGAAAACTTGCAAAAGGTGAAGAAATGAAGTCAGAAAATAACCCTCATAACAACGACTTGAAATCATCGCCTATTGTAGTCGCTCTTGATTACGCCAATAAGTCAGCGGCGCTGGAATTCGTGGATCGCATCGATCCTCGTGATTGCCGCCTTAAAATCGGCAAAGAGATGTTTACCCTGTTTGGTCCGCAGCTGGTAAAAGACCTGCACGATCGCAATTTCGACGTGTTCCTTGATCTTAAATTCCACGATATCCCGAACACGGTTGCCCATGCGATTGCCGCTGCGGCCGATCTCGGGGTGTGGATGGTCAATGTTCATGCCAGCGGTGGCGCGCGCATGATGGCAGCGGCGAAAAATGCCCTGACGCCGTTTGGCAAGGATGCGCCGTTGCTGATTGCCGTGACCGTGCTGACCAGCATGGAAGCCAGCGATCTTGCCGACCTGGGCATTACCCAGAGTCCGGCAGATTATGCCCTGCGTCTGGCGACCCTGACCCGCGATAATGGCCTTGACGGCGTAGTCTGTTCCGCGCAGGAAGCCGTGACCTTTAAATCCCGTTTGGGCGATGCCTTCAAGCTGGTGACGCCGGGCATCCGTCCTGCCGGTAGCGCCGCCGACGACCAGCGCCGTGTGATGACTCCGCGTGACGCACAGCTTGCCGGGGTCGATTACATGGTTATTGGCCGTCCGATCACCCAATCCGCCTCGCCTGCGCAAACCCTGAAGGATATTCGCGCCTCGTTGGCGTGAGAGGAGCCGTGATGAAAAGTGATGACAACAGCCGTCTGGTCTACTCTACCGACAGCGGAAGAATAGAAGAGCCGAAAGCAAAGGTCGAAAGGCCGAAAGGCGACGGCGTAGTGCGCATTCAGCGCCAAACCAGTGGCCGCAAAGGCAAGGGCGTGTGTCTGATAACCGGCGTAGATGCCGATGACGCAACGCTTGAAAAGCTGGCCGCAGAACTCAAGAAAAAATGCGGCTGTGGCGGGGCGGTAAAAGACGGCGTCATTGAAATTCAGGGTGACAAGCGGGATTTGTTAAAGCAACTGCTTGAGGTCAAGGGGTACAAGGTGAAACTCGCCGGCGGCTAACTCCGGCGTCCCTGGCTCGATAACGTTGTTGGCTGCGCTCATTAACCCGAATCACTGAAATTATATTTTTTTCGTGGTAAGCGTCAGGCTTTCACGCAATAAAAAAACGCGCCAGCGGGTAAAATAGCGGGCGCGTTTTATTCAGAGGTGAAAATTTTGGATGTGTACAGTTAAGGAATAAAAGTTAATTAAGCCAAATATAAATTTTCGACAATTATTTACTTTAATTTACTGACGTCGCCCATTTATATTGCAATAAAGTCAAATTCTGGTTTATCGGCTGATCTGGTGACCCACTACGCCGCCAACAGCAGCGCCGCCAACGGTACCCAGAGCACTACCACGCGTTAATACAGCGCCGCCCAATGCACCGGCACCGGCACCTAGAGCAGTATTACGATCTCGATTTGACCAGTGACCACCACAGGCGCTCACAGATAAAGTTACAACGAGAACCAAGCCAATACTGGCAACACGTTTGTTTAATAACATTGTCATACTCCTCTAAAGGATCACTTAAATAACGCTTATAAGTATAGTTAATTTTTGGCTACTTTGCGTAACATCATTAAATTACTCATTACTAAAATCAGTGGATAGGTAAATATTCTTAATTAAACTTTTCGCCAAATGGGCAGCGCACAAAAAGCTACCTGCCTGTCAAAATTGTTATTGCAGCAGAACTGCACGCACTCTTTAGCCATTTCACCCATACCCTCCGATACACAGTGATCCCAGAATAGGTCCAGAGCCAATTCAAGGACATCCCAATGCTTAAGTCACTGAAAGAACAAGTACTCGAAGCCAATCTGGCGCTTCCACAACATAAGCTGGTGACTTTTACCTGGGGCAATGTCAGCGCCATCGACCGCCAGCAGGGATTAATGGTGATTAAACCTTCAGGGGTCGAGTATCAGCACATGGGGCTGGATGACATGGTGGTCGTGGAACTGGAAACGGGCAATGTCGTCGAGGGGAGTAAAAAGCCTTCGTCCGATACCGACACGCACCGTATTCTTTATCAACGTTTTACCGAAATAGGCGGCATTGTTCACACCCATTCTCGTCATGCAACGATCTGGGCGCAGGCTGGCCGTGACATTCCCGCCTGGGGCACCACGCATGCCGACTATTTTTATGGTCCGATACCCTGCACGCGAATGATGACCGACAGTGAAATTACCGACCGCTATGAGTGGCAGACGGGAGAAGTGATTGTCGAGACTTTCTCGCAGCGACAGCTTTCGCCGAATGATGTGCCAGCCGTTTTAGTGCATTCCCACGGGCCGTTTGCGTGGGGAAAAGATGCCGACAATGCGGTACACAATGCCGTGGTGCTGGAAGAAATTGCCTATATGGGGATCTTTTCACAACAGCTGACCCCCGGATTGAACCGATGCAACAGACTCTCCTTGATAAGCATTATCTTCGCAAGCACGGCAAAAATGCCTATTACGGGCAATAGCACGACCTCCCAACCTGCCCATTTTTCTCTGCCCGTGTCGCGCCTGATACGGGTTTTTTTGCCCGCCATCACAAATAGAAACAAGGGATCTTTAAAAAAGAAACGTTGTTTCATTTTTATGTTCCCGATCACTTTTATTCGTTCAAGAAATAGATACTTTGGCATCCATCAGCGAAGTTATTGTCGCTTATCGGCCGAATATCCGGCGCGTTCACCTCAATTGATGCTCTGTTACTCAGGTGGGTACAACATGCAAATAAAACGTGCAATCGAGAAAATCCCTGGTGGAATGATGTTGGTGCCGCTGTTTATTGGCGCAATTTGCCATACGCTGGCACCGGACTCCGGTAAGTATTTGGGTTCCTTTTCAAATGGTCTGATAACCGGCACAGTGCCCATTCTGGCCGTCTGGTTTTTCTGTATGGGCGCGTCTATTAAACTCAGCGCAACCGGTACCGTTTTGCGTAAATCCGGTACGCTGGTGGTCACCAAAATTGCCGTCGCCTGGGTTGTGGCGGCGCTGGCTTCAAAATTCATTCCGGAGCATGGGGTCGAATTTGGTTTCTTCGCTGGATTGTCGGTGCTGGCGCTTGTCGCATCCATGGACATGACCAACGGCGGACTCTATGCCTCCATCATGCAACAATATGGCACCAAGGAAGAGGCGGGCGCTTTTGTACTGATGTCTCTGGAGTCAGGTCCTTTAATGACCATGATTATTCTCGGCACCGCAGGTATCGCCTCCTTTGAGCCTCACGTCTTTATCGGTGCGGTACTGCCATTCCTGGTCGGCTTCGCGTTGGGGAATCTGGATCCCGAACTGCGCGAATTCTTTGGCAAGGCTGTGCAGACGCTTATTCCTTTTTTGCCTTCGCGCTCGGCAACACCATCAATCTGAGTGTCATTTTGCAAACCGGTCTTCTGGGCGTGCTGTTGGGCCTGTCCGTTATCGTGATTACCGGTATTCCACTGATGCTGGCAGATAAATTTATTGGCGGCGGCGATGGTACCGCAGGGGTAGCGGCGTCAGGTTCGGCAGGGGCAGCGGTTGCCACGCCAGTGCTGATTGCCGAAATGGTGCCGCAGTTCAGAGACGTCGCCCCGGCGGCAACCGCATTGGTAGCGACGTCGGTGATAGTGACCTCCGTGCTGGTGCCCATACTGACAGCGATGTGGTCAAAACGTATCAAGAATCGTGCGGTCAAAGGGAAGGTCAATATCGACGATCAGTTGGCGCGCATCAAATAATCTCCTTCTTCTTTTTAACGATGACGGCGTTGGCTTCCTTCATTCACCCCAGTCACTTACTGATGTAAGCTCCTGGGGATTCATTCAGTTGCCGCCTTGTCCTCGCTAAAAAGCTTTTGGAGATGCCTCTCCTTTATTATTTTAACGATGACGGCGTTGGTTTCCTTTACTCACCCCAGTCACTTACTGATGTAAGCTCCTGGAGATTCATTCAGTTGCCGCCTTATTCTCGCTAAAAAGCTTTTGAAGATGCCTCTCCTTTATCATTTCAATGCTTTAATGTGGCTGTCGTAAAACGGCAGCCACTGGTGTAAAAATCAGATCTTTATCAGGTTTATCTCAGACTGAATACTTGCTGATTGGCTTAACAAGGGCATTTCCCCAGTTTTCCGGCTTCACTAGGAAAACGCGCATCCAGACAATATCGATGAAAGGCTTTCTCCGTCATGGGCGTCTGCTCGGGATGATGCAATTGCATATGGCGGACATAATTGGGGTAATCCTGTACCCCGACCATCAGCCGAAAACTCTGTGCGATCCCTTTTCCGATAAAGGCTATCCACTGCCCGAGTGTCTCGGGTCGCGGCGATTGCGGCACCATCGGCTGGCAGCGCGTAATGGTGAGCCGATGAAGCGGTTGATGGCGATAAGGCAATCCATAATCAGACATGACGAGCCTCCCGAGTCGCAAGCGGACTGGTTTCATGCACGGTAGGTTGCGGTGACTTCAGGGCACGACGAATCACGAAAATAGCCGAAATCAGCATCGTGACGGCAACGAGCATAAAGAAACCACACAGCGCGGCGTTGATCTGGTTATTCATGACAATGGTGTGCATGTCGGCCAGCGTTTTAGCCGGTTTAATGACCATATTATTGTCGATACCGTTTGAGAATTTTTTGGCCTGTGCCAAAAATCCAATCGAGGGATTTTGATGGAAGATTTTCTGCCAACCCGCAGTCATGGACGTAATGAACAGCCAGATGGTGGGCAAGATAGTGACCCACGCGTAACGCTGTTTCTTCATTTTAAACAATACAACGGTACCAAGAATCAACGCCATCGAGGCAAGCATCTGGTTACCGATACCAAAAAGAGGCCACAGAGTATTGATGCCGCCGAGTGGGTCGACCACGCCCTGATAAACGAAGAATCCCCATCCTGCGACAGCAACCGTGGTTCCGGCAAGGGTTCCTACCCAGGAGCGGTTATTGGCCAGTGAAGGCACGGCAACACCCACGAGATCCTGCACCATGAAACGACAGGCGCGAGTACCGGCATCGACGGCGGTCAGGATAAACAGCGCTTCAAACAGGATGGCGAAATGGTACCAGAATGCCATCATGGCGCGACTGTTGAACACGTCGGTAATAATGTGAGCCATGCCGACGGCGAAGGTTGGCGCACCACCCGCACGGGAGAGTATTGACTGCTCGCCCACGTCGCGCGCAATGGCCGTCAACATTTCGGGTGTTACGACAAAGCCCCAGCCGTTGATGACCTGAGAGGCATTTTCAACGGTGGTGCCAATCAGCGCCGCCGGGGAGTTCATGGCAAAGTACACGCCCGGATCGATAACCGAAGCGCAAATCAGCGCCATAATGGCAACGAACGACTCCATCAGCATCGCGCCATAGCCGATAAAGCGGATATGACTTTCCTTTTCAATCAACTTTGGTGTGGTACCGCTGGCCACCAGCGCATGGAAACCGGATATGGATCCACAGGCAATGGTAATAAACAGGAAGGGGAACAGGCCGCCGGAGAATACGGGTCCGCTACCGTCGATAAATTTGGTCACGGCGGGCATTTTCATCTCGGGCATGGCAAACACGATGCCGACAGCCAGACCCAGAATCACGCCGATTTTCAGGAAGGTAGAAAGATAGTCACGCGGAGCCAGCAACAGCCAGACCGGCAAGACAGACGCGATAAAACCGTAAATCACTAAAACCCAGGTCAGCGTGGTGCCGTGTAACGTAAAGAACGGCCCCCAATACGGGTCTTGCGCCACATTGCCGCCGTAAATAATTGCAAGCATCATCAGCACAAAACCGATAATGGACACTTCGGCGATTTTACCGGGACGCAGGAAACGCATATAAATGCCCATAAACAGGGCGATTGGAATGGTTGCCGCGATGGTAAATAAACCCCAGGGACTGTCGGCCAGGGCTTTCACCACCACCAGCGCCAGCGCGGAGAGGATGATAATCATCACGCCGAGCGCGCCGAGCATGGTGACTACACCGGCAAATTCGCCGAGTTCCTGCTTGGCGATTTCGCCAAGCGAACGGCCATCGCGTCGGGTCGAGATAAACAGGATAAGGAAGTCCTGCACGGCACCGGCAAGCATGACACCCACCAGAATCCAGATGGTGCCCGGCAGAAAACCCATCTGCGCCGCGAGAATAGGGCCAACCAGGGGACCCGCACCGGCTATGGCGGCGAAGTGGTGTCCGAACAGCACCCATTTATTGGTGGGAACATAATCCAGTCCATCATTTTTTCGAAACGCCGGCGTCGTTCGGCGATCGTCCAGACCAAAGACTTTTTTGGCGATAAACAGACTGTAAAAACGGTAGGCGATGCTGTAGCAGGCGATGGCCGCGATCACCAGCCAAACGGCGTTGACGTGTTCGCCGCGGCGTAGCGCCAGCATACCAAAAGCAAAGGCTCCCACTAACGCCACCACCAGCCAGATAATTCCGGACTTGACGTTTTTCATGTTAAACCACTCCTTCAAGATGCAACCTTGGGGGTCACTATTGTTTTGTCATTTGCGCGGCACGAACGGGACGGGCCCATTACTGCCAGAGGTAACTTGTTGCAGTCATTGAGGATTACAGCGCAAAAATCGGCAATACACAGCCGCAAAATCAAACAGAGGATCAGAAGTGTGATGCAGTAAACGCTTTCAGTGAGTGAGGAAGGCGGGAGATGACATATTCGCGGTACGAGGCTCTGATTCGGGCATAAAAAAACCGGCCCTGAGGCCGGTTCAACACAATAAATGTCAGGTCGGATTACGCAGCAGGTTTGGCATCTGCTTTGTGTTCGCGCTGATGCTCGGCCATTTTTTCGCCGTGTTTTTGATAATTTTCATTAAACTGCTTTTTCTGCTCAGGTGTCAGCAGGTTATACATCTTGTTCTCGACCTTGGCGCGTTCCAGCATGCGAGCCGCCTGGGCCTGTGAAATCTGATCGATTTCGGCTTTCACCTTGGACTCGTCGAAGCTGTTTGACGCGACCAGACCATGCAGGGTATCCATTTGCTTTTTCATATCGCCGCGGTCAGGACGCGGAGAATCTTTCATCAGCGCCTTCATTTGCGTACGCTGCTGTTCGGTCAGGTTCAGACCGGCAAACGGATTATGGTGGCGTGGACCTTTATGGTGGTCCATTTTGCCCTGAGTCTGGGCCGGAGCTGGGGTGGCTGGCGTGGTTTCTGCCGCGAAAGCAAAAGAAGCCGAGCTCAGAGCCAGAGTTGAAGCCACAACCATTGCGGTAAGTTTGCGCATAATTCAATTCCTCATTGTTCTGTTATAGCCAGATTCTAAACCAGCTAGTTTTGTCTTGTTAAGTCGACAAGTGTTATGCCTTGTCGGGTTGACGAAATACAGTCTACATCCTGAAATGAATAGTAGTGCGAGGTACTGTAAATGTCTGAAAGCAGGCGTGTCATAATTACATCGATCGTGGAGGAATTGTTTGGAATTCGTAAGGATTTCGCTGTGGATTACTGAAAAACAAAGGGTTTTAAGATTATTCTCTACCGAGAATTCCATGAGATTTGGCGGCTGGACTTTCCATGAGATTATGATGAACTGCAAATAATCATCAGCGCCAATTTTTGGATACCGTTATCTCGTGCATGAAGCCGAAACAGGGTAACCTTGGAGTAATGCAGGATTAACCTATAACAGTAGGCATAAATATCATGAGTCTGACACGCTATCAGCAACTGGCACAAACGCTGCGTCGACAGATAGATGCCCAGGTCTGGCTGCCCGGCGAGAAACTGCCTTCTTTAAGGGAAAGCTGTAAGCAGTCAGGTTTTAGCCTGATGACCGTCTTGCAGGCCTATCAGCTTCTGGAAAGTCAGGGCACAATCCTTTCCAAACCCCAGTCCGGCTATTACGTTGCGGCCCGTCAGCAGCCGGAGAGGGCGGATAGCGGCTTGCATACGCTGCATGCTGCGGAGCAGATAGACGTTAATGACGCGATTTTCGACATCCTCAAGGCCGGGCAAGACCCCGATATTGTGCCGTTTGGTTCTGCCTTTCCCGATCCCACGCTTTTTCCGCAGCCAAGACTGGCGCGCTCGCTCGCCAGTGCGGTGAGACGAATGTCGCCGCACAGCGCCATCGCCAACCTGCCGCCGGGCAATGACGAACTCCGCCGCCAGATTGCCCAGCGCTATGCGCATCATGGTATGGAAGTCACGCCCGACGAAATTGTCATTACTTCGGGCGCCATGGAGTCGCTGGGATTGAGCCTGCAGGTGTTGACACAGCCCGGTGACTGGGTTGCTATCGAATCTCCTGCCTTTTATGGCGTATTGCAGGCAATTGAACGACGTAAGTTAAAAGCAGTCGCGATTCCGATGGATGAGCAACAGGGCATGGATTTACAGGCGCTGGAGCAGGCGCTGGCCACCTATCCCATCAAGGCCTGCTGGTTGATGTCCAATTTCCAGAATCCGTTGGGTTGTACGCTGTCTGTCGAGAAAAAGGCACGGCTGGTGGAAATCCTGCAAAAGCATCGTGTTGCCCTCATTGAAGACGATGTTTATGCAGAACTTTACTTCAACGGTGAACGGCCCGACCCGTTGAAAATGTCTTCTTACAGCCAACAGATTCTACATTGTTCATCCTTTTCGAAATGTCTGGCGCCGGGTTTCCGTGTTGGATGGGTCGCGGCAGGTGCCTATGCGTCGCGAATACAGAGATTGCAGCTCATGAGCACGCTTTCGGCGAGTGTGCCCGTCCAGCTGGCGCTGGCGGATTTTCTGCATCAGGGAGGGTACGATGCGCATTTAAAGCGCCTTCGCCGCCAGTTGGAACTCCGGCAAATTGCCATGCGCAATGCCATTCTCTCTGCTTTTCCGCCACAGATTCATGTTAGCCAACCGGCGGGAGGATACTTTCTGTGGATCCATCTTGGAGATAACATCGACGCAACCAAAATTTACCAGCTGGCGCTCGCCAAAGGCATCAGTGTTGCCCCTGGCACGATGTTTGCGGTAGACGATCGCTATAAACACTGTTTAAGGCTGAACACCTCCTTTGAATGGAACACACGCGCTGAAAAAGCGCTCATTACCTTGGGTGAGCTTGTGCATTGTGAACTGGAAAATAGCTAGACAGGTAGGGGGTCATTGATGACCTCTTAAAATGAGCGTTTTATAAAATCGGATTCTTTTCCCCTGTGTTATTAAATTATTTTGAATTTATGGCATGAGAGAAACATGAAAATCGAAAGCGCCCAGTCTAGTCCGCATCGGGAAGAGTTCAGGCCTGATGCCGTGAAGCCCCCGAGAATCTTGGGGATGCCGAATCCGGCAACCTCTTTGTCATCGACAGTAAAGACCCTCACTCACCGCAACAAACTGTGCTCGATAAGATGAGTGCGAGCGAAAAATCGTGGATAGGCATGCTGCTCAAGCCTTTCGATATGCTTTACCATCTTTGTAATGGCGCGAAAGAGTCTCTTAATGCCACTTATCAGCAACAGATTACGGCAACCTTGACGCAAGTTGACTCCGCGTTGGAAAGCTCCCGTAAAGAGTTGGAGAAACAGCTTGGCGAATCCGATTTCCTTAAACTGGAAAAGCTCTGCGCGCAAAGGGTCAACATCTGCAATGAGGCAGTAGCAAAGTCGACACTTTCGGAAACCGACCAAATCGTAGTCAAGGTCATCGATGAACAAATCAATCAGCTTCTTTCTCAACACCCGTTGACCTCAACCTGCAAAGCATTACTGCATGTCTTGCAGCAGGGATGCTGTCTTAGAACGCCACTGCTAATGCTGCAAGTCGCTTTTACAACACCGATTCCTGAACTCCCCGGCGGGTATGCCAAGACAGGGCTGCAAATGCAGCTTGTCATTCCTACGATGGAGGTTTTTAAAAGCATATTTAGAGGTCATTCTATAGAAAGCCTTTATCTACAACCTTTTATCCATCTCGAAGGAGGAATAAGCGCGAGTATCGATCTGAATAAGTTTGTCAGTGTGCCTGTGGGACTCAAAGCGAGCACTACGGGCATGCGTGTCAGTCATTTTGGCCTGAATATCAAACTCGATAAATGGAAAGACGAATGGCATTGCGGACAATGCGATTACATTATCGAAACCGTTAACCGACTTGAAGGAAATGTCGAGGTTAACAAGGCGTTGAATACGGTCGTTCCGGGCATCCAGCTTAAAGTTGGCGGAGATACCGTGCGCCAATTTGTCTTCCCCGGCAATGTCTCTGGAAGTCTCAGATTTATCACGCAATTTGCCCTGCGCGCTATCGGCGCGGTGGGATTTGGAAGTCTGGCCCTGGGCCACGGTTTAAGCCTCTCGACGGCGAAAGCCGCGGGTCTTGCCGGACAAGACATGACAGGCATGATCATTGAAATGAGCGGCCTTATACAGCCTGATAAAGTCATTGATATTGTTGAATTGTTTACCCTCGGCATCGATCTCTCCATGACAACAGCGCTTGAGTTGCCTTATTTGGGCACGCTGGACGCCATGTCGATGCATCGGTTCAACGGCAACTATCTGGTCGAGCACCCTCGATCTCAATTGAGCCTCAGAAGCGCAGCAATAAAAACTGAATCAGTCACCGAGCAGCAAGTCAGAAAACGTAAAATATCGCCGAACAATCAGTCGCTTTGATAAGCAGAGCCAGAGGCTGAAAGAAGCGCGGCGGTATTGAGCAGGCCGTTATTGAGTCCGTTCACGAACAATGCAGATAACCTCGTTTTGCCAGCAACCATTTATCCTCATAGCCGTTACTGCTGTCGGCCGCACTGGACCCCGTCGGCCTCACCAGTTTCGAACACATAAGCCGTGTCGTTTTTTCATCATCAAACGTCGCTTCGACCTGAGCACTAAATTTACGGCGGTCAGAGTCACTCAGTGTACTCAACGCCTCACCCGCCAACGTTTTATGTCTTATCCTGCTCGACTCTTTTTTATCGACTAATGATTGATACCAGGTCAACGTGCCGGCTTGTGCATAGAGGAAAGTGGCGCGTTGCGCTTCTCCGGTATGAATACAGTCGATCATTTGTTGATAAACAAGGGCTGGATTTTCACTCATAACGTTTCTGCAAAACACCATGCTGTTGTTTGGCGTCACAGGGGGTGAAATGAGAGATGCACAACCGCCGAGAGCCAAAGTGATTGAACTCATCATGGGGAGCCAGAGTCTGGAGATATTGATTCCTGCTTTCACCACGAAATAGGCTCCTTTTCATCGTCGATTTTTTGCTGTAGTTCCTGAAGAGATTGGTCAAAGATATGTTTGACCAGCTTACGATAACTTTCTTCAAAAGGTGTAAGGGCCGATTCGATGACACTTTCTTTTATGCGCGCCTCCAACGTCATGGGCTGTGCAGATGAATTTGAAGAAAATGAAGGGATTACGCTGATGTTGCCGTTAATATTATTCATCGAGACTCCATGTTTTTTTAATTAATGAGCCTTTTGGCCAATTCACCCAGCAGGTGTTCGACAGCTTCGCGAGACAGCAATGAGAGCTCTTTCATTAACTGTTGCGAGTATTCCGTGGCTACTTTTTGCTGACTTATCCAGGCTTCGGGTGCAAATTCTGCAATCATGTCGTCATGTTTAATGACATAGCGGTTTTCTGCGTGGTGTTTAACCTGTACTTCGCCTTTCCATATCGTTTTGATAAAGGCTACCAAATCAGATTGGGTATTAGGTGAAAGCGCCGGAATCAAAAGAACAAGGGGCTTTTGTCGCTCCTTTTTCTGAATGATTTCGCCTAACCAACCTTCAATCAGTAAACCAAATATTTTTTCGCCGTCTAGAACATGACGTAAATTGTGCTGCATGCTTCGGTTCACTTGCGCATGAAATTGCCGATAAATTTCGTCACTGTTTTGCAGATAATCAGCCACCGTAGTCACCGACAGCATGATCCCTGCCTGATAACCGGCACTAAAAGCTGTATTGCGGATATCACAGGCATCAAGCTCTGCATGTTTTACAATTTTTTTGGCATAGCCCTGCGCCTGCTCAAGAAGCGATTGTGACTTTTTCCTCTCTGATAGAACGTGAGCGGGAACGAGAACGCCATCCAGCGCATCTTTGGGGTCAAAGGGAGGCAGAGTGTTGTGCATATTGAATAGCCAATTTGAAATGCATTGGTGAAAGAGCCTTGGGCGCAGGGGCAAGTTGCCGCAGCATGGCGCTTTCGCTGAAAAGAAGAGAAATGCGTTGTGCAATGACGCGGGGCAGTAACGGAGAAAGGCTCACAAGCATATGCGCGCCACAGGCATCAAGACAGAGGGACATAATGGGGCGGCCAATATAAACGGGTTGAACATCGGCGCTTTCCAGTTTACAGAAATTCTGATCACTGGCGGAGAGATGATTGAATTCTCCCTGATACTGCAACGCCGCACGATATCTTTGACAGGCCAGCATCCGCGAAATACGTGGCAAAGCGAACCAGTGTTCAATAACCATTCCGGTTAAAGAACCTTTCACTATCTTGGGTATTTCTGTTCCTAGACTGTACTGTTTAATCAAAGCCTGATTAATCAGGCCAAGACATTTTTGATTATTGAAATTTTCGGGGATGACCAATCTGTCTTTATGAATCCATGCACAGGGATTGAAGAGAACAGTTTGCAACATAGCCGCATCACGCATCGGTATCCCTTGGAGCAAAGGTTTTACGCCATATAAAAAATCCTGAACAGAGGAGTGTCAAAACCATTAGCAGTGCGGCCCACCAGTATCGCATTAATGAAAATGCAGGCTTGATGGAAGTCGGAGACACAAGAGGAAGTGCCGGTGAAGCAGTGAGTACGACAGAAATATTATCGTAGCTAAGATTGTCGAAACTGTTCTTCAAAAATCTTTTTATATCACTGATCATCAGCGCGGTATCGGCCTGTCGGTCATAACTAATCAGGGCCGCAACATGTTCCGGTTCCTTTTTATTAACATTGCTGCCAGAGTCAAACTGATAACTGACATGAACCTGTACGGCAGTGACGCCCTCAAGGGCCATAATCGACTGTTCGAGTCTCTGCTCTATAGCTGAATAAAGCCTGGCCATTTCAGCAAGGGGCGAAGAAATCAGTGAGTCGGAAGGAAACATCTGCGCAATTTCCATCCGGGGTTTGGACGGTAAGTTATAGATGCCCAGCAGCTCTACGGCAGCGCTAAAATCCTTTTTATCGACCACGACCTGATATCCTTCTTTTGCTAAATCGCTTTTCTCGGCCTGAATATTGTTTCGTTGGAGAAGAGCAATAACTTCGTTGGCTTGGCGTTGATCAAGCCCTTTGAGTAATGGTTGCTCTTTACAACCCGTCACAAGAAGAATGATAAGGGCGATAAAAATGTGGAGAATTTTCATGCCCGCAATAATGTCTCCACGGCACCCGTCGCTTTGCGCGTTAATGCACTGATTAATGACACTTCGATATTGTAATCAGCCGTTTGTTGTTGAATAGCAAACAACGTTTCAGGCGAACTTACCGATCCTGCTGCATTGACCAAGTCAAGGACATGTTGTTTTCTCAAGTCATACTGCTGCACTCCGGCGGCATAAGCCGAGATCATTTTATCTTCGAGCGTAATGTAAGAGTCCTCCTTAAGAGAGAAGTGACTTTTTGTCGAAAAATCATGAACAGCCTGCACATTTTGCATGATATACCCTGTTAATTATCTTTATCTAAAGTTGGAAATTGTCGCTGCCGCGATATCTTTGAATGCTTTCACAGAGCTGGATTGGGCATTGCAAAAGAGGGTATAGGCAGAAAGAGCAGCCTGGTACTCGGCCAGAAGTACGGGGTCGGAAGTATTACTGTTGCCGGAACCCTTGGCACCGGGAGTGCCGCTCCCGCTCAGATTTTCAAGCGCTTTATTTAATTTCGTCTTGAGGCCGGTAACACCCGAGTCGAAGTTACCCGATAACTCCATAATGAACTCTGATGAACCTGCCACTCGTGAGGACCGCGAAGTATTATATTCAGACACAGGAATGCTCCTTTTAAGGTTTATTGACTAGCCAGTGATTGGCTGAAATTTTGATATAACCGCCTTCACCATATTTGAACGACTTATCTATTTTTTTTCATCTTGAAGATTGATGGCAAAATCATAATTTGATGAAAGATATTTATTGCGTAGCTTTTTAATTTGCTCGAGCGTGCCATCATCCAGCTCCCCCTTGAAACTGAACAGGGTCTGATTATTATTACTTTGACGAGTAAAGATAACGTCCATTTGATTGAGAAATTGCTCAATGTCTTCAGGTCTGGTTTTTAGCGTTGTTGTTTTCCTTGTAGGCGCCAAAATAACAGGCTGAGGTGCTGCCGTATTGTTGTTTAATCGTGGAAGTTCTTTAGCGGCTGATGGCGAAGAAAGTAGATTGGCTGCCTTGCCTACTTTAAACCATGCCAACGTTAATCCGAGTAATATAATCGAAGCAAAAAATAGCGGTTTTTTTCTTTGTGACCACTCACCCTTTACCTTTATATTGACAGAGTCAGCGTGCGTAAAATCATAGCTCCACGGCTCGTCAGCCATTTTTAATGCGATAAACAATGAACCGATTGCAATCTTTTGATTAAATATTGCCTGATAGCTTCGCGTGCCTGAATCGCCATGTTCGATAATGTCAACTGAAGGAGAGGTGCTGATGTTATTTAGCATTACTTCAAAATTAACACCGCCTTCATTCATGGGAATAATGAGGGCGTTATCATTTGGCGTGGAACAACGATCCAGGGTATCCTGGTTGGCAACAATAAAAAAAGTACGGTCGTTAGTTAATTGAAATTCACATCCGCATAAGGGACTGTTAATTAATTTTAATGTAATTCTCCTCTCGGAGACTGAAGGAGTGTGCCTTTCATCGGAATTGCTCATAAATTTAGGCTCGCTGAATCCTGGTGCTATAGCGAGAAAGTCTAATAAAACCTTATGATTAGATCTTGATTTCTTTATGAGCAAAAAGGCAGTCTACATTTCATTTGATGATATGAAGGATGAATGCATATGAATTACTATCATATTCACATCAAGATGAACCTGTGGGTTACCGATTAGGATGTCAGCTGTAAATTAAAGCATAAATTCAAGGGATTAACTCTATGCGCCTTGAAACGATCCCGCATATCATGAGCGAGGGTGAACATACCAGAATCACCGAAAAAAACTTTGGCTGGCCGAGGTGTTAGGAGATCAAGGCTGTGAAATCGTCTGCATAATAAGAAATAGTGAACAAGGCACATTAACATTACAAAATGAATGGCGTGGTCTGATTGCCATGGATGCCATGGCATTCAAAATAAATAAGGGGAAACTCCGATTCTTTGAAATTGATTTGATGAAAATGGCCAAGCTTCAGGTTTTTATAGATTACGCACTGGATAAAGTCGAAACGGTCGTCTCCGACGATCTCTGCTGGGCGACTTTCCCTGAAAATATCAAACATCTGAACCCCGATGAAATGGAGTATTGGTTGCTTAATCAAGCCATGCATCCCCATAAGAGCACTTATGCACTAATACAGTTTCTCAGAAAAACAGAGTGCTATAATTTGGTGCATTTTTTACTTTCCGCTACGGATGACAATAATCAGTGTTTACAGAATCTTTGTGTCAGATATGGTCTTTCCGCAGCACATTTTCGGCGACTTTCACGAAACGCCCTGGGTCATACCACCAAGGTGACGTTGCGTGAATGGCGCATGACCAAAGCCGTTACTGGCATTTATCAACGACCCACAAAATATGACAGATGTTGCCTTTGCGCATGGCTATTCTTCACTGTCGCACTTTTCCAATGATGTCAAAAAGATGCTTGGAATGACACCAAGAGCTTTGAGAAAATCAATACTTGATATGGCCATGAAATGAAAAATAACCTCATCATTAACGTTAATTCAAAAATAAAAATAATCATCACGTTAAGTATGTTATTTAACTTTTCAGTTCGTGCCAATGAAATGCCAACTCGCCAGCCTGAGGGCTACGTTGCAAGCAACGAAACTGTTGGTGGCTATTTTAATGCTTTGTCTTCACAGTTGAGAAAACCGATACTGTTAAGTAAGCAGGCATTAAAGAAGAAAATCAGCGGAGAAATGTCTCTTGTCGATCCGCAAATGCAGCTGGAACGGATTGCCAATAACCTTGGGTTAATCTGGTATGACAATCATTCAACCATTTATATCTACGATTCATCCGAAATGTCCAGTCAAATCATTAAAATTAAAAACATCTCTTTTACATTTTTTGTGTCTTATTTAAAAAAGATTGGTATCTATGATAGCCGTTATCCACTGCGTGGTGATGAAGGTAATTCGACGTGGTTTATTTCCGGTCCGCCCATCTATATTGATATGGTCAATGAACTTGCGCGCACGCTTGATGAACAGGAGCCGGTAAGTGATGTCAACGAATCCGTATCTATTATCTATTTAAAGAATACTTTTGTTGAAGACAGGGTTTATAACTACAGAGATAGCCAGATGGTCGTGCCGGGCGTAGCCACCATTCTTTCTCAACTCTTCGCCAATGCAAATGTCAGCAGTGTTCAACCCGATATCACTTTAAAAAATGCGCTACCCGTCAAGGAAGCCACGTTACAGGGACTATTACCCGACGACACAGAAGAGACTGCTTCAGCGCCGGTATCAGGTACCCCTAAGATCGAGAGTTCAGACGTTAAAATTATCTCCAATCCTGGCAACAACAGTCTGCTTTTGAAGGCTGGCGAACAACAAATAATGCATATAAAGAATGTTGTGGCCGCACTGGACAAACCTCGCAGACATATCGAGCTTTCTGTCTGGATTGTAGATTTGCAAAAGAGCGCTCTTGAGCAGTTGGGTGCAAACTGGAAAGGCAGTCTGCATATTGGTGAAAGGCTCGGATTTTCGCTGAATCAGGGGGTAGGCGGTGCCGAAGGTATGAGCGGCATGTCGAGTACACTCGATGGCGGTAAATTTATGGCTGAAATCATTGCACTGAGTAAAGACAAGTTAGCCAATATCATTTCCCGTCCCGTCATTCTTACGCAAGAAAATATTCCTGCCATTTTTGATAACAGTCACAGCCTCTATACCAAACTGCTCGGTGAGCATAACGTTGATCTTCAGAAAATTACTTTTGGTACCTCTGTCAGTGTCCTGCCCCGATTTACCCAAGAGGATGAAATTGAAATGATGCTGAATGTAGAAGACGGCAATGCCAATGAGATGAGCAGTAATGGTGAGAGTTTGCTATCACCGTTACCCGAAGTGGCCAGAACCAATATCAGCACCATTGCCCGGGTTCCACGCGGAAAAAGCCTTCTTATCGGTGGATATACGCGTGATGAAGACAAGAACGAGTACGCAAGTATTCCTGGTTCTCGGAAAAATTCCTCTGTTGGGTGCCTTGTTTCGCTATCGGGTAAGTCAAAACAGCCAAACGGTAAGGGTTTTTCTCATACAGCCTCGTGAAATAAAATCAGAGGACATTTCGGCAGCCAATACCCTCACACGAGACCTGTTCAGCGCAACGCCTCTCAGAGACTGGAAACAAAACCTTTCGATGAGCCTGCTATGAAGATAGGCGGGAGTGAATACGGACATCTTTCTGCTCTCCGGGTCAGAGAACAGCAGCGAGATAAAGCCCAGCTGCAGAAAGAAACCTCCAATGCCAAGGTCAATGATGAAGCTTACCTTGAAGATCAGGCATTGCTGATTCTTGATGAAGACTCATCGGCAGATTTGCTTGCCCGAGCCTCCCAGTCTGTCGATGAGGGGCTGCAGGCCTCATCACAGTTTAGATCCAGACGCGATCTTTCTCTTAAAAGCGGCACCGATGCCGAAAACAACTTCGACTCGATTCTGGATGACAATTCGCTTAAGAAGTTGGAATTGCTGCTTAAGATGGTTTCGGGGGTATCGCGTAGCAGTATCAAAGATATGCTTTTCAAGTTTTTCAAACAGTTTCCTGATGATAGCGACCGGGTCATTATATTGAGAAAAGCCCTGAAAAGGGCGGATATTAACGAAAATCTCAAACCCATCATCAAGCTTTTACTTAAACAGCTTGAGCAGTCATCTGAACCAAAAGCGTTAAAGGCAGGCATCAACGTTGCCTTAAAAGCACGATTGTTTGGTCAAACGTTGGGGGTAAGTCCAGCCCTGCTGAGAAGCACCTATAGAGGTTTTCTTGAAAGCCACGGCGATGAAATAGAAACCTATATGAGTTGGATATCTCTCTTCGGCTATCAAAAAAGACATCACATAATGAAATTTATTGAAGAGGCATTGCTCCAGGATATCGATTCGCTGGTGCCAAGCTGTTCTCCTCCAGAGTTTGGCGAAGTTTTGGCTAAATTAAATCAATTGAAAAAGATGAGAACACTGGAGAACACCTTTATCAGTAGCTTGCTTTCCAGAAATCCCATATTTGATATCAATGGTTCAGAAAAATCATGGTTACTCTTTCTGTTTTGCATCATCAAGGACCCCGCGGGAATAAAAAACTATCTTGCAGACGTAAGTCCGTCATTGGAAGGTAAAAGCGCCAGTATAAAAGCCCAGTTTTATCAGGCTGTTTATTTACTTTGCAAAAATATACCGGAAGAGTTTTTCGCTGATGAAAATGGAAGGCTTGACGTTGAGACCGAACTGAATTCAAGAATAAATGAATTTTTCAAACTTGAATTACTCAACAGTAGAATTTGAGGGTGGGAATTATTTGATGCTAAAAATGGCTGCAAAAATCAAGGAACATCCAGAACTGATCATTCTCTTGTTAATGGTTACCATCATTGCCATGTTGATCGTTCCGCTGCCAACCTATCTGGTGGACTTCTTGATAGGGTTGAATATTGTTATTTCAATGCTGGTGTTTCTGTCATCATTTTATATCAGCGGCATTCTGAGCTTTTCGACGTTTCCTGCCGTGTTGCTGATTACTACTCTGTTTAGGCTTTCGCTTTCCATCAGTACCAGCAGGCTCATATTAAATGATGCCAACGCGGGTGAGATTATTGAAACCTTTGGACTTTATGTCATAGGCGACAATCTTGTGGTCGGATTTGTCATATTTTTCATTGTTACCATCACCCAGTTTATGGTGATTACCAAAGGCGCCGAACGCGTTGCCGAGGTTGCGGCGCGATTCTCGCTGGACGCTATGCCTGGCAAGCAGATGAGCATCGACGCCGATGTCAAAACCGGGATCCTCGATTCCGATCAAGCCAAGGAAAGAAGAAGTATCCTTGAGCGGGAAAGTCAGCTCTACGGTTCATTTGATGGGGCAATGAAATTCATCAAGGGAGATGCCATCGCAGGCATTATCATCATTTTTGTGAATTTTATCGGTGGTATCAGTGTCGGCATGAATCAACATGGCATGACGATGTCCGAAGCATTAAAAACTTATACCATGCTCACAATTGGAGATGGGCTGGTGGCTCAGATCCCCTCGCTGCTGATTGCGGTCAGCGCAGGATTCATCGTCACCCGAGTCAGTGGTGAAGGCGATAACATGGGGCGCAAAATCCTGTCGCAGCTCATCAATCAGCCTTTTGTTATCGCAGTGGCTGCAATACTCACTCTCGGCGTAGGCTTGTTACCCGGTTTTCCCTTATTTGTCTTTGTAACGTTGTCTTTGATGCTGTGCGCGACCTATTTCTACAAGCGTCAGATTATCAGTAAAAAAGCGCATTCTCATAAGGGGAACAGTGCCGAAAAAGCCATCGAAAGTGGAGCTGTTTCGACAGGTCTCGAAAGCGTCATGCGAAGAATTAACCACCTTGATGAAACGAATGCAGAAGCTTTACCGCTCATATTGGTTTTGCCCGATAACCAGTTCAATAAATTGCAGGAACAGGATTTAGCAGGGCACATTCGAAGTCAGTTCTTTATCGATTATGGAATACATCTCCCGGACATCCTTTTACAGTCTGCAAAAGACGGCGGTGATCATTCGGTGACTTTTCTCATCAATGAAATAAAAGTCGAAACCTACAATCTGCATTTCGATAAGCTACGGGTAATCAATAAGCTGGAAGAGCTCGAACTGCTAAATTTGACAAGCTATAAAGAAATAAGCGGTGTTTGGGTCGAAAAGGATCAACGGGAGAATTTGACCTCACTGGGCTATTCAATGAGAACGGCCATCGATGAACTCTATTTCTGCATCTCTTTGCAGTTATCTCACCATATCAATGAGTTTTTTGGCGTTCAGGAAGCAAAATCAATGTCTGATCGACTGGAGCAGACTTGCCCTGAACTCATCAAGGAAGTCTTGCGTCATATGACGATGCAAAAAATCTCTGAAATATTGCAACGTTTACTCTCCGAGAGAATTTCAATCCGTAATATGAAAATGATTATGGAAGCATTGGCTTTGTGGGCACCCAAAGAGAAAGACGTGATTCTATTAGTCGAACATGTCAGAGGGACATTGGCCCGTTATATCTGTAATAAATTTTCAATCAACAATCAGCTGCGCGTAATAATGGTGACCGCCGAAACCGAAGATGTTTTTCGTTCGGGTATAAGAACGACGTCCGGAGGTTCTTTCCTCAATATCGAGCCTGCCGCAGCGGAAGAGCTTATGGATACGTTTACCGTGGCTTTACAAAATTATGATTATGAATTTAAAGATATCGTGATTATCTCATCTGTCGATATTAGACGATTTATCAAAAAATTCATTGAAACCCGATTTAAAGATATTGCTGTCATGTCTTATGGTGAATTATCACAGCACGTAAACGTTGATGTTATTCAAACTATTTAGGCTCAAAGATGACTATTGCCCAATTATTGACTCGCCAGGCGCATCCTGGTGTTATACGCACGCCTATCATTGAGGCCGATTTAACCGATGTAGTTATCGGTGAAATCTGCGACATACATCGTAGTATTTACGATAAAGAATGGGTTGGGCGAGCACAGGTGTTGGGATTTAGTCATGAGCGAGCCATTCTTAGCCTGCTCGGACAGGCCAATGGCTTATCACGTGAATCCGTATTGCATCCTTTGGGGCATGAATTTCGTATTGAAGTTGGACATCAACTGGTGGGTAGCGTAGTCAACGCAGAAGGGAAAATTGTGGGTATGTTGAATGAAACCACAATACCTGCTCTTGATGAAACTCGAGCGATACAGGCTAAAGCACTTGATTGGCAATGCAGAGCCGGGATCCAGCAGGCGCTGCCAACAGGTATAAAAGTTATTGATGCCTTGATGACCTGCGGCGTCGGGCAAAGAATAGGTATCTTTGCTTCAGCCGGAGGGGGAAAACCACATTATTACAGATGTTAATTAATAACATTGAAGCTGATATTTTTGTTATTGGATTGATTGGCGAGAGGGGGCGGGAGGTCGCAGAATTTACAGAAATTCTGAAAAAGTCCGACCGTCAGGATAACTGTATTCTCGTTTTTGCAACATCCGATTATTCCTCGCTGGATCGCTGTAATGCCGTACTGATTGCGACAACAATCGCGGAATATTTTCGGGATCACGGTAAAAAAGTGGTGATGTTTATCGATTCCATTACCCGCTATGCGCGGGCATTGCGCGATTTGGCACTTTCTTCCGGAGAGTCGCCAGCAAGAAGAGGTTATCCCGCTTCTGTCTTTGAGGCTTTACCGCGAATTCTGGAAAGAGCCGGTAACTTCCATACCGGTAGCATCACGGCTTTTTATACCATCCTCCTTGAAGGTGATGAAGAGTCCGACCCCATAGCCAATGAGATTCGTTCGGTATTGGATGGACATATTTACCTCGACCCTAAACTAGCCGCACAGCACCACTATCCTGCGGTTGACGTAGCGCATAGTTTAAGCCGTGTCACGAGTGCTATTTGTAAGGAAGGGCACTTGCAAGATGCTGCATCTTTCAGGCGCAAGCTGGCGATTATCGATGAGATGAAACTACTGATTGATATTGGTGAATATCAGTTTGGCCAGAATATTAATAACGATGTGGCTATTAACCAGCGCCAGCAACTTTATAACTGGTTATGTCAGGCTTCTTCACAAAATTGCGAATATGACCAGACAGTTAAGGAGTTGCGTGAAATTGCATCATAAGTTGCAGGTTCTCATCGCCAACTATCAAGCTCGAGGCATCCAGATACAATTTAAAATAACTCAAGGCATCAACTATAAATGCAGGTTGAGTGACGAAATAGATGAGTTGAAGCGTCAGGAAAATGCCCTGAAAAAAATTATAAAGTTTTATGGCTACGATAACACGGTAGACAGGGCAACCTTGTTCGAAGAAATTAGAAAAGTGGCCGTGTTAAGACGCCAGTTGACTTTATTAAACCAACAAATGCTGCAAAAAATGAAAGATTTTGAAGAAAATAATCTTGAGTTGCAAAAAAATCGTCGCGAGTTATTGTGTATTAATAATAAAACAGAAAAATATTCCTACCTGCATAAAAAAATGAAGGTTGCAGACCGCATAAGAATAAATCATCAGGGCGAAATTGAAATGGAGGAATTATATTCGTGGAAAAAATAAATTGTCGGCCTGTGAATAAAGTGACTGAGAGTCTCAGAGGCGATGAGATCCTTTCACTAACAGAAACGCCTGATTATGATTAAAAAAAATAAACTTAAGAGGGTTAGCGGCGAGGCATGGTTAACAGTTTTGCCGCTGAATTTTTTTTCAAATTTTGAAAGTCATTATAATAAAAATTTTTTTATCAATGAACATCAAGGAAGTATTCATCATGATAAAGACAACGTTATGGTGAAAAATAGAGGTACTGCCAATACAAATGACATCTCCTTACTTTCAAAGCGGCTGAATTTAAAGGAGTGTAAAACGTTGTCACTACTAGCTCCTGAAATCAATTCAAAAGAGAGAGTCGCGCATGAAAGCCAACCCAAAAACACGCATAATAAGGTTATCGAAAGTAAAAAAAATATCACACATGAAGTCTTTCAAGAATCCGCAGGTTCTTTTGGTAATGAAGAGATTCCATTAACACTGGAAAAGAAGGCGATCCTGACCTGCAATGAAACGCTATCATCTTGCAATGAATATAACGATGTGGAAAGAAGTAAAGACTCACAGCAGATTCTCTACCCAAAAAGTGCGCTGCCTGGGGTGAGTTTTTTGCATAATGGTTCGTTGCTAGATAACACCTCTGACAGAAAAGATGACAACGTTAAAAGCCAGTTGCAACCGGGCAAGACGCTTTATAAAAATGCTGCCTTGAATAATCCATTAGAATTCACAAGGGCCGCTGTTATTTATCAATTCCAAAATTTACCCCGTGGGAGTCAGGTGATAATTAGTCATGCTTATACTGGTGATTTATCACTTGTACCTTCAACAGACTATGTCCAGCAGTTGCTAAATCTCAAGCGAAGCCAGCTAATCACAAGTTTCAAATGGTCATCGAATTCAGAGGACTGGGCTTCTGACAACGATTGCAGGGATGACGAACCAATGATATCAAAAGTGCTCCGAAACATGGATTCCCATGCCATCAATGAGCGCTTGGTTGCAGAATATTGGTTCTCCCTCGGTAGAAATATTGAAGCTTCACTACCCAGCCAAGATGGCCTCCCGGTGGAATTATTCTCTGACAGTGGATGGCAAGGGATTATTGATTTATACCAATGGTATTACTCCTTTTTTCCTTCTGAATGCAATTTAAAGAGAGAGACCTGGAGTGATCAGCAGTTGATTGAATTAATCAGTAATTGTTTTAAACCTTTAAACATGCCTTATAGCGAATATGAATCAAACAAGATAATCAAAGTTAGACGGCTTAGCAAAGTCTCGGATATGAGTAAAGCGTTACTCTCAATCGATACCTTGCAAGGCAGGGTTTGGATAACGAAATTCTCTAAATTGCAGCCTTTAATGAAGAGAAAAATCATCCCGGCTGAGCTGATTTATTCAATTTCAATCGCTGTACAGTTCCTGTTAGGTACGAGTCGTTTAAGCATTAACGCATTGGCAAAAATGCAGGTCATGGATGCATTGTTGATTGCATCGCCAGAAAATTCCATTTTAGTTAATGGAGTAAAAGTAGGGTGCTATTTAAAAAGGGGGCAGGGTATGGTGCTCGATAAAAATGCAATAAATGAGTTAACACAATTTAAAGATGATTTATCAAGGAAAGCTAAAAATAATACAAACGTCGATGACCTCCCCATTTCACTGGATTTTGTTCTTCAACACAATACGGTGACCATTGCCGAGCTTGAGAACTTTTTTAGTGGCCAGGTTTTCCCATGTGACATCAATACGCATAAGAATATCATCATTCAAGCCAATGGACTCCCTCTGGCGCGGGGTGAACTCATTTGGATGGACGATCGCCCAGCTATCTTGATAAAAAGTCTGGAAGCCTGCAATGCCGATAAATGATGATCTGCCTCTTATTGGCGTTTTAGCGTTAGCTACCTTGCTACCGGTTCTGATTGCTTGCGGCACTTGCTATATAAAATTCTCCATTGTATTTGTTATGGTGCGTAACGCCCTGGGATTGCAACAAATCCCTTCCAATATGACGCTTAATGGCGTTGCACTTTTGCTGGCAATGTTTGTTATGAGTCCTATTGTCAAAAGTGGTTATGAAAACTATCAAAATTCTAAAACCGAAATTAATAGCGTGGCGTCCATTGTTGATTTTGTCGATAACGGCCTGGAAGGCTATAAAAATTACCTTACCCGTTTCTCCGACCCTTCACTAGTGACATTTTTCGAAAAGCTGCAACATAATGAGGATACGGAAGGTGTGCATCAAGAATTACCTGATAAAATATCGATTATCTCTCTTTTGCCGGCTTACGCATTAAGCGAAATAAAAAGTGCCTTTAAAATAGGTTTTTATATTTATCTTCCCTTTGTTGTTATCGACCTGCTTATCTCCTGTATCTTACTGGCATTAGGAATGATGATGATGAGCCCGGTAACACTCTCTGTTCCAATCAAATTAGTTTTGTTTGTTGTTATGGATGGGTGGACCGTCCTGACTCAGGGATTGATTACTCAATATATGCATTTATCGACGTAGGGTCATGGAATGGGCGAAATGCTTTATGCAGGCAACAAAGTACTTTATCTGGTGTTGATTTTATCGGCGGCACCCATCTGTGTTGCTACCGTGGTAGGATTATTGGTAGGTCTAATTCAAACGGTGACACAGCTTCAGGAACAGACTCTTCCGTTCGGCATTAAATTATTAAGTGTAACGCTTTGCATATTTTTGATGTCAGGATGGTATGGCGAGGTTCTGTTAAATTATTCACGAGAAGTGTTCAGGTTGGCATTGTCATGACATTCTCTTTAAAGAAAAATAAAAATGAGTGTTGATGATTTTTATGAGGTTATTCTAACCATTGCTTTGTCGTCAGCCAGGATTATGCCTGTTTTTATCATGTTGCCCTTTTTGAATAGCAATGTGATAAATAATACTATTCGTGTGCCTGTTGTCATGTTGGTTGGAATGGCTTTAAGTCCCTATGGTTATACTCTTGCTTTTGACCTCTCCCTTTTGCAAAAGTTTGGCCTGATAATCAAAGAGCTTTTTGTTGGTTTGCTTCTGGGGTGTCTCATCTGCACCCCATTCTGGATAATTCACGCTGCCGGATGCATTATCGACAACCAACGAGGCGCTACAATCAGTAGTAGTATTGATCCGGTCAGCGGGGTCGATACCTCGGAGTTGGCCAATTTTTTTAATCTTTTTTGCGCCGTAATTTTCTTGAGTCGCGGTGGATTGACCCTCATGCTTGAAGTCATTCATAAAAGCTATGAGCTTCTAGGCCCCTCGGAGTACAGATTACCTTCGTTAACCTTACTCTTTCCGTTACTGGGCTTTATTGTTATGCAGGCTGTCAGGATTGCCAGTCCTTTAATAACCGTTTTTTTACTCACCGAGGCCATTCTTGGACTATTGTCGCGCTTCGCACCTCAGATGAATGCTTTCTCGCTTTCATTAACGGTAAAAAGCTTCATCGGTTTTTTAATGCTTATCCTTTATTTTCCGGCTTCACTAACTGAAATAGTGAGATCATTAATTTTTATCTCAAGTAAACTTATCCTTTAGAGGAATAGCGCCGATGTCCCTGACAAAAACCGAGAAGCCCACTCAAAAGAAAATTAAGGATGCAATAAAAAAAGGGCAAACCTTCAAATCGAAAGATGTCACCATTTCATGCCTGATTATCATGGGTATTCTCTATCTTCCTTTCTTGGATTTTGTCAATGAAATGGCGAGCGCCTGGGTAATGGCCATTAAAGACGGTTTTCAATTAGGTATCTCTCAATATACGCGCAATGTTTTGACACTGGCATTAAAAATAATACTTCCATTTTTGCTAATTTGCTTCTTTTTTCGGCATTGCCATCGCTTCTGCAAACCGGGTTTGCTATGGCCACCAAGGTTTTTAAATTTAATATCGCTGCACTAAATCCTGTCAATGGATTTAAAAAATTGTTCAGTATGAGAACCGTCAAAGACGCGATAAAGACTTCACTCTATCTCTGTGTATTTATTATCGTCGTTCAATTTTTATGGTATGAAAATAAAACGCTTATTTTTTTGCAAATCAATACGACGGCTCAAGAGATGATATTTACTTGGGGGCAACTTTTGCAACGATTGGTTTTCAGCTGCCTGATAGGTATGTTGGCCGTCATGGTTCTGGATGCCGTTGCCGAATACTTTCTTTATATCAAAGAACTTAAAATGGATAAACAGGAAGTAAAGAGAGAAAGAAAAGACCAAGACGGTAATCCAGAAGTGAAATCTATGCGCCGTGGTCTTCATGCCGAAATACTGAACGAGCAAACCAAACTTGATATTGCCAACTCCAAACTGATTATTGCAAATCCCACACACATTGCGATAGGTATTTATTTCAACACCGACATTGTACCGATTCCCTTTATCTCACTTATTGAAACCAATGGTTGTGCTCAAGCAGTGAAAAGCTATGCAAAAAAAATGGGAGTACCCATTATCGAAAATATCAATTTGGCCAGGCGTATTTATCGCACCCATTCGCGTTACTCCTTCGTTAATCTTGATGAGCTGGATGCGGTCTTGCAAATCCTTTTCTGGCTTGAACAAGTGGATAATCATTGGCGTGAGGACAATGACAAGGATGAAGAGGCTCAATCGCCCATTCAGAAAACAGATTTTCTATCGAATGAGCGATATTTGTAAGTATCGGATGCCTATAAATGATGTAATCACATCCCTTAGGTAATCTTGGCCTGTCTAAAAAGTTAAGGGATTTTCATGAAACGAGATGATATGGCTAATGACCAACACCTTTCTGATATATTTTCAGCATGTCTTAATGAACAGTTCACTTTAAAAGATATTCATCAAATACCCGAAGACATGATGGAAAGCCTTTATGCCCATGCTTATCAATTTTACCGTCAGGGTAAACTCGACAACGCTGAAACCTTTTTTAAATTTCTCTGCATGTATGATTTTTATAACACTGACTATTTTATGGGGCTGGCCGCCGTTTATCAGTTAAAAAAACATTATCAAAAAGCCGCCGATCTCTATGCCGTGGTTTTTGCCATGGATGGGAATAATTATCGTAGCGTGTTTTATGCCGGACAATGCCAGATAATGTTAAAAGAGAATTATAAGGCTAGTCGTTATTTCGAGTTAATCATTGAGCAAAGTGACGATGCTTCTCTGATCGCAAAATCACATGCCTATCTGAAAAATTTAGCGCTTCCCGATGAAGAGAGCGAGGCACCTTTCCCCGTCGAATCGCAAGTGCTTACGGAGAATTAAAATGACTGAAAATATACAGCATTCGTTACGATGGCCTCTTCCAAACTCAGCCTCCATGAATGAGAGCGCTGAAGTCGGAAGCCTTTCCTCTATATTCGTAATCAATAACAAGATGCTGCGCCATTCACTTACTTTGCCAGTATGTAAAGTGGAAAGTCAGAATGTCACGTCAAATACCCTCGAGATGCGGCACAACGTCCCGGAACTTGTGCCACCAAAAAGTTTCGCAGACAACAGTCGAGTGAAGGTGAGGGGGCTTACCGTACTTGTCGGTGAGCTTATGCAAATTCTTGCACAAAACAATACCGATAAACTCAAAAGCAGGTTGAGACAACTCTCTGTTCTTGGCGAATCCAGAGCAGCAAGCCGTCAACTGTTATTGGTGCAATATCAGAAGGCGCTGAAAGAAAGCGAGCTCGCCTGCGCAACGGCAGCCGTCGATAAAAATTCATGCGAGTCTGCGCTAGCTTTACTTGATGAAAGCGCGGCAAAACTCGAGGCGGCGAAAGACAAGCTTGCCAACCTTGATCCCTCAGACAAGGAGTATGCACACGCCAAAAAGCTTATGCCGCGGCTGAGTTGCAGCACGGCATCATTAAATCCAGCGCAGAAACAGGCTCGGCAAAAAGCGCTTGTCTCAGCCCACATTGCTTTTGAAAAGGTGAAGGCCGCCGATTTATGCTGGGAGAAAATGCAAAAAACCGTAGGCATTGAGCCGGAGTCGTTAAGTGCGGCCAATAAACGTCATTTTACCGGACTTGCTGCCATGACCTTGCTGATGAATGAGCTCTCACAGTTGATCGGTAAAAATGCCGATTCCAAGCTCAAGGCTAATGCCGAACTTTCTCAAAAGCTGCAGGAAGCTCGACAAATCGAGATGCTGGAGAAAGCGAAAGAACAAGCCAAAGCCATTGAAAAAGCCGAACGTATCGGCAAAGTCATGGGCTGCGTCGGTAAAATCCTGGGAGGTCTCCTTACCGTTGTCAGTATTGTCGGGGCCGTATTCACTGGTGGTGCAAGCCTGGCACTAGCGGCAGTTGGTATCGCATTGATGGTGGCTGACCCTATCGTCAAAGCCACCACGGGTAAAAGCCTTACCGATCGCATTATGGCGCCCATCCTTCAACATGTTATCCAACCCATGATGAAAATGATTGCCGATGCCATTAATTCTGCCCTCAAAAAATTGGGAGTCAAAGACGATATATCGAACCTCGTCAGCACGATTGTGTCAGCCATTGTCATGGTGGTAATGATTATTGCCATTACTGTTGCTGCCAAGACGGCAGGCAAAGCTCTCTTCAAAAAACTCATGCCCATGTTCAGGAAGGTATTGACGAGAGTGATGACCAAAGTCGTGCCCTCTGTTATTAAAAACGGAGCAAACAAAATCTCGAAAGTGGTGGCGAAAAATTTCGCCAAAATGGGGAACAGTTTAGGTTTGGACGGTGGTCCAGCCTCTTTCCGCAGTTTTGCACGCGGAATTAATCATACTGCTATTGCTGCGGAGTCCATTAAAGTTAGCGTTGACACTTCCAACGCTACTGTCACAGGACTTGCCATAAAAGAAATCACTAAAAAAGAAAGCGAAATCGTCGTTGCAATGGCTGACATCAAAGCCATGAGCAAATACATAAAACTTGCTATCGATGTCTTTGCGGCAGATATGAAAGCCAGCCAGGAAGCCGTTGAGCAGATGTCGGCAATCAATCTCGATAGGCAAAAAGCCAATTTATTTATTTTGAACCCTCGCCAGGCATAAATTAAGGATGACCTATGATGACGCTCAATGCTTTAACGGTTTTGCAACCGCAGCTTTCGACACAATCTGCCGGTGTTGACTATAAGGCTAAAAAACCCTTAGCCAACGATAAACAAAGCAGTGCGACACAAAACACTCTCCAATCTGCTATCGTTATCAGCCCCGATAAAGACGCTAAACCGCTATCCGATTTACCTAAACTCAAAGAGGCCAAAGAGGTCTCGCGTTCAACATATGGGTTAGTCCTGACTGAACTCATTTATCTGCTTAAAAAAATTGATCAGGATGCCTTGAAGATGAGTGCGGATGGCATGGTGGCATCCAAATTATCTGTTGACCGAAAAGCAGCCTCTATCAGGCAAGAAGGTGTCCTTAACTGCGCCTCTCAGGTCACGGGCGCTGTCGTTCAGATGGGGGTCTCATTTTACAGTTTTGCCGGTGCAACCAAGAATCTACGCAAACAAAACGCCCTGGACAAAGAGGGTGTTGCGCCGAATAAAGCTAAAATCGATAACTTGAAGAATAAAAAAATCGAAGACGTTGATAAAGTTGGGAAAGATTACCAGAGCAAACTCGACAGACTGAACGCCAAGCACAATGAAGTTAACCAGCAAACCCTGAAAGCTATCGAAAAGAATAACAATGATATTGCCAATCTGGAAAGAAATACCCGTAAAATAGACGATCCCGATATCACGAAAGTTGATTTGAAAAATCACGATCTGTTAGAGCTTAAAAGAATGGATCGGAAATACCTTAATCGTGAGCATAAAGAAAATTTGGCTTTCCAGAGGGCCGCGAGAGATTCCATTCAGTCAGCTAAAAACGATGATATCAACAGAATTAGTAATAAATATGACAATGAAATGAATGAGCTCTTGAGTGACACTTCACCGATTGATAATCAAAAAGCTTATAACGACGCGGGTAATAAAGCCGAGCAATTTAGGATGATGAGCCATCTCTCACATCCTATCGGTTCTATTTTCTCGTCTTCCATTGCTGTTGCTGCAATGAATGAAAGAGCCGCAGCGACACTCGCCGAACTTGAAGCCTCTGTAGATAATAAAACCACGGATAACAACCGTGAGAGAAGTAACAGTTACAAGAGTACCGCTATTGAACTGTTAAATTCTATCAAAAACATTCTCCAGGATCGCACCAATGCGGCAGGTGAGATAATTCGTAGGTGCTAATTATTTATTGAGGATGTCCTGATGAGAACGTCTATAGTCGAACCCATTATTACTACCATTCCGAGCCGTATTGTACCGGAGTCAAGCCATCATGACTCTGCCGTAACTCGCATTGATTTAAATTTGTTGAGTGGCGATACACCAAGCACTGACCTTAGCGCATTAGATAAAGCGCTGTTTGAATATGTGAAATACAATACGGGTAAAGATAAATCCATTGCCGTATATGCTCAGCACGTGCTTAAAAAGAACCTGGCGGGTCTGGCAGCGCAACTTACCTTTTGCCAAGCAGACACTAATCAATCTTTTGTCGACGAGAAGGCAGCACTAAAATCTGAACTCAAAAGCAGGCTTGCGGCAAGTGGCGTTTCCGTTTCTCTCTCTCCGCAAAAGAGAGTAACATCTCGGATCAAATAGGAGATATCATTGGCATCGTGAAGGAGGATTATTACGATGTTTTCGAAGGTGGTTTAGCCAAATATATACAGTTTTATAAAGAGTTGGGCCTTATTCTTGCTGAAATGGCGAGTCTTATCAAAGATGGTGCCGATGAAGGTAAAATTAAGTACGATTATAAAACACTGCACGATAAGTTAGACACCTTGCTAAAGAAATACAAAGACCCCAACGGCAATCCCAATGGGAAATTGGCGCAACTTTATCCCGTCGATTTTAGTCAGAATACCACGGAGGCGGATGCCCGCAAATGGGCAAAAGATATGGGGTTACCAACAAGCAGTGTGATCAAAAATGCCAGCGGGACTTACTATGTGGCTATCGACCTTGGTCCACTGGAAAACATGAAGAAAAACATCCAGTATCCTCATGACTCAAATAAAGAACCGACGAACACTGAATATCAGGCCTGGTTGACCGGTTTCAACGCCCAGGAAGAACAGATAAAAACAACGATCAGTTCATTGACCGGGCGCTTCAGCAATGCCAATTCAATCTATGATAATGTTGTTAAAATTTTATCCAGCACAATCAGTTCATTGGCAGATATGTCAAAACGCTACTTCTCGATTTAACGTTTTAACGGCTTATCAAAAACTTATCAACATGAATAATTAATTATTTTTACTTAGAATATCAGGTGCGGGCAATAATATTTTAATCTCGATGGCGATATGCTTTTGCCCCGACACATCTAAATATGAGATTCTATTGCCGAAAAGGGTTTCCAGGAAACCCTCGAAGGTCGGGGTCTCATTTATTTTCTCCACCTCTTTTTCCGGGGAAGGTGCCTGATAACTTCTGCTACAAAAATATAGCCTTTAGAGTAAACGGTTTGAATAACAGCGTTGCTTTTGTGTTTTTTAAAAATTTTTCTCAATACATAAATACATCGAGCAAGCGACTCTTCAGAGACAAAGGTTGTCCCCCAGACTTGATCCAGCAATTCGTCTTTTGTCATCAACTTACCTGCGGACTCAATAAGCGCCCTCAGCACTGCTAACTCCTTTGAGCCAGTTCTAATAAAAATGTTGTTACGAATGAGTTGGTTATCTTCAGTTAAAAGGTAATCCAAAAACCGATACTCTGTACTCTTCAATCCTTTCTGGCGATACATAGTCATCCCTTATGCAATAGTCGATTTAATAAATTCATAAAATTTAAAAATTCTTGCACTTGTCTTTATGATGTTTCTTCTTTAATTCAGGATATCTTAATTAAGTTTTAATTGATAAGTGCAAACTGTCTTAATTTATTATCAAGATGGCATCAGAATTTTTATAATACCCATAATTACTGGATAACCGGTATTTTCACTCATCTCATTATAAATTTAAACCGGTATCTCTATTTTGCTCTTAATAAAAGCGGCGTTTTTAAATTAATTATAATTATCGGGATGCTTTTTCCCTGTCAATGGCTCATCTGCTGCAACTTTTTGGGACGTAGATGCCTTGAAATGGTGCAATGGCTTTCTAAAGTCAGGACTTTATGAGCAAGAGATCACAAATCTTGCAGAAATATTTTCCTTAAGGAGTTGCATACTCATTCCGCTGCCGCCTTGTCCAGCAAGGGCTTTTTCATAAATATTCACTTTTTATGCAATTTATGTGAATAGGAGGCGATTATAACTTATTGTTTTTCTGTGATTCTCATTTTTTTATTCACTTTTTCCCGTTGCTGGCACGATGCCTGCACACTATTATCAGTACATCAGGGGACAGAATTTTCGCGTAAAGCGCTAATTTGCGGTAAGGGTGTTCCCACGAAATAACGAACTACCCGATGCCGGTAAGTTCATGCAGTAAAAGTTCTAAATAATCATTTTTCTATTTCCTCTTTAAAAGAGGGAAAGGGAGCGTGCACCTTAAATTCGCACAATCAATTCACCGCCGTACTCGGAATCGCAGCGTTACAGACATCCTTCGAGCGGCTCTTGCAAAAACGATGAGGTTAATATGGAACAGCGTGTAACCCGCCAGCAGTTTGATGACTACATGGTCCCCGTCTATGCACCGGCAGATTTTATTCCGGTCCATGGCGCCGGCTCCTGGTTGTGGGATCAGTCAGGGAAAGACTATGTTGATTTTGCAGGCGGTATCGCCGTCAACGCGCTGGGCCATCGCCATCCTGCCGTTCTGAAGGCGTTGACCGATCAAGCCGATAAAATTTGGCATCTTGGCAATGGCTACACCAATGAACCGGTGCTCCTGCTGGCCAGACAACTGATTGACGCCACCTTCGCCGACAAGGCCTTTTTCTGTAACTCCGGTGCAGAAGCCAATGAAGCCGCGCTCAAACTTGCCCGTCTCGTCGGACACAGCAAAGACGCACAGCATAAAAACGAAATCATTGCGTTTAACAATGCATTCCACGGACGCACGCTGTTTACCGTCAGCGCGGGCGGCCAGCCGAAATATTCCCAGGACTTTGCGCCACTGCCGCCGGCCATTACCCATCTGCCGTTCAATGATTTGGACGCGGTCGCCCAGCACATTTCTTCACGAACCTGTGCGGTCATCGTCGAACCCGTGCAGGGCGAGGGCGGTGTCCTGCCCGCCACGCAGGAATTCCTGCAAGGCCTGCGCGAGTTGTGCGACAAGCACGATGCCATACTGATTTTCGACGAAGTTCAGACCGGCGTAGGCCGCACCGGCGAGTTATATGCCTATCAAGCCTACGGCGTGGTTCCCGATATTCTGACCACCGCCAAAGCTTTGGGCGGCGGCTTCCCGATTGGCGCGATGCTGACTGTCGACAGCCTTGCCAAACATTTCCAGCCGGGCACCCACGGCACCACCTACGGCGGCAACCCGTTGGCAACAGCCGTTGCCGGTAAGGTGCTGGAACTTATCAATACCCCCGAGGTTCTGGGCGGTGTCGCGTTACGCCACCTGTGGTTCACCGAGCGTCTGAATCAGATTAATCATCAGTACAAGATTTTTTCCGAAATCCGCGGCATGGGGCTGCTTATCGGTGCCGTGATGAACGAGCGCTACAGCGGACAAGCCAAACAGCTGACTCAACTCGCCGCGGAAGAAGGCCTTATCGCCCTGATTGCCGGTCCGAATGTTCTGCGCTTCGCTCCTTCGCTGATTATTCCGCAAGAGGATGTTGAAGAAGGTCTCAATCGTCTGGAAAAAGCCGTGGCCCGACTATGCTCCTGATCCTGCGATCGCCTGAAGAAGCGAGGTAATCATCATGATGTTGATTCGTCCCGTGCGGCTCGGCGATATCGCCGATATCCTGCAACTTTCTGCCAAGACCGGCATTGGTTTGACGTCTCTACCCAAAGACGAGGCGCATTTGCGTACGCGTATCGAGCGCTCCGTCGCCACCTGGGAAGGCCGGTTAGACAAGGCCGAGCAAGGCTATCTCTTTGTGCTTGAAGATGTGAGCCAGAAAAAGGTCGTCGGTGTCAGCGCGCTGGAAGTGGCCGTTGGCCTCAGCGAGCCGTGGTACAACTTCCGCTTGGGCACGCTGGTTCACGCCTCGAAAAGCCTGAACATTTACAAGCCCGTTCCCACGCTGTACCTCAGCAACGATCACACCGGATACAGCGAGCTTTGCACCTTGTTCCTGGACCCCGATTTTCGTCATAGCCGTAACGGCCAGCTGTTGTCCAAAGTGCGATTCCTGTTTATGGCGGCCTTCCGCGACAAATTTTCGGCGAAAGTCATTGCCGAAATGCGCGGCGTCTCCGATGACAAAGGCCATTCGCCGTTCTGGGACAGCCTCGGGAAACACTTTTTCGGCATGGAGTTTGCCGAAGCCGACCGTCTCACCGGTCTGGGGCAGAAATCCTTTATTGCCGAGTTGATGCCCAAACATCCTCTTTATACCGATTTGTTGAGCCTCGAAGCGCGTGCCGTTATCGGCGAGGTTCATCCCCAGACCGCCCCGGCGCGATCGCTTCTGGAAACGGAAGGCCTGCGCTATCAGGGCTACGTCGACATTTTTGACGGCGGACCTACGCTTGAAGGCGACGTCGACAGCCTGAGAGCCGTCAGGGAGAGCCGATTGGTCGAGGCCATCATCAAACGCGCCGAACCGCGGGATGATGAAACCTGTTATCTGGTAGCCAATGAAAACTATGCCGATTTTCGTGCCGGACTGGTTACCGGACATGCCGATATGAGCCAGCTGACTCTCGACCCGCACACCGCCGAGGCGCTGGGTATCAAGGCCGGGCATGTCATTCGCGCGGTGCCGCTGTTTCCGGAAGCAGGCCAGAGCGCGTCAACCCGACAACTTTCACAAGCGAGCGAATTATGACCCATCCAGCCCTTTATATTCACGGACAGTGGCGCAGCGGGCAAGGCGTGCTGCTGGAGAAGTCCAACCCGGTCAGCAATGAAAAACTGTGGGCGGCGATGAGTGCCAGCCCCGAAGATGTCGAGTCGGCATGCGAGTCGGCGCGTCACGCGTTCCCAGCCTGGGCGCGTTTTGACCTCGGTGCCAGAGCCGAAATTATTCAGCGCTTTGCCGCACTGCTGGGTGAAAACAAGACGCGTCTTGCCGAAATCATCAGTCAGGAAACCAGTAAACCCCGCTGGGAAACGCTGACCGAAGTGCAGGCGATGATCGGTAAAATCGCCATCTCACTCGAGGCCAATCAGCAACGTACCGGCGAAAAACACACGCCGATGCCCGAAGGCGAAGCTGTTTTGCGCCATCGTCCGCACGGCGTGCTGGCGGTTTTTGGCCCGTACAATTTCCCGGGGCACCTGCCTAACGGCCACATTGTTCCCGCATTGCTGGCCGGTAACACGATTGTCTTCAAACCCAGCGAGCTGACGCCGATTACGGCAGAGGCAACGATTCAACTCTGGGAGCAGGCCGGGCTGCCTGCGGGCGTCATCAATCTGGTGCAAGGCGGACGTTCGACCGGTGAAGCGCTGGCTGCGTCATCACAGATTGATGGTCTGCTGTTTACCGGCAGCGCAGGCACCGGTTATCAACTGCATCGTCAACTGGCCGGTCAGCCTGAAAAAATTCTGGCGCTCGAGATGGGCGGCAACAATGCACTCATCGTCGAGCCGGTAAGCGATATCGATGCAGCGGTCAATCTTACCGTGCAGTCGGCCTTTATTTCGGCCGGACAACGCTGCACCTGTGCGCGTCGTCTGCTGGTCAGAAAAGGCGAGGCGGGCGATGCATTCATTAAACGACTGGTCGAGGTGACCGCCGCACTGCGCGTTGGCGCGTGGGACGATGAGCCGCAGCCGTTCATGGGCGGCGTTATCTCAGATGCGGCCGCACGCGGCATGCTCAAGGCGCAGGATGCACTGCTCAACCTTGGCGCAACGTCTTTGCTGACCCTGACCCGCCCAAGTGCCGACAGCACGCTGCTGACGCCGGGCATCATCGAACTTACCGGCATTGCCGGCGTGCCGGATGAAGAGTATTTCGGCCCCTTGTTAAGCATTATTCGCTATGGCGATTTCGATGAGGCCATCGCGCTCGCCAATCAAACCCGTTTTGGGCTGGCGGCCGGGTTGATTTCCACAGAGCGCGAACAGTTCGACCAACTGCTGCTGGAGGCGCGAGCCGGTATCGTCAACTGGAACAAGCCGTTGACGGGCGCGTCGAGCAATGCGCCGTTTGGCGGCATTGGCGCGTCGGGCAATCATCGTCCGAGTGCGTTTTATGCGGCCGATTACTGTGCGTGGCCGATGGCGTCGCTGGAAAGCGACAAACTTGAACTGCCGTCTGCGCTGTCACCGGGTATCGATTTTGGCGCGCAACGTTAAGCGCCGGGCCTTGTCAGGAGAACATAATGTCAGGATATGAAGTCAACTTTGATGGCCTGGTCGGTTTGACACACCACTATGCGGGCCTGTCTTTCGGCAACGAAGCCTCAACGCGCAATCAGCGCGCCGTCGCCAACCCCAAACTGGCGGCGAAGCAGGGTCTGCTGAAAATGAAAGCGCTGGCCGACCTCGGCTTCAAGCAGGGCGTGCTGCCGCCTCATGAAAGACCGCATCTTGCCACATTACGGCAAATGGGGTTTCACGGCACCGAGGCTCAGGTGCTGGCGCAGGCCAACGCCTATTCGCCCAGGCTTTTGTCGTCATTAAGCTCGGCATCGGCCATGTGGGTCGCGAATGCGGCAACCGTTTCGCCTTCCGCCGACAGCGCCGACGGACGCGTCCATTTCACCGTGGCCAATCTGAACAACAAGTTTCACCGTGCCATCGAAGCGGAGACGACTTCGGCCATACTGCGCGCGACATTTAATCATGACCGGCATTTCGCGCATCATCACGCCTTGCCTCAGGTTGCCAGTCTGGGCGATGAGGGCGCGGCAAATCACAACCGTCTTGGCAGCGATTACGATAAGCCCGGTGTGCAGGTTTTCGTCTATGGCCGCGACGGCCTAATCGCCGGTGAAAACGAGCCGGTGCGTTATCCGGCAAGACAGACGCGACTTGCCAGCGACGCCGTTGCCCGTTTGCATCAACTCGATGCGCAGCGTACCGTGGTTCGTGCAGCAAAATCCGCAGGCAATTGATCACGGCGTGTTTCATAACGACGTGATTTCGGTCAGCAATCGGCAGGTGTTGTTCCATCATCAGCAGGCGTTTGTCAATCAACAGGCCGCTTTCGACGAAATCCGTCGCAAGATGGCCCGTCTGGAATGCGAGTTCCAGCCCATCGAGGTGCCGCAGGCGCGCGTAACCCTTGATGACGCCGTTGCCACCTATCTGTTCAACAGTCAGTTGCTGAGTCGAGCCGACGGCAAAATGACCATCGTCGTGCCCGAAGAGTCGCGCCAGCATGCAGCGGTGTGGGATTACCTGTCGGACCTGCGCGACAGCGGCGGACCTATCGATCAGATTCAGGTCTTCGATTTACGCGAAAGTATGCGCAACGGCGGTGGCCCCGCCTGCCTTCGACTGCGTGTCGCGTTAAATGACACAGAACTTGCTGCCGTCAATCGCGGCTCCCTGATTGACGAAACGCTGTTCGCGCGCCTAAACCTGTGGATAGACAAACACTATCGTGACCGCATGACGCAGGAGGATCTGGTGGATCCCCACCTGTTGCTGGAGGTGCGTTACGCGCTGGATGAACTGACGCAAATCTTGCAGCTGGGCAATATCTATCCTTTCCAGCAAGGATAATTTTCACCACAGGGCAGGGAGCCTGTCTCTCTGCCCGACACTCGCCAATACGCCCCCCTACATAAACTTGCATGTTCCCCGTATTTTAATTGATGCTATGATTTGCTTTCGCGTCGTCTCGCATGAATAAACAACGGTTTGGGAAATAATGAGCTTTAAAGCGTTGCAAAAATCCGATTGGGTCAACCTGCTGATCGCCATTCCCGCCGGGATCATTGCCGCGCTGGTCACCATCGGTTTTCGGCTGGCCATCGGGGGCATCAACGGTCTGATGTTTTATAACGGCAGCGATATTACGCGCGCCTTCAATGAATACCCGCTGATCGTCTGGCCGCTGATAACCGCGGTGGGCGGCGTGGTTGCGGGCTTCATTCTGCATTGGGCGCTGCGCTACGAAGCGCGACACGGCAAAATGCCCGACTACCTCGACGTTATCGATCAACGCCTGCCCGGGATCCCCGTGGTCAGTACACTTCTTCGTTCACTGTCTTCCCTTGCCAGCATCGCCAGCGGCGGTTCCATCGGTCGCGAAGGGGCGATGGTGCAGCTTTCCGCGCTGAGCGGCAGCCTGCTTGGGCGCTTTACCCGTTTTACCTCGCTGCACCAATCCGATATTGTCGCCATGGCGGCGGCAGGCGGGCTGGCGGCGGTCTATCATGCCCCTTTTGCGGGTGCACTGTTTGTTGCCGAAATTGCCTTTGGGGTTACGGCGGTCCAGCGGCTGATCCCGCTGTTTATTTCGGCGTCGGTCGCGGTGTTAACCGTGCGATCGCTCACTCACTATGCCCCGCTTTATCTCTATGCTTCCGCCAACTTTAGTCCAACGCCCGGCGCTATTTTTACCGTGCTGGCAATTGGCGCGGCCACCGGCATTCTCGGGCCGCTGTTTATTGCCTCGATAGATAAAGTGCGCAAGACCCTCAAACCCATCACTCACCCGGCAATGCGGCTGGGCCTCGGGGGATTGGGCGTCGGGCTGGTCGCCATGATCTCCCCGTTGGTTCTGGGCAACGGTTTTGAAGTGATTGACCTTATCCTGAACAACGGCGATTTACATACTTCGCTTGGGTTATTGCTGGTGTTGAAAATAGTGGCGACGGCGATAACTGTCGGTTCAGGCGCGGTTGGCGGGCTGTTCACACCTTCGCTGCTGATTGGCGCGGCAGGCGGGGCGCTGGTGTGTGTCTGTCTACAGGGGTTGGGGCTTGATCCAGGCCCGATGGGACTGTATGCGGCCATCGGCATGAGTGCGTTGCTTGCCGCCACCAGTCACGCGCCGTTAATGTCCATCATGATGGCGTTTGAAATGACGCTGAACAGTTCGCTGCTGTTTCCGCTGATGCTTGCGACGGCCATCTCCTATGTGGTGGCCTCGCGCTTCAGGGCCAGCGGGACATATCCGGTCCTGACACGCCTCAATGCGCGCTATATGGCGAAGAGTGATTTCGAAAACAGCACCGTTGCGTCGCTGATGTGTCCGTGCTCCAAAATGTATGTCGATTCCACGCTGGCGGAAGTGGTTAGCGAAGGGCTAAAGCAGCGCACCCGTTATGTCTATGTGGTGGACCGCGACGAGCGTTTTCTTGGCGTAGTCGCGACCAATGTGCTGGCGACGGGCATCATCGACGGTACGCTCGATAAATCGGGCGGGATAGACGCCTTTCTCGAGCATGAGTTTACCGTGCTGTATCAGCAATCCAGCTTCGAAGAAGCGTGGGCGGTCTTTAGCGCCTCACCGCTTGAACGAATGCCTGTGCTGGAGAATGCCGATTCCCGCCGCCTGTTGGGTGTGATTACCAAGGCGGCGCTGCTGAGCAAGGCGAAAGATTTCCTGTAATGGCGAACTCGACCCGATTTCAGAAAGCAAAACCGAATATTCGAAAATAAAATGAACGATGCCCGTCCAGATTGGGGGGCGCTGATTCCCCAACCCAGCGCCTTGGCGGACCTTTTGCGACAGGATTCTCGTTTTGCACAGGTCATTGGGTAAAAAAGCCTGTTGATAACTGTTATCATTGAGTATTCTCAAGGTGATTAATAAATGTTCGTCGCTAACCCCTTGCTATAAAAGGGGCAATAGCGGCGAATAATTCATTTTCCCTATTGAGGATGCATGATGCTCCGCCGTTTCTTTGCTTATTACGCGCCTTATAAAAAACTCTTTTACCTCGATTTCGGCTGCGCCATTCTGGGTGGACTGCTGGAGCTGGGGTTTCCGATGGCGGTAAAACTGTTTATCGACAAACTCCTGCCCGCCCATGACTGGGTGCTGATCCTGGTTGCGGCGGTGGCGCTGCTGCTTGTGTATCTGCTCAACACGGCGCTGATGGCGATTGTGAACTACTGGGGACATGCGCTCGGCGTCGGCATTGAAACCGACATGCGCGAGCAGGCGTTTAATCACTTGCAGAAACTCTCTTTCCGTTATTTCGACAATACTAAAACCGGTCATATCATTACCCACGTCACCAAGGATCTCGAAGAGGTCGGCGAAGTCGCGCACCACGGGCCGGAAGACCTCTTTATTGCCATCATGACCTTTATCGGCGCGTTTATATTGATGGCGACGGTTCATCTACAGCTGGCATTGATGACGATTATCATTGTGCCGTTTATGGGGTGGCTGGTCGGGCGTTATGGCGCGCAGATGACGGAAACCTGGCGTCGTTTGTTTGGTCAGGTCGGCAATTTCAATGCACGCGTTGCAGAAAGCATTGGCGGTATTCGGGTGGTCAAAGCCTTCGCCAACGAAAAGCATGAAGAGAAACTGTTTGCCAGCGATAACCATAATTATCGCGTCACCAAACTTCGCGCCTACCGCATCATGACCGCAAGTATCACGCTGAGCTATTTGAGCACTCGTCTTGTGCAGTTGGTGGTGATGATTGCCGGAACCTGGTACGTGGTGAACGGTACGTTAAGCTACGGCGGTTTTGTCGGTTTCCTGCTGCTGGTGGAGGTTTTCTTCCGCCCGGTTGCCAAGATTACCTCGGTCATGGAAAGTTATCCGAAAGGGATTGCCGGTTTTAAACGCTTTACGCAGCTAATCGATACCGCGCCCGATATCATCGACAAACCTGATGCTATCAATGTCAGTGCGCTAAAGGGCGACATCTGCTATCGCGATGTGGTGTTTGGTTATACCCCCGCCAGCAAAATCTTGAATGGCGTGAATCTGGCTATCAAGGCAGGCGAAACGCTGGCCTTTGTGGGTCCTTCCGGCGCGGGTAAAACGACGCTATGTTCCCTGTTACCGCGTTTCTATGACATCGACAGCGGAGCGATAACCATCGATGGCATCGACATCCGCGAGATGACCCAGCGCTCGCTGCGCCATCATATCGGTATCGTCCAGCAGGACGTCTTTCTGTTTGGCGGCACTATCCGCGAAAATATCCTTTATGGCCGACTCGATGCCACCGAAGAAGACGTTTGGCTCGCAGCACGTCGTGCCAAGCTCAACGACATGATTGCCGAACTGCCGCAGGGAATGGACACCCTCATTGGCGAGCGCGGCGTGAAGCTGAGCGGCGGTCAGAAACAGCGCCTGTCGATTGCGCGCATCTTTCTGATGAATCCTCCCATTTTGATCCTCGACGAAGCCACCTCTGCGCTGGACACGGCGACCGAGCAGGCGATTCAACAGTCGCTGGCCGAGCTGTCGCAGGGCGAGAACTACGCTGGTTATCGCCCATCGTCTCGCCACCATTCAGAATGCCGACCGCATTGTGGTCGTCGATAAAGAAGGCATTATCGAAGAGGGCAACCTCGACGAGCTGATTATCAAAGGTGGGCGTTATGCCGATTTGTATCGCCTGACAGTTAGAGAGGGCAGCAGAAGCTAATTTCCGCATACCTAAAATGTCCAATTTAATTCCTGCCGTGACTATTCTTGTTTTATAAAAATCGATATTTGGCTTAAAGAAATGATTAACGGAAATTTAGGCCAAATATCCTTTAGCGTAATATTCGAATACCTTGCCCGTATTATTCATAAAATAACCAGTCGAGATAAAAATAGTTACCCTGCTATGCACTTTTTAAAGGCATGGGCGCTATTTCGCATTTAATTTATTTAATGATTGTTAACGGAAAAAAGCTTTAAAAAAGGGGATCTATAGCACATTAAAAACACATTTCTTTAAGGAAGTTGCACCAAATGGACCGCATGCACCGTTTTGGTGCAATGCGTTATGCAAAAAACGCATAAAATCAGTGGGTTACAAACTGCTTTTTGAAATATTAAGTTACAACTGCTTTCGATATTTTAACTAATCGCGCCGAACTTTTTCATTTTAACTTTTCGTGCTTAGTGCTACTGTTCGATTCGTTTTACAGATAGCAGCAATTATAAATATTAAGAAACTCACAGCCCGATATTTAAAATTTGGCATGGGAAAACTCAATAATAAGCATTCTAGGAACTCAAATAATGATGAAGCGCAGTGTTTTGGCCGTAGCGGTCTCCTTAATTGTTGTAACCACTGGTGCCAATGCCGCAGAGATTTATAACAAAGACGGTAACCAGCTGGATCTGTATGGCCGCGTAAATGGTAAACACTATTTCAGCAACGGCACCAGCAACAACGGTGACGGTTCTTATATGCGTCTGGGCTTCAAAGGCCTGACCAAAATCAATGATACGCTGACGGGTTATGGTCAGTGGGAATATCAAAACAACCTGAATAACTCCGAAGGGTCAGACGCCCTTAGCGGCAATAAAACCCGTCTTGGTTTTGCCGGTCTGAAGTTCTCGAAATACGGTTCCATCGATTACGGCCGCAACTATGGCGTAGTCTATGACGCCATCGGCTACACCGACATGCTGCCGGAATACGGCGGTGACTCGGCCAACACCGACAACTTCATGGTTGGGCGCTCTACAGGTCTGGCGACTTACCGTAACAAGAACCTCTTCGGTCTGGTTGAAGGCCTGAACTTTGCCTTGCAGTACCAAGGTAAAAACGAAGCGACCAGCGCGAGCAGCACGTCACGTCCAAACAGCCGTTCAAACGGTGATGGTTACGGCGCATCCTTAAGCTATGAAAATATCGGCGACACCGGCATCAGCGCGGTTATCGCAGGTTCTCGTTCAGACCGCACCAACGCGCAGTCTGCGGCCGCCATCGGTGGCGGTGACGAGGCGTCAGCCTGGTCCGCGGCGCTGAAATATGATGCCAACCAGATTTATCTGGGCGCGATGTACGAAGAGACTCGCAAGCAGACCAGCATTACGGCCAACGGCGTAGCGGGTTATGCCAACAAAACCCAGATTTTTGAAGCGGTTGCCCAGTACCAGTTCCTGAATGGTCTGCGTCCTTCACTGGCTTATGTTTCCAACAAGGCGAAAGATGTTGAAGGTGTGGGTGATGCCTACCTGTACCAGTACGTGTCTGTCGGCGCGACTTACTACTTCAACAAAAACATGTACACCTATGTTGACTATAAGATCAATACTTTGAGCGATAACGACAGCAGCAAGCTGGGTGGCAACAAGAAAGACGTCACCACTGTGAGCCTGACCTACCGTTTCTAAGAGCGGCAGTCGTCGGTATCCACGTATTACCCTTATCTGTGTCTGAAAAAGGTAATCACAAAGGCAGGGCCATCGGCTCTGCTTTTTTTATGGCAAAAAAATCCCCGCAGTTCATGATGTTACTCAATAACCTCACCCTATAGCCTGAGGTTATACCCTGTGGCTAAACAAGTATTCGCCGCCGGGGTGCGCGCATGAAATAGTCATGTTGTCAGGCAACGTTGCGTTGCGACCCCTACAACAATTGACGAGAGAAACTCATGCATCAAATCCCAATGCCATATCTGCTGTTTTTAGGTGACGTCATGGATCCCCTGGCCGCGAAAACCGCGCGCGGGATCCACGTCTGGCGTCCTGATTCCTGCGTAGGCCAGATTCGTCTGGCGACCGATTCCGTTTCTCTGGGCCTTGAAGAGATGGATATCGCGACGGCGAAAGCGCGCGGAGCGAAAACCATGGTATTGGGCACCGCCAATGCCGGAGGCAAACTGCCCGCGCACTGGCTCGAATCCGTTAAAACGGCTATTCGCGCCGGTCTTAATGTGGCCAATGGCCTGCATCAGGGGCTAAACGAGATCCCGGAACTGGTCGAACTGGCCGCCGAGCACAATGTCCAGTTGTTCGACGTACGCCACATGACGCCGGAACTGGACGTCGGCAGCGGTAAAAAACGCAGCGGCAAGCGTATTCTGACCGTCGGCACCGACTGTTCCGTCGGCAAGATGTATACCTCGCTGGCGCTGGAGTCCGCGCTGCGCGAACTCGATATCAAGGCCGACTTCCGCGCCACCGGGCAGACCGGCGTGCTGATTGCGGGTGACGGTATAGCCATCGATGCAGTTATCGCCGATTTTATCTCCGGCGCGGTCGAAGCGCTGTCTCCGGCCAACGACGATGACCACTGGGACATCATCGAAGGGCAGGGTTCGCTGTATCACCCGTCCTACGCGGGCGTCAGCACGGGTCTTATCCACGGCGCACAGGCGCACCTGCTGGTGATGTGTCATGAACTGGGCCGTCCTCACATGCGCCATCTGCCGCATCAGCCAATGCCAACGCTGAGACAATGCGTGGATATCAACCTGCAAGCCGCAAGCCTGACCAGCCCCGACGTACAGCTTGCCGGTTTCTCCCTGAATACCTCCGGTGTCAGTGAAGCCGAAGCACGCGCCGCGCTTGCTGAAATCAGCCGCGAATTCGGGGTGCCGGCGACGGATCCCGTGCGTTTCGGCATCAAGGAACTGGCGCAGTCCATCAAGGATCGCGGCTTATGATTCAACTGAACGTCCAGACGGTCGAGCTGCCACTGGCTCGGCCATTTGCCATTTCTCGCGGCGTAAGAACGGCCGTGACGGTCGTGCGGGTGACGCTGATTGACGGCAACGTCGAGGCGATGGGTGAATGCACCCCCACTGCGCATTATCAGGAGTCGGCCGAAAGCGTCTGTGAGCAACTTGAACGGGTTCGCCCGCACATCGAAGCCGGTATGAACCGCGAGGCGCTGCAACGTGCGTTACCGGCAGGTTCTGCACGAAATGCCCTGGATTGTGCAATGTGGCGTCTCGATGCTGCAAAACAGGGCAAGACGGTTTGGCAACTGCTTGAAATGCAAGCACCTAAAAGCGTCATTACCGCCGAAACGCTGAGTCTGGACAGTGTCGAGAACATGGCGAACGCGGCCAAAAACGCCGTCGCACGCGGGGCAAAACTGCTGAAAATCAAGCTCGATCGCGAGCTGATTATCGAGAAAGTCGCCGCTATCCGTCTCGCTGCGCCGCTGGCTACTCTGGTCATCGATGCCAACGAAGCCTGGGGCGGCCTCGACCTTGAAAGTCTGTTCGAGGCGCTGCACGAATACAACATCGCGATGATTGAACAACCCTTACCTGCGGGTAAAGACAAAGACTTGGTGCGTTGTTTGCATCCTATCCCTGTCTGCGCCGATGAAAGCTGTCATGTCCGTGCCGATATCGCCGGGCTGCGCGACCGCTACGAGATGATCAACATCAAGCTCGACAAGTGCGGCGGATTGACGGAGGCGCTGGCGATGGCCGCTGAAGCCAAAGCATTGGGCCTGCGTCTGATGGTCGGCTGCATGCTGGGTTCATCACTCGCGATGGAAGCCGCGCTGCCGGTGGCGGTACAGGCTGAACGTGTCGATCTCGACGGCCCCATCTGGCTTGCGGCCGACCATCAACCGGCCTTGCGTTACACACAGGGTGAAGTCTGGCTTTAACGCGTTGCCGTAAGTCTGGCACGAAAAATTTGTCCATTTATTGAAACACTGATTAAAGGAGCACGCTTTTGATGACTGAAATGCCCGTGAGTGAGGCGCCCGTAATCGAGTCTGCCGACCCCATGCTGTCGGAAAGCCGCAACCGGCCCATTTTGCAGGTAAAGGATTTATCAGTCAGCTTTGCTGGCCGTCAGGGCAAAACCCGGGCGCTCAAAGGCGTCTCCTTTTCTATTAATAAAGGTGAAGTGGTCGCCGTGGTGGGCGAAAGCGGCTCCGGCAAGTCCGTCACTTCATTGAGTATCATGGGATTGCTGGCCGATTCGGCAAAAATCGACGGCGGCAGTATCGATTTTACGACCCGCAGCGGCGTAAAACATGCGCTGGAAAAGATGGGGCCTGACGCACGCCGCACACTGCGCGGTCAGGAAATGTCGATGATATTCCAGGAGCCGATGACCTCGCTGAACCCCGTGCTGCGCGTAGGCGATCAGCTGACCGAAGGCCTGATCGACCACGGTATCGGCACCAAATCCGAGGCGCTGAACAAGGCGCGTCAATTGCTGAAACAGGTGCGAATTCCGGATGTGGAGCGCATTCTGAAATGCTATCCGCATGAGCTTTCGGGCGGCATGCGCCAGCGCGTGATGATTGCCCAGGCGCTGGCCTGCGATCCGGCCCTGCTGATTGCCGATGAGCCGACGACGGCGCTCGACGTCACCGTGCAGGCGCGCATTTTACAAATCTTGCGCGATTTACAGCGCGGGTCCGATATGGCGGTGCTGTTTATCACCCACGATATGGGCGTAGTGGCCGAAATCGCCGATCGCGTGGTGGTGATGTATCACGGCGAAGTGGTGGAAGAGGGCAGCGTTGAACAGATTTTTGCCCACGCGCAGCATCCTTATACCCGTGCGCTCCTGGCGGCGGTGCCGAAGCTTGGCGATATGCAGGGGCTTCAATGGCCGCGCCGTTTCCCGCTGATTCAACGAGAAGGGGCCGCTCTGCCCGTGGTCGCGCAAGCGCTGGCCGCCGACGACCAAACTACCGCCGACTACAGTAAACCGCCGTTGCTAGACGTGCGCGGGTTGCGGGTCTGCTATCCCCTTCGCTCCGGTATCTTGTCGCGCGTGACGCAGGAAGTGCACGCGGTGGAACAAATCGATTTCTCTATCTGGCCCGGCGAAACGCTGGCGCTGGTTGGCGAAAGCGGCTGCGGGAAATCGACCACCGGGCGCGCCATTCTGCGTCTGGTCGGCAGCGAATCGGAAAGCATTCATCTGGAAGGTCAGGAAATTACCCTGCTGCGCGATACGCCGTTTCAGGCGGTGCGTCGGCAGATTCAGATGGTGTTTCAGGACCCCTACGCCTCCTTGAATCCGCGCCTGACGGTCGGTTTTTCCATTGCCGAACCCCTGCTGCTGCACGGGCTTGCCAAATCGCTGGCCGACGCGACGCCAACCGTGAACAAGCTGCTGAACAGCGTAGGCCTGGATCCCGCCGTGGCGCGCCGTTATCCGCACGAATTTTCCGGCGGCCAACGTCAGCGAATCGCCATTGCGCGCGCGATGGCGCTGCAACCGCAGGTGATTATCGCCGACGAGGCCGTCTCGGCGCTCGACGTATCGATTCAGGCGCAGGTCGTGAATCTGATGATGGATCTACAGCGCGACACCGGCGTGGCGTGGCTGTTTATTTCCCACGACATGGCGGTGGTGGAACGTATCGCCAACCGCGTCGCGGTGATGTATCTCGGACAAATTGTCGAGATTGGCCCGCGTGATGCCATTTTCAGCAATCCGCAGCACCCTTATACCCAGCGCTTGCTCAAGTCCGTGCCGGTCGCCGATCCGCTGAAACGCGCCGTGCGCGATTTCGATGACAGCGAAGTGAAATCGCCGGTGCACCCGGCCGGACTGCAAGTCGAAAAAGTGAAATACCGTCAGGTTTCCGACCACCACTGGGTTGCCTATAACTAAACAAAGCCATTGATTTTCAATCGACATTTCCGGGACATTCACAGGAGAAGTACATGCATTCGATGTTAAATCGCAAGACATTACTGGCCGCCAGCTTGACGCTGTGCTTTGCGACCTCGGCCTTTGCCAAAGATCTCAGCATCTCGATGTATGCCGATGTCACCGGCTTTGACCCGCACGATACCACCGATACGTTGAGCTATTCGGTGCAGACGGGTATTTTCCAGCGTCTTTTCGAATTCGACAACAAGATGAAGGTGATTCCGGTGCTGGCCACCGATTACACCAGCAACGACACGGCTACCGAATTTACCGTGAATCTGCGTCAGGGCGTCACCTTCCAGGACGGTACGCCGTTCAATGCCGATGCGGTTAAAATCAACCTCGAACGTCTGGCCAATCCCGAGAATCACCTCAAGCGTAACGGCTTGTTCAGCATGATCAAATCCGTTGACGTTACCGCGCCGTATCAGGTGAAAATCACCCTGAACAAACCGTTTGGCGCGATGATAAACACCCTCGCGCACCCGTCGGCAGTGATGCACAGCCCGGCGTCGCTGAAAGCCTATCCGAAAGAGGCCGATCTCAGTGTGCATCCGGTCGGAACCGGTCCGTTCAAATTCGTTGAATGGCAGCAGGGCAAAGACGTTAAACTGGTTAAATACGACAACTATTGGCAGAAAGGCTGGCCGAAGGTCGATTCCATCACCTTCTATCCTACGCCGGAAGACTCCACGCAGGTTGCCAAGCTGAAATCCGGCGCGGTACAGGCCGTCTATCCGCTACCGTCGGATCTGGTCGATACCGTGAAAAACGATCCCAAGCTGGATATTCAGCGCGACCCTGGCATCTACCTTTATTACATCGCGTTCAACACGCAGATGAAGGAATTCAAAGATGTCCGCGTGCGTCAGGCAATCAACTACGCCATCGACCGCAACATCTGGCTCAAAGTCGGCTTTGCCGGTCTGGGCGAAGCCTCGACCTCGCCGCTGCCGAAAAACGTCCAGTTCTATCAGAAACAAACCACGCCGGATTACAGCTACAACATCGCCAAGGCGAAGGCGTTGCTGAAAGAGGCGGGGTATCCCAACGGTTTCGAGGTAGAAATGTGGAGTTCGAACAAAACCGACCGTATCCGCACCGGTCAGTTCATCAAGCAGCAACTGGGCATGATTGGCGTGCGCGTCAAGCAGATGCCGATGGACGCGGGCAGCATCAACCAGCGCTTGTGGAGCACGCCGAATCCGGCCGATGCCAAGGTGCAGATGTACTACGGGGCCTGGTCAACGTCGACGGGTGATGCCGACTGGGCGCTGCGTCCGCTGTTTGCTACCGAATCCTTTATTCCGAAAGGTTACAACGTCTCCTATTACAGCAACAAGGCGGTGGATGCCGACATCAGCGCCGCGCTGCAAACCGCCGACATGGACAAACGTAAAGCCGCCTATGACGATGCCCAGAAACTGCTGTGGGCCGATGCGCCTGTGGCATTCCTTGGCTCACCGGACAATCTGGTTGGCAAGACCAGAGATCTCTCCGGCGTCTTTATGCTGGCCGACGGTACGCTTTTGTTCAATCAGGCTCAGTTCAAGTAGTTGATTCAACACGTGTCTTTATACGGCGGGCCGTCACCACGGCCCGCCGTCTTGCCGTCTTTGGTTAAACCCATTTTGTCTTCGGGGTACAGGATTTTATGCTGACATATTTTTTCCGCCGGATACTGGAAATGATCCCGGTTTTGCTGGTGGTGTCATTACTGATATTTGCTTTTATCAAGCTGCTGCCGGGTGACCCTGCGCGTATCTATGCCGGTCAGGATGCGTCTCTCGAGCAGGTAGAGTCAGCGCGGCAACTGCTTGGTTTGAACGATCCTCTTCCCGCCCAGTATTGGCACTGGATTACAGGGGTCTTCAAAGGAGATTTAGGCACCACCTACCGCACGCGTCAGCCGGTCGTCAGTGTTATTGAAGCCGGTTTCATGCCGACGCTGTATCTGGCGATGGCCGGGTTCGCCTGGTCCGTGGTGCTGGGATTGGTAATTGGCGTCTGGTCGGCGCTGAAACGCGGAAAATGGCAGGACTGGACCCTGATGAGCTTTGCGATTGGCGGCATTTCCATGCCGCCGGTTCTGGCTCGGATTGCTGCTGATTCAGTTTGTTGCCATGCCGTTTGGTATTTTTTCCGTCAGTGGATTCAACAAGCCCAGCGACATCATCCTGCCTGCCATTACGCTCGGCTCCTCCGTGGCTGCGGTGATGGCGCGCTTTACACGTTCCGCCTTCCTCGACGTGGCGCAGGAAGATTATGTGCGCACCGCCAATGCCAAAGGGCTGCGCGCGCGGCTGGTCACCTGGAAACACATCATGCGCAATGCGCTTATTCCGGTGATCACCATGCTGGGTTTGCAGTTCGGATTTCTGCTCGGCGGCTCGATTATCGTCGAAGCGGTGTTTAGCTGGCCGGGTCTGGGCTGGTTGCTGATTCAGTCGATTCAAACGCAGGACCAGCCAGTGATTCAGGCGCTGGTGATGCTGTTTGTCTTCGAGTTCATCCTTATCAATACGCTGGTTGACCTGCTGTACGCCGTGGTCAATCCTGCGATTCGACTGAATTAGGAGTCACTATGGTTCAGCCTGTGAATACCTTGCCGCAACAGGAACCCGTTGCGGTCGTGAGCAAGGCGGCGGAGGATATCCGTTCGCCGTGGCTGGATTTTTTCCAGTCATTTATTCGTCATCCCATGGCGGTCGTTTCATCGATTTTCATTCTGCTGCTGATTATGGTGGCGGTGCTTGCGCCATGGATTGCGCCCTATGACCCCCAGGTGCCCGACTGGATGGCGCTCGGCGCGGGTCCGTCTTCGGCACACTGGTTCGGAACAGACGATCTGGGGCGCGACGTGCTCAGCCGCATCATTTTCGGCGCGCGCATTTCGCTGTATGTCGGCCTGCTTTCCGTCACGCTTGGCATGATCCTCGGCGTTTTTCTGGGTCTGCTGGCCGGTTATTACGGCAAATGGCTGGATATGCTTATCATGCGCGGATCCGATGTGCTGTTCGCCTTTCCGGGCGTGATGCTGGCAATTGCCGTGGTTGCCATTCTCGGCCCCGGCCTGAATAACGTGATTATTGCCGTGGCGGTTTTCAGTGTGCCGGTATTTGCCCGCATCGTGCGCGCCTCGACGCTGTCTATCAAGCAAAGCGCCTATGTCGAGGCGGTGCGCTGTGTCGGCGCACCCGATCGAGTGGTGCTGCTGCGCCATATTCTGCCGGGCACACTGTCGAACGTGATCGTCTACTTCACCATGCGTATCGGCACCAGCATTCTGACCGCCGCCAGCCTGAGTTTCATCGGCCTGGGGCCGGAGCCGGACGTCCCTGAGTGGGGCAATATTCTGGCGATGAGCCGCAATATGATGATGGCAGGCAAATGGAACGTCAGCGTCTTCCCCGGACTGGCGATTTTCCTGACTGTACTGGCTTTCAACCTGCTCGGCGATGCATTACGCGATACGCTCGACCCCAAGTTGAAAAAATAAATCATCGTTGTCATTGATGCCGCCGGCGTCGTGGCGGCATCTCGCGCAAGATGCCTGACGCAGGTGACTGGATTGATGGAAGAAAATGAACATGACTGATTTCACCCGGCAGGGCGTGCGCGCACTGTTGACCCGCTGGCAGCAGCAGCGGCAGATTTTTACCCCGCGTTTTGCGATGGGGGCGACCAACAGTCTTGGCGACGTGGCAGGGATTAAGGTCGGACACAGCACGCTTGACGAGGGCGAGATTCAGACCGGCGTGACGGCCATTGTTCCGCCGGGCGACGCGCTCTATACCCATCCCTTGCCCTGCGGCGCGGCGGTGCTCAACGGCTTTGCCAAACCTGTCGGGCTGGTCCAGGTCATGGAGTTGGGCGAGCTGCAAACGCCCATCCTGCTGGGCAACACCTTTGCGGTCGGCACCTTGTTCAATGCCATGGTGCGAAAAAGCTGCATGGATTTTCCGCAGATAGGGCGCGGCAGCGCAACGATAAATCCGCTGGTGCTGGAGTGCAACGACGCCTTTCTTAACGATATTCAGGCCATGGCTATCAGCGAATCCCATGCGCACGATGCCTTGACCGCTGCTGCGCCGCAGTTTGCCCGCGGCAGCGTTGGGGCAGGGCGCGGCATGAGCTGTTTCGGGCTGAAAGGCGGCGTCGGCACCGCGTCGCGCGTTGACGAAAAACGTGGTATCACCCTCGGCGTGCTGGTGCTGGCAAACTTTGGCGTGCTGTCTGAACTGACGCTGGACGGTGTCCGTATCGGCGGTGAAATCGAAAGTCTGCTGCCGGAACTGGCTCCGCAGGTGGATGCCGGTTCCATCATCATCATCATGGCCTGCGATGCGTATCTCGACAGTCGTCAGTTAACCCGTATTGCCCGTCGTGCAGGCGCCGGACTCGGCCGCCTTGGCAGCTACTGGGGCCACGGCTCGGGCGACATTGCCGTGGCGTTTTCTACTCGACGGGAGGAACCGCGCCTGCCCGACGACGAGCTGGAATCCCTGCTGGCCATGGCCGCCGATTCCACGGAACACGCCGTGCTCGATGCCATGCTGACCGCCGAGACGGTGGTCGGTTTCCAGCAACATTATCGGCTTGGCCTGTCCAGCGTGCTGGATGAGTTGTCCGCTCGCCAACCTTTTGACACCTCCCTTGAGAATTCGAAATGAAAGTCTTTATCTCTGCCGACATTGAAGGCATCGCGGGCGTTATGCGCCCCGAGCAGTGCAGTCCGGGCAACGTCGAGTATGAAACGGCGCGAGGATTGATGGAGCAGGAAGTGAATGCCGCTATTGCAGGCGCTTTCGACGGCGGCGCGACGGAAGTAGTCGTCGCCGACAGCCATGCGATGATGAAAAATCTGCGTGCGGCCAATATCGACCCGCGAGCGCGGCTGGTGCAGGGTAAACCTCGGGCGCTGTCGATGCTCGAGGGGTTACAGAACCAGCCCTATGACGGCATGATGTTTGTCGGCTTTCACAGTGCCGCAGGAGAGCACGGCGTGTTGGCGCACACCATTAATGGCAGCGCGTTTTATCGGGTGAAAATCAATGGCAGCGTCATGGCCGAAACCGATTTGTATGCCGCACTGGGAGCCGAATGCAACGTGCCGCTGTGGCTGGTCACGGGCGACGACTGTTTGCAGGCGTGGGTGAATCGCCGCTATCCGCAGGTAGAGTACGTCTGCGTAAAGCGCGCCATTTCGGCCCATGCCGCCGAATCGATAAGCCCGCAGGCCGCGCAGGAAAAACTCCGCGAACGTGCGGCGCAGAGTGTTAAAGCCGCGCCGAATCACATCGAACGCCGCTTCGGCTGCCCCTATAAGCTCGAGTTGATGGTACTCAAACCCGTTCTCGCCGACCTGTTTTGCATGGTGCCGGGCGTCACGCGCCTTGACGCGGTCACCGTCGGCTTTTCCAGTTCTACCATGGCCGGAATTATCAGTCTGCTGGGTGCGTTTTCCTATCTTGCCTCGACGCAAAAGTAATACGTTTTATGGCTAATCTAATGAGGATTTAAGCATTGGATTAGCCAGTAATCCCTTGAGAAATCGGTTTTTTCTCGTAGCATGTTGAGAGTTTTTCAGGCGCTGGAATGCGTGCATGCATCGGCGACAAGTGACAACCCCTAGGAGCAATCATGAGTAGCGAAAATCCTGCGCTGGTGTTATCCGAGCGTATTCAGCGCGTCACGGTATCGGGTATTGCCAAGGCGAAACAGCTTACCGACAGTCTGAAAGAGGCCGGTGTCGATATCCTCGATATGACCACGGGCGAGCCTGATTTCCAGACTCCCGAGCATATCAAGCAGGCTGCCTATGCCGCTATCGAACGCGGCGAAACGCGCTACACGTCTGCCTCCGGCACCAAGGCATTGCGCGAAGCGGTGCAGCGAAAATTACGCCGCGAGAACAACCTTGATTATGACGCCGACGAGATAGTCATTTCCAACGGGGCCAAGCAGATTATCTTCAACGCCTTTACCGCGACCTTGAATCATGGCGATGAAGTGTTGATTCCGGTGCCTTATTGGCCGAGTTTTCCAGATAACGTGCGCTTCAACGGCGGCAAACCCGTGTTTCTCTCGTGTCCACTGGAGCAGCAATTCAAGCTGACGCCCGAACAGCTTGAGCAGGCCATCACGCCGCTGACCCGCTGGCTTGTGCTGAACAACCCGAGCAACCCAAGCGGAGCGGTGTACGACGCCAGCGAACTTGCCGCACTGGCGCAGGTGCTTCGCCGTCATCCGCATGTCTGGCTGATGCTTGACGAGCTTTATGAACATGTACTGTTCGATGAACGCCAGCATGTGAGCCTGTTGAATATCGCCGCCGACTTACGTGCTCGCACGCTCCTGGTGGGCGGGGCGTCGAAAACCTACGCCATGACCGGTTGGCGAGTCGGCTACGGTGCCGGACCCAGAGCATTGACTACCGCCATGGCGCTGGCGCAACTGCAAAATACCTCGGGTGCCAGTTCGGTCAGCCAGGCTGCGGCGGTCGCAGCTTTCGATGGCGGCGTAGCGTTTATCAAGCCGCAGGTGGCGGCCTATCAGTATCGTCGTGACGTGCTGGTCGAGGCTTTGTCGCAGGTGGAGGGATTGGCACTCGCATCACCGCAGGGCGCATTTTTCGTCTTTTGCCACTGTGGCGGACTGCTTGGACGCCAGCGCCCGGATGGACAGACGTTAACGACCGAAGCCGATGTCGTGGCCTATCTGCTGGAAAACGGCGTCTCTGGCGTCGGTGGCAGCACCTATGGCCTGTCGCCGTATTTCCGCCTGTCGATTGCAACCGATAACGCCACCGTCGAAGAAGCCGGAAAACGCATCGCCGCCGCCTGCGCAAAACTTGGTTAGGGAAGGGCAGATAAACGCGAGGGGAGTTCTCCTCGCTTTTTACTGGTTTTTCTTCACCAATGAGTTCAGGTGAGATCACTCGTTATTTTTCAGACATTGAAACTTTGGCATTCGACAACATGACGGCGCGCATTTCGTCACGCGTCATCCGCCTGAATATTTGCATGCGTCACTGCTTCATTTTCATGAAACAACCTAAAACCATAGTTAATCAGTGATTGCAGAAAACAGAGAGAATCATTGACCACTTCCAAAGTTCTGTAAGCAGCATGTTCGTTCCTTGATTAATTGTTGAAATAATTCATCATTTATCAATGAATTATCAATCTATTGTATCAAGGGTCAATGCCTGAAATACAGACAGCGTGTTTTATCGATAAAGCAAATCTACTGTTAATTTGGCAAAGCCAGATTTATCAAAATCTGTCAGGATGTCTTCCCAAACTTTGAGGCCAGTGTCGTTTTCAGGAGTCTAGCTGTATGCGTTTGCGTCATATCGAGGTATTTCAGGCGGTTTTGCAGGCTGGGAGTGTCAGCGGCGCGGCACGGTTGCTGAATGTTTCGCAGCCGAACGTCAGCCGCGTGTTGAATCATGCCGAGCAGCAACTCGGGTTTAATTTGTTTGACCGCACGCCGCAGGGATTGATCATCACGCCCGAAGGCCGCCGCCTGATGCCCGAAGTCGAGGCGCTGTTCAGCCATATTCAGGCCATTGGTTTTCTGGCGGAGCAGTTGCGTCAGGGCGAGGGTCAACACGTAAGAATCGGTTCGGCGCACGCGCTCGGACACAGCGTGATGGCCCCGGTACTGGTTGATTTCCATAAAAAAACACCGGCAGGTACGGTCGAACTGGTGACCGGACATTTTAATACGTTAAGTCAGGATCTGTTGCAGTATAAAATGGATTTCGCGCTGGCGTTTGGCGAGCAGGTTTCGGCCGAACTGGTATCCGAAACCCTTTTCACCGCCAATATGGTTGCGCTGCTGCCCCTGGATTGCCCGATAGACGGCCCGGTTTCCCTACAGTGGTTGAGTGAAAACAATCTGCTGATGCTGCAACAGCAGGATCCCCTCGGACAGGTGTTGAATCGCGTGTTACGTGAGCAGGGACTTACTCCGCGCGCCTCGCTGCACATCAAGACCTATTCGGTTATTGCCGATATGGTGCTGGCCGGTGGCGGCGTGGGGGTCGTAGATACCTTTACTGCCCGCCGCTATCTCCATCAGTTGAAGATTGTGCCGGTGATTGAACCGCTGCCTTTTGACGTGATTTTACTCAGTCGCCGTGACCAACCCCAGTCGCAGGTCGCGCTGGGGTTGCAGCAGCTAATTCGCCACAAGCTGTGGGAATTACAGGGAAATTGATGGCAAGGTTTAAATCTGCGTGGCTTTGAACAGCGCGGTCAGCCCCAGACCGCCCGCAATGCCCAGCATCGCCATGGCAAACGGGGAGTGTTGCTGATTCTGCGCCGCCGTTTGCTGTCTTATCAACTGACTGAAAAGCCGCGTCACCATGATGCCGCCCGAGGCACCATACGGATGGCCCAACGCGATGGCGCCACCCTGTAAATTGATGCGCTGTTCGTCCAGGCCAAGCTGGTCGACAGACCCCAGCACCTGCGCGGCAAAGGCTTCGTTGAATTCAATGGTGCCCACATCATCCAGCGTGAGCGCCTTCTGTCGAGACAATAATTTTTGCGTCGACGGCACCGGACCCAGGCCCAGATAGTTGGGATCGACACCCGCGCTGCTGGCATCGACAAACAGCAACCCGCGCGTGAAGCCGAGTTCCGCGCCTTTTTGCGGCTTAACACCAGGAGCAGCGAGGCACCGTCGTTGACCGGGCAGCAGTTTCCGGCCGTCACACTCCCATCGACTGAAAACACGGGGTTCAGTTTTTCGAGTCCGGCAAGGGAAATGGTCGGGCGCGGACACTCGTCTATCTTCACGGTTTTGCCCTCGACCAAAACGCTGACTATTTCGTCGTCGAACAGCCCTTTGTCACGGGCTGCCAATGCGCGCTGGTGGCTGCGCAAAGCAAAAAGATCCTGCCTTTCTCGCGAGATATTGCCCTGCCGCGCGACATTCTCGGCGGCGAATCCCATATCCGGATCGCCGATTTCGTCAGGAGAAAAACGCGCACGGGCATAAAAACGCGGCATCTGTTTCAGGCTGTGCGGTTTTTCGACCCGCCACGGCGCGGTACTGACACTCTCGACGCCTCCGGCCAGATAACAGTCACCGGCTCCGGCCTGAACCAGACGGCAGGCATGAATCATTGCCTCAAGTCCCGAACCACATTGACGGTCGAGTGTTACGGCGGGCACGGAAACCGGCAATCCGGCATGCAGCGCCGCCAGGCGGGCGATGTTTCCGCCGCCGCCGGTGGCATTGCCGATAATCACTTCATCGATGTGTGCCGCCTCTACACGGGATTCATCCAGTATTCTGGTAAACAGCGGCGCGAGCAGCGCCTCCATACTGACCGTGGCATACATGCCGTAGGCCTTGCCGATGGCCGTGCGGTAGGCCTTGACGATGACGGGTTGCTGATCGTCTTCTGGCTGATAATAGAGTGGAACGTCATTCGAATTCATGATTGATGAACCTCTGCCCGAGCACGGCGCGTTTGATTTTCCCGCTTGGCGTCAACGGCCACTGCGTGAGGGGGATAAAGCGGGAAGGTAATTTATATTTGGCGAGCCGCGCCAGACACAACGCAGGTAATTGCGCCACGTCGAGAGACGGGCTTTCAATAAAGGCTACCAGTGTCTTGCCACGATAATCGTCGTCAATTGCCAGCACCGCGGCTTCAGTGATTCCGGCCAGCGATTTGATAACAGATTCCACTTCCGAGAGGTAAATATTATTGCCCCCGCTGACTATCATGTCCCCACTGCGGCCAATCACCACAAGGCGGCCGGCATCGTCAATATACCCCATATCATGGACCGTCGATCCCCAGGGTTTATTGCAAAACGCCTGGCCATCATCGCCCCATAAATAACCCGAGCAGACCTGTTCACTTTGCAGAAATATCGTGCCTGGCGTACCGTTTGGCAAAAGGTTTCCCTCGCGGTCGTGAATAGACCAACTGACTTCGGGAAAGGGCAGGCCGACGGTCGCTATTTGCGCATCGACATTTTGGTCGGTCAATGAAGACACGGCAATAAAGCCGAGTTCAGACGCGCCATAATATTCCTGAATCTTTGCGTGCGGAAATATCTCTCGGGCCTGACGAAAATGATTCATCTCGAGTTTTGCGCCTGCGCTAAGCAGATGCGTGACCGTGCCGATGCTCGCCGTTTCCAGCCGCGCGAAGGCGCTCAGCATCGTTGGCACCAGCACCAGACGAGTAATTTCATCTCGGGCAAGCCGTTCTAGCGCCGTGGCGGCATCCCATTTCTGCATGCAATAGAAGGTATGACCGGCGTCCAGCGCTTCATTGAGACAATATAGCCCGATGCCATGAAATAGCGGACCCGGAAAAAGGGTGGACGACGTGGAAGCCAGGTCGAAAATCTGCCGGCCATTTCTAAAACTCACCCGCCACGAGTGTCGAGAACGGCTAAATGCCTTGGGCGTGCTGGTGGTACCCGACGTGAAGTTGACCAGAAAAGGCGTGGCGGCATCCATCTGGGCAATAAACTGCCGGCGCGCCGCGTTATCTGCCTCGGTCGAAAGATTATCGACATCCAGCACGGCAATATTCAGGGCTTTCGCCAGCGTTATCAAGGAAGTTTGGGAGCTTCTCACCAGCAGGAGGTCAGGCAAAAGACGGCCAAAAACATCCGAAAGCTGTTCGCCCGGCAAGTGCGGATCGATAACCGCGCACGTGTAGGTATTGGCGGTCGCCGCCAACCAGGCCGGAGCAAATGCCAAATCGTTGCCCAACGCAACGGCGATCACTGACGCCTTTGGCTCGGGCGAAACGGGCAGAACGTCATTAATTGCGCAGAAAATCGAGAGTGATTGCTGCCACAACTGTTGCCAGTTCAGCGTTTGCCCCTCCATATTAATGGCAATACGCGAACCCTGCGTTTCAGCGTGCTGTTTGACCTTGTCATGAACCGGCATAAATTATACCGCCTCGATAAACGAGAAATTAGCGGTTAGCCGTTCACGTGTTTCTTCAGGAATAGGACGCGGTTTATTATCATCAATATTTACACACACCCAAACCAGTTTCCCTTCGGCGCAAATAACCTTTTTATCTTTAATTTCCAATTTGATATTAAAGATTAAACTGCTATTTCCGAGCTTCTCGATAAAGACAGCCGGAATTATCATATCGTCGACCGTCAACGGGTGGAGAAAAATTGCCTCGCATTTTTTGACATGGTAGGATACGCCGGACGTTGCCGGTCGGAAATACGGGAGCAGGTCATAGGCGCGTAATTGATTGACGACCGCATCTTCGAAGTAATCCAGATACACGGAATTATGCACGTGACCATTGAGATCAATATCTCGCATTGACACTCGAAACGCATCGATCTCATGATGTTGACTCATTAAAACTCATACCCCTTAGCGGTTTTCTCTGAAGAAAATGTTACATGAAAGATAAAGCGCTCACCAGAGCAATAGTCAGAGAGTTCGGGCCAATTCAGGACGTGGTACAGCTTGAGCAACTGCCGTTGCCGCCCCTCGCGGCAGGCGATGCCCGCGTTAAAATGGTCTATGCCACCATTAATCCTTCAGACATCATTACTATTTCCGGCGCGTACCGCTCGCGGATTTCCGTGCCCTTTGTGCCGGGTTTTGAAGGGGTTGGCGCTATCATTCAGGCACCGGACGGCGCACGTCTTCCCGTCGGCCAGCGTGTGTTGCCTATCGGCAGCATGGGCAACTGGCAGACCTTCAAAGATACCAGACCCGAGTGGTGTTTTACGCTGCCGGACTTTATCAGCGACCGCCAGGCGGTGAATAGCTATGTCAATCCGATGACGGCATTGCTGATGTTAACGGAAGCGCTGGATTTCAGGCCGGGTCAACGTATTCTCATCAATGCGGCCAATTCCGCTATTGGCAAGATGTTGATTCGTATCGCCAATACGCTGCGCCTTACCCCGATTGCCGTGGTGCGTAAAGCCGAAAACCTTGCCCTTTTCGACGATTTTCAGGTTGAATCGGTTTTAAATTCCGGTGGTCAAGATTATTCGCAGGCGCTGGAGCGCATCAAGCGCAGCGGCGGCGTAGACGCCATTTTCGACTGTATTGGCGGTGAAGAGTCGCTGACCTTTGCCGAGGTCTTGATTCCGGGCGGCCAGTTTATTCATTACGGATTACTGTCTGGAAAGCCCGTGCCGCCGCAGTTCTGGCGTACGCGTCCCGATATTCGCTTTATGAATTTCCATCTCCGCCAGTGGATCCACAGTCAGGAAAAACCGGTGGTGCAGCGGAAAATCGATGAGGTAATGGCGTTGATTCGTGATGGCATTGTTCACACCGATATTGCCACCGCATTCAGGCTCGAGAATATTGCCGATGCCATAGACGCCGCACTTTCCGGCGAACTAAAAGGCAAGATTCTGATCGAAATATAAAACAGAGTATGCGTCAATAAAACAGCGGCCGTCATCCACGAGCCGCTTTTTTTATGATTTGAGCAACAGGGTTTTTGTTATTTACGCGCCGTCAAGGTCGGATAAGCTTTACGAACCGGTCTGACGATAAGCACGGCAAGAATAACTTTAACAATATCGCCTGGAATAAAGCCCATCGCACCTATTGCCGCCTGGCTCAACGTAATTTTAGCAAAGGCGGCAATCCACGGAATGCCGGAAGAATAGATAATTACGATACCGCCAAGCGTAATGAATAACGCCTCTTTGGCGACAGACAATGAACGGATATTCTTCTCATACAAATAGCCTATCACGAGTGCGGCAATCGGCCATGCCAAGATAAATCCGCCACTCGGGCCCATGAAAATACCCAGACCGCCGCGTCCACCGGCCAGCAGCGGCAAGCCCACCATGACCAGCAGGTCAAACAGCACCATCGCCAGCGCGCCGCGTTTTGCTCCGGCAATCGCACCGGCCAGCATTGGCCCCATTGATTGTGCGGTAATCGGCACGGCAATAATCGGCAATGTGAAGGCCGGAAACAGGCCCATCGCGGCCGTGATTGCAGCGAATAAGGCAATATAGACAATATCTTTCGTCGACATCTTAATTCTCTTTTTTGGCGGAGTGTTTACGGCGATAGGGTGACTGCGGGTCGTAGGCACGCGCTTCGAGCGCGGCGGCAATGCTGTCGGCCATTTTCAACGTGCGAATAATTACCGGAATTGCCACGGCAATGACACTGTGATTCAGGCCGCGCGCTTTCTGCGCTTCACGCACTTCCTGAGTGATGGCGGCCAGCACCGGAATAAATCGCAGCGCCAGAGACAGCGCCAGACTTATTTTTGCCGGATTGATACCGACGAAATATAACCAGGTCAGCCTTTTTTCCAGCGCCTCTATCATATCTGAACTGCGCGTCGTCAGTGTAATCAACGAAGCCATCAGTAATAACGCACTAAGCCTTAAGACAACCAGTAACCCCGATTGCGCATTGACGATTAACCACTGCACAACAAAGAGCACCAGCAGGATGACCAGCATCGGTTTTATTTGTGCCAGCATCACTTTCAGCTTGATTCCGGCCAGTGGATAAAGCAGCACGATAACGGCAAGACTAACTCCTGCAATGCGCCAGTCAGGATACACAAACAGCAGGGTACCCAATACCGCTAATAAGATAAGCTTTAATCCGGGCGGCGTGCGGTGAATCCACGAGCGGCCGGGAATATAGTCGCTGAGGGTCATGACATCATCCGTACATAAGCCGCAAGCGCCACGGAGGGCACATCGTCGACCACAATTTTTCCGCCTTCAAATACCAGCACCCGATCAAATCCCTGCAAAAAATCGAGATCATGGGACACCACAATGATTTTCTGTTCCATCTCGTCTATGGCCTGGGCAATGCGTTTTTTATTACGCAGATCCAGAAGGGTCGTCGGCTCGTCAAACACGATGTAATCAGGTTGCATGACCAACACGCCCGAAATCGCCATCAACTGTTTTTGTCCGCCGCTCAGCAAATGCGACGGATGTTCTCGAAAGGATTCCATATCGTAGCGCGCCAAAGTGTCATCGATACGCTGTTGAATCACCTCTTTCGGCAGGCGCAGGTTTTTCATGCCGAAGGCGAGATCTTCTTCCACGATAGGGAAAACGATTTGATTGTCGGGATTCTGAAAAACGAAACCGACCTTGCGGCGCACGGCTTTGCCTTCATCACGGGTATTCAGGCCGTCGACAATAACATCGCCACTGTCGGGGATTAGCAAACCGTTGAGCAGGCGCGCGAACGTGCTCTTGCCACAGCCGTTGCTGCCCACCACGCCGATGCGTTTTTCAGAAAGTTGCAGGCTGATATCCCTGAGCACCTGACGGTCGCCAAAGGCGTGCGACACCTGTTTTAATTCCAGCATGGGCTGATTTCTCACTGTGAAGGCGGCTTAAAGAGTGCGGATGATATCGATATCGCCAGCATTGTAACGTGTCACGTTGCCTTCGCCGTCGGCGAGACAAAGATGCCCCTCGGGCGTTACCGCCGTGCAGACACCTGAACCCCATTCGCTGCGATCGCGGTCGAGCGAAATACGCAGCTTGTCGCCGCGTCCGAACAGGTGGCGATTATAATTTTCGCAAAGCGGCGCGAAACCGGATTCCAGCCATTGCGCAAGGTAGTGGCTCCAGCGAACCGGTAATGGCCTGCGCCAGCGCTTCCAGCGAAATATCAACCTCATCGGCCAGCGAAAACGTCTCGTAAGGCACATTTTCAGGGCGGCTGACCAGATTAACACCAATGCCGACGTAAAGAACTTTGCCGACCAGTTCGATCAAAGTGCCAGAAACTTTGTGACCATTAATTAGCAGATCGTTGGGCCATTTTATTTTTGCCGTGGCCCGTGCTGAAAGCAGGGGTTGAATCACGTCATGCAGGGCAAGACCGGTCATTAACGCAAGCGTCGCCAGATCAGGGCGAGAAAGCGGGGCGGTGATGGCGAAGGTCAACGCGAGGTTGCCGTCAGGGGTTTGCCACACGCGGTCAAAGCGCCCGCGACCTGCCGTTTGTCTGCCCGAAGCAATGGCAAAGCCGGGTGCCTTGCCGCCGTCGACCTGTCTTTTCGCTTCGCTGTTGGTGCTGTCGACTTCTTTGTAGAAACTGATTTCCATTTATTTTCTTACTCGTCCAATGGTCAGTTGTTCAACCATTGCTGCCGGTGATAAAGACATAACAAATTCAATTGCCCGACAAATATCTGCGGTTTCAATCATCTCCTGAGGGCTCAAACCCGAACCCTGCGACATGTCCGTATCGACCACATCCGGGCACAGCACCGTGACGCGAACATTTTGCGACGCCAGTTCACGACTTAACGACAGACTGTAGCCGACCAGCGCATGTTTGCTGGCCGCGTATCCGGCAATGCCGCCAAAAGGTTGCAGGCCGCTGACGGAAGACAGGTTGAAAATACGCCCCGGTGCCGCGCGGGAAAGTGCGGGAATACACAGTTGACACAGGTGATGAATCGCGGTGACGTTAATGTCCAGCATCGCGGAAAAATCACTCAGCGTCGCGCGGCTTGAACCCGGGCGAAAAATACCGGCGGCATTGACCAGCACGTCCAACTGAGGCAATGCGCAAAGCAGCGCGCTCACCTGCTGCGCGACCGCCGCGGCATCGCAGAGATCGACCGCCAGTGTCTGCACCCTTTGAGACGCGTGCAACGACAGCGATTTTGCAACGGCATCCAGCTTATTGGCATCCCGCGCCAGCAGAATCAAGCTATAACCTTGCTGTGCGAAATGATGCGCTACCTGTCGCCCAATTCCTCGGCTCGCCCCTGTTATCAGCGCTACTCGTTGAGTCACATTAACCCTTTAATTTATAAGTAATTGATATTTATGGTGATGCTATTTTTTGCTGCGCTACATTATTCCGCGTTTACGTGCGAATTACAATTTGGCAGGCGGGGTAATTAATGTGCCTCGCCGGGGAAGGGCCGGAGGTGTTTATCGTGGGTTTTCAATCCCGATGACGAAAGAGACCAACGGTAAGCAGAAAAACCCCAATAAAAACGGGTTTGCAAAGCATAAAAGGGTTGATTATGTTAATGGGAATAATAATCATTTGTGATGCCATTAATGACGAATGGTGAATTCTATGTTTAAAGACATTCATATCAACGCGCTGGCGGCCTTTCAGTGCGAAAGCGAAACGCTTGCACCTTTTATCATGTTGCAAGTGCTGCATCGTCTGGAGTTTGTCATACAGGAGAAGTGGCAAATTGCACCGGCGATACAGGCACTGCGCATCGACAGCTGTTTCACGCCGCTGATTACCCGCTGGCATCATATTCTTCATGAAGAAGGACTGTTGGACTTTGAGCAGGGAGAGTGGCAGCTTGGCGACTGCGCGCCGTGTGAAATGCAGCTCGACCAGCGGATAGATGACGGTAAACATAGGCTACAACATTTTCTTGATGGCTGTAGCGGCGGCGGGCTTTATGCCGATGGTCTCCATGCAACCAGCGAGACAATAAGCGACGTGCTCAAAACTCCGCAAATGGCGCAGACCCTGCTGTTTTCCCCACTTTCTTCGACGTGTCGCTTATTGATTATCGAGGCGCAGCAAAGGCTGACATGGATATCCGCAACCTGCCTCCTTCAACATGCTGTAAAGGATGAAACGCCTACAAAGGTGTCGACTCTGCGCTGGCAATCAAGTCTACAGGACGCCGGTTTCGAGATAGTCGAAACTCCCGTTCCGACCGTGTCTTCGCTTGCTGAACACGGACAACGGATGTTTCTCGTCAGGCGGCGAACCTCATCCGACTCTTGACCAGAGAACCATCATTTTTAAGAGGCTAGTCTTGAGCATCAATATAATCCTGGTTGTTGCCAGAGGGATTTGTTCTATTACCGATAAGATTACATCAGCAAATTGTTCGCCAGAATAAATATTTGCTCACTGCATCCTGCGGGGACTCCGTCATCGAACCGAAATGACCCCACATCACACCACCCATCTTTCCCGATGCAGAGGAATAACTAAAAATGCATCGGGAAATGTTTTCACAGCTGTAGCAGGTGCAACCCGCTAAAAGCAAAAAACCCGCTTAAGTTGCCTTAAGCGGGTTTTTCTAATTTGGCTCCTCTGACTGGACTCGAACCAGTGACATACGGATTAACAGTCCGCCGTTCTACCGACTGAACTACAGAGGAATCGTGTGAACGGGGCGCATGATATCCAGAGGGTGCCGAGGTGTCAACGCTAAATTTCACGTTATCGTCCGACTGCTCATCAACTGAGCGAAAGCGGCGAGGATCGGGCTTTTTCGAGCAAATTCTGGTAGGTAGCGAGCCTTTCAGCCGTCGGAATGTTTGCCGCGAGTCTGGCGCATCAAGGGGTCTTGGCGGTAAAAACGGCTGAAATGTCCGTACACCAGAGGGAAACGTCCAGACAAAAGCTCGGGTGCGCTGAAAAAATATTCGGAAAGCACGGCGAAACACTCGGCGGGATCGGTGGCGGCATAGGCGTCCATGCTGGCGGCCTCTTCGCCCACCATATCGATTTCGTCCTGCAAGTTTTCCATTGCGGCCTGCAAATCATGTTCCCAGGCGACAACTTCACGCAGCGGAATAGGCGGAATACCGGTCGCTTCGCCGCCGTTTCTGACATCCAGTTTATGCGCGGTTTCATGAATGATCAGATTGAACCCGGATTTGTCGAAGGAGTCCTGCACGTCCAGCCAGTTGAGAACAATAGGGCCTTGATCCCAGCTTTGCCCGGATTGCACCTGCGAGCCGGAATGCACCAGCCCGTTGTCGTCCTGCCACGGGGTATCGACGATAAAAGGCGTGGGATAAAGCAGGACTTCGTGAAATCCATCGAGCCAGTCTGCACCGAGTTCCATCACGGGCAACGCAAAAATCAGGGCGACTCTTGCCTGAAGCGCCTCATCGAGTTCTACGCCCTGAAGCTGCATCAATCTTTTTTGCTGTAAAAGTTGCCCGGCGACGTGGATTAAACGCTGTTGTTCAAGTTCATTAAAATCGGAGAAAAGCGGGATCGCCAGCGCCTGTTGCCAAACGTCGCTTTTATCGAGATTGGGTTGAGTGTTTTTCCACGGCCACTTGATCATTATTTCGCTCGCAAGGTCAGAACATTCATGATGTTATGAAATTCAGTCGCCTAAAAATCCGAGGTAGGGTATCAGCATTGACAGCTTATGCCACTCGCAGATCCTTCTTATCAAACGTAGCTCACGTAAATGCTTTCGTCCCGAGACGGGCGGACTATTTTGCGGAGTTGCTGTGGCTAAGCGTCGAAGGAATAAACAAAATGTCACCATTTATCATTCAATCCTTTCAATAAACCCCTTACTATTCTTCTTTTATGTCGCACAGTGGCGATTTTTCGGGGATTCACGATGCTCTTTTCAGCTAAAAAATGGCTTACCTCATCCGCGTTGGCGTTGGTACTGGCGTCCGGCGCAGCAATGGCGGCCGATGCGCCATCCTATGGTCCGCAGCTTCAAGGCTTTGATTATCCGTACCCGCTTCAGCATTTTTCCTTTAACTCCCAGGGCGTTCCACTGCAAATGGGGTATATGGACGTGAAGCCGCAGGGGAAAAGAAACGGGCAGACAGTGGTGCTGATGCACGGCAAAAATTTCTGTGGCGCAACCTGGGGCGATACCGTCAAGGCGTTGCTGGGACAAGGGTATCGCGTTGTGGCACCCGACCAGATTGGTTTCTGTTCGTCTTCCAAACCCGAGCATTATCAATATACGTTCCAGCAGTTGGCCACCAATACTCACGACCTGCTCAAGAGCCTGAAAATCGACAAGGCCGTGATTGTGGGCCACTCCACGGGCGGCATGCTGGCGACACGTTATGCGCTGATGTATCCGCAGGAAACCTCAAAACTGGTGTTGGTCAACCCTATCGGGCTTGAAGACTGGAAAGCAAAAGGTGCGCCTTACCGCACGGTGGATCAGTGGTATGACCGCGAGTTAACACTGTCTGCGCAGAGCATTCATGATTACGAACTGAAAACCTATTATGTCGGGAAATGGAAACCGGAATACGATCGCTGGGTCGATATGCTGGCGGGGTTGAACAACGGACCGGGGCACAAGCTGGTGGCGTGGAACTCGGCGCTGATCTACGACATGATCTTCACGCAGCCGGTATTCTATGAATTCAAGGATTTGCGTGTGCCGACAACGCTGATGATTGGGACGTCGGATACCACCGCCATTGGCAGCGATATTGCGCCTCCGGCCGTGAAAGCCAGACTGGGGCATTATAATGTGCTCGGCAAGCAGGCGGCAAAGTTGATTCCGCATGCGAAACTGATTGAGTTCAAGGGGTTGGGGCATGCGCCTCAGATGGAAGAACCGGAGAAGTTTAATCAGAGTCTGATTAACGTGCTGCGTTAAATGATGACGCCCCTCGTCATGTGGGGCGTCATATGGCTGTTTAGCGTAGATTTTGCGGGAAGTTTTCGGGAAGTTCGCTGGCGGCACAGTCAATGACGTCTTCGTTGTCGGCTCCGCAATCGCGAACGAAAGTAATAGTCGCAAATTCGTCAATAATTTCGGTAGGGTAGGCCGGACCTGCATCGCGATAAGCTTCCATCTGTGCGATGTGCTCGTTTTGGAAACACACGGTTCTTTCCGGATGATTGATGACCCAGCGCGGGAAGAAAATCGTGCCGTGGAAGACCTTGTCTGCCAGATTCACGATCAGGCTGACGTCGGTGCCGGTCGGCTCGGTCCATGAAATTTTATAGACTTCACGCGCGACGCGAACCGATGTAGGCGTGCTGGCTTTTGACCCAGCGATTGCCTACGATGCCGCTGTGAATGCGATAGTCGAGTGTGGTGGCATTTTTGACATAAATTTCGTAGTTCCAGCCGTTATCGTAGGTGTAAACCACATGCTTGCCGACAAATCCGCTTAAATCTTCTTTATCAAAACCGCTCATTCTCTGTCTCCCTTTGTTGCAATCATTTGGGTCGCAAGGCGCTGCCCGTGGCGACATCTGTGTTAACAATAGATGACGGGCAGCCAACGAGATGAGGAGATTGTGCTAATAATCAGGGGCTTCCGGCACTACACCGCCGTTGCCCCCTGTTGATTATTGTGCCGTCCTGCAGGCTTTAAAAATATCGAGTGTCGGATCAAGCGCCGAAGTTTTAACGTCCATCGCATCTAAAACGGTGTGGAACAGGTTGTCTTGCGAAAACTCCCTTTCTCGGCGGCCGTTTGCAGGCAACTCATCGAAATCCCTTCTGCGGCAGCGTATTGCGGCGAAAGCCAGAACATCATCGGCACATGGGTTTGCTGTGGCGGTGCCACGCTGTAGGGCGTTCCATGCAGATAAAGGCCATCTTCACCAAGCGATTCGCCGTGATCGGACAGATAAATCATCACCACGTTATATTTGTCTTCATATTGCCTAGCCTTGGCGACGACCTGGCTCAACACGTAATCGGTATAGCGCACCGTGTTGTCGTAGGTATTGACCAGTTGCTCATGACTGCAATTTTCTATATCGCTTCTTTCACAATCGGGCGTGAAGTAACGGAAATTATCGGGATAACGATGATAATAGGCAGGGCCGTGACTGCCGATGAGATGGAAGGCGAGCAGCTTGTTTTTGCCGTCGTCGACAATCTTGTCGTCTATGTTTTCCAGCAGGGCCGCATCGAGACACGTGTCGCCGTCGCAGAATTTGCCGTCTTTTTTGGTATCGAGTGTGATGTTCGGAACGCGATCGCACACGCCTTTGCAGCCTTCATCATTATCTTTCCAATAAACCGACACGCCGGCGCGCTGCAGAATGTCGAGGAAGCTGTCGCTGCTGTGCGCACGGGCATTATCGAAATTGACCCGTTTCATATCGGAAAACATGCAGGGCACCGAGACAGCGGTTGCGGTACCGCAGGAGGTCATGTGTTTAAAGAACACCATATCCGGTATCTGTTGGGTAAAACCGTTGGTCGGTTTCTCATAACCGTTGTAGGACTGATTCTGGGCGCGGCCGGTTTCTCCAATCACCAGCATCATCAAGGTCGGTTTTTGACCCGCTTTTTGCACCAGTTTGGCGTCCGTTCCTACCTGTTCAAAAGGCAACGGCTTGATGAAATAGGTATGGTTAATGTATTGGAAAGCGCTATACAGGAAGTTGGTTGGCAGAATTTCGAGGTTCAGCGTGCGGTTGTTGCGTCCTACCGAGGCGTAATCCTTGTAGTAAAGCGCAGCGACACCGCCTATCAACGCCAGTGAAATCACCATCGACAGCACGCGCACACCTAAACGTTTGACCGCCGTCTGATTGTAGACCACCGGAATTTTCAGCAGCAGCAGGGCGGGCAGCAGACCGGTAATCACAAACCAGCCAACGACTGAGGCATTCAAATAGGACGACGCCTCGCTTTGCTGGGTTTCGGCAATATTTTCAATCATGCCACGGTCAAAAATGACGTGAAAAACCAGTTGGGCGTAGGCGGCGAGTGCGCTCACGATCAACAGGATGACAAAAAACGGTTTGAAGATCGGTTTAAAGGTAAACGGGGTAAATACCACATTCAACGCTGCAAACAGCACCAGCGGAATGGAAAGGGCAAAGCCCATTTTAAAGGCCGACAACCCATGAAGGATCCGATAAAAATGGACCAGAATCGGAAAGTTGACCACAAAGGTGAAGTACAGGCTCAGCAACAGGGTGAGTTGAAAGTAACTCATTCCTGGCAGGCTGAACGCGGAAATTTTCTTGAACAAGGCAGACTCCAGAATTCGGATGGCAACAAGCACTGACATTGTCGGCCGCCGTAAGTCAGGCGTTTAGCCGATCGCGCCTATCCTGAATCGCAGAGCTTAAATTAGTCTTAAGCCGCTACTGTCCGCTTAAGAATTAAGTGATATCAGCCATTTTCAGGCTGTGCCAAGTCGAAAAAAACAATTTTCCTTTCGAGAAGCTGGACCGCCCATGTGATGTCGAGACGGCTGTCAGGCCTTCGAAGTTAATTTATGTTTAATCACACCCGTTGAGGAAGGCATTTATGAAGCAAAGAATTTTGGGACAGACAGGCCAGAGTGTTTCGGAAATTGGATTCGGTGCATGGGCCATCGGCGGAACTTGGGGCGAAGTCAGCGTGGAAGATGCCAAGGAGGCGCTGAATGCCGCGCTGGATGCCGGAATAACCTTTATCGATACCGCCGATGTCTATGGAGATGGCCGCTCTGAAAAAATCATTGCCGAAGTGCTGAATGCGCGCGGCGGAAAGCGGCCGTTTGTTGCCACCAAATTGGGTCGCCGTCTTTCTCCGCATGTGTCCGAAGGTTACACGGCAGAAAATCTCAATGCCTTTGTCGAACGCTCCTTACAGAATCTGCAAACCGACACGCTGGATTTGGTGCAGTTGCACTGCCCGCCAACGGAAATTTACTATACGCCGGAAGTCTTTGACGTCATGGACGACATGGTAGCCGCCGGAAAAATTCGCCACTACGGGGTGTCCGTCGAAAAGGTGGAGGAGGGGCTGAAAGCGCTGGAGTTTCCCAATGTCTCTTCTATTCAGCTGATTTACAATATTTTCAGACAGCGTCCGGCAGAACATCTGTTACTGGAGGCGAAACGTCGCAACGTCGGGATTATCGCCCGCGTGCCACTGGCTTCGGGGTTGCTGACCGGCAAGATGAAAGCCGACACGTTTTTTTCGGCAGACGACCATCGCGCCTTCAACCGCAACGGCGAAGCATTCGATAAGGGCGAGACGTTTTCGGGCGTGCCGTTCGAGGTTGCGCTGGATGCCGTCGAGGATATTCGTCGGTTCGTTAAGGGTGACGTCACCATGGCGATGCTGGCCTTACGTTGGATATTAATGAACGAGAACGTTACCGTGGTGATCCCGGGCGCGAAAAACAGGGCGCAGTCCGAAGCCAACGCGCAGGCGAGTCAACTCGATGCGCTTTCCGAAGACACGATGCTTGCATTGAAAGGTATCTATCAGCAGAAAATCGCCCCTTGGGTGCATCAGCGCTGGTAATTTCAGGTACAGGCCGTAACAGGCCATCCTCAAAGGATGGCCTTTTTTAACAAGCATTTATCCTCCGACTATTGATGCGGGAAGCTCGCGACATCTCTAACCATGTCATCAATGGCAGATTTCACGTCGGCGGCGGTAATCGGCGCGCTGTTGTTGGCCACCTGTTTGCCGGTGCCTTTGCGCACAACTTTGATTAACGGTTTGCCGGTGGTGACATCAATGGCTTCCAGCTCGAGAAACAGCTCCGAATTCTGACTCCGATGCCCCGAAACCGCCATTGCTCCGGCAATAACCGCACCCACCGGGATCACTTCATAAAACTGTACATCCTTGTTGCTGGCCGTAACGGCGGTGATAGCGGTTTTGACTCTTAATCCGCCCGGTTGTGGCTGATTGACGATGGTCATTCGCTGTCCCAGCGCCGCTTTGAGACGTTGCTCGGTATAGAGGCGAATTTGCTCAAGCGTGTCGGCGCTCACTCGACTGTCGGGCGCGGCGCGCGGATAGTAGATGACCGGGTCGAAGGAGAGAGTCTTGTAATGGCTTTCGTGATAATCAGGCGAAATCCAGCGCAATGTCTGATGTCCGCTTGCCGTTTGCACGAATTGCAGATCATCATAATTGCCTAAAAATCCAGAGTATTGATGCTTTTCGGCGACTTTCGAGGCGCAGGCCGCCAGCAGGCCGACCGCCAGAAGTAACCCAATTCGCGAAACGGCATTTAACGATCGCATAAGCTTGTATCCTTATATTTTTTATAATCAGGGAATGCTCCGCGCAACCTAGGCCGCAGCGGGGCTGAACGTGGGTTATTGTCATTTGAGTACCAGCAAATGATAAACACCCGCCTCATTTTCAATTCCGTGGGTATCGTGCGTGAATCCCGGGAAAGAGGTATCGAACTTCTCCAGAGCCTTGAGATAGGCGAGTAACGGACCTTCCGCATCGCCGGTATTTTCTCCGGGCATCAGCAGCGGAATGCCCGGTGGATAAGGCACAATGCCGGTCGCCACGATACGATTGGCGGCCTCGCTGAGCGGGATGAGCTCAACCTCGTTTCTCACCAGTTTTTCATAGGCTTCGACGGGGCTGAAGACGGCTTGCGGCAACATGCCGAAGGCTTGGGCCATCGTCGAGGTGGTTTTATGAATTTTCATCGCATTGAAAATCTGCACCGTGAGATCTTTCAACCCCATATCGCCATAGCGTTGACTGTTCACGGCCACCAAGTCCGGCAGACACATTTCCAGCTCCAGATTGGCATCGTAATCACGTTTGAAATCCAGCAGGGCATTGACCAGCGTGCCCCATTTTCCTTTGGTAATGCCGATGGAAAACAGGAACAAAATCGTAAAATCGGTGGTTTTCTCAACCACAATGCCTTGCCGACTTAGATACGCGCTCAATACACAGGCGGGAATGCCGTGCTCGAGCAACTCGCCGTCGTCGCCCATGCCCGGCGTGAGCACCGAAACTTTAATGGGGTCCAGCATGCAATAGCCGTCTTCAATGAGGCCGAAGCCATGCCAGATTTCGTCAGGATGCAAGACCCAGCAATCAGGCTCGCTTTTTAAAATGGCGGGATCGACCTCATGAAAAGGCAGTGATTGCTGCCCGACTTGTACAACGGGAGGCTGCCAGCAGGTAAAGAACCAATCGCCTTTTTCAGTTAAATCGCTGTGCATCCGCGAAACCACCTGACGAAACGAGATGGCCTCCTCGATGGATTCGGTGGTGAGGATTTCGCCGCTGGGCGACTCCATCATCGCCGAACCGACGTCACAGGAGGCCATAATGGCGTAATTAGGCGAGGTCGATGCATGCATCATGAAGGATTCGTTGAAGCGTCCATGAGGAATTGGATTGCGGCCGTCTCGCACGTGAATCATTGAAGCCTGTGATAATGCCGCGAGCAACTTATGGGTCGACTGGGTAGCAAACACGGTAGGGCCGGACGGGTCATGATCTTTGGGATTGCCGTGCATCGCAAAGCGGTCGCGATACAACGGATTAAAACGGGCATAGCCGTACCAGGCTTCATCAAAATGCAGGCGATCGACACTTTGACCCAGCAACTCTTCAACCCGCGTGACATTGTAAGTCAGGCCGTCGTAGGTCGAATTGGTGATAATCGCGTGAATCGGCGTCGGATCGATACCCTCTTTTACCAGCGGATTACGGGCGATTGCCGCTTTAATGCTTTCGCTGCTCAGGGTTTGCGGCAGAATCGGGCCGATAATGCCGAAGCGGTTGCGGGTGGGCACCAGATAGGTCGGGATCGCGCCCGAGAGGGTCATGGCGTGTTCGGCCGACTTGTGGCAGTTGCGATCGCAAAGCGCTATCTGATTACGCGTCACGCTCGCCATTAAAATAACGCGGTTGGAGGTCGATGAACCGTTGGTCACATAATAGGTGCGATGCGCCCCGAACACCTTGGCAGCGTAGCGTTCGCCCTGACCAATCGGGCCGCTGTGATCCAGCAGCGAACCCAGTTCGCCGACGGAAATCGAGAGGTCGGATCGGAAAAGATTTTCGCCAAAGAAGGCATAGAAGGCGCGGCCCGCCGTGCTTTTAAGAAATGCCGTGCCGCCTGCGTGACCCGGTGTGTGCCAGGAATATTCATAAGAGCGCGCAAATTTCAGCAGCGCGCCCAGCATCGGCGGCAATACCGCCTGACGATAACGTTCGATGGCGGCCAGAATACGTCCGCTGATAAAGCGGCTGGTGTCTTCCGGTAGCCAGATAAAATCGTCGGCATTTTGCATGACCACCAAAGGAATAGTCGAGGCGGTGCTGCGATCGCTTATCAGAAACACCGGCAAACGGGTGTTGCGTTTTCTGAGATCGGTGAGCAGCTTGATGCACTCCTCGTGCTCTTCGCTGCTGTCCAGGTTCCCAGCTCAATAAAACACATTGAATCGCCGGATCCGAATGCAGAATCGATGAGGCATCGCTTAAGGTTTCGGCAAGCGTAACGGTGATCAATCTCTCTTCAACATCATGAATCAACTGGTTTAAGCCACGTCCCAGCACCGTATGCTTATCCGGTGAGCTACTGATAAGGAGTGCCAACATGCCTAGCGGTTGTCTGGTCGCCGTCATTTTCAAGACCTCTTAGTCATTTGCACAGAATTCACGGGGATAGGTTTTTCCGACAAGTGTTGCGCACTCACCGTTTGTACCGGCACGCTGTTGTTGTGTTCTTCGAGACGGATAAGCCGGTTATTGACGAAGCCGAACAGGGTATAGCCGAAAATGGTCGCCACGCCGCCCAGCATCAAGGCCTGTTCGCCGGAACTGTACAGCGCCAGATAGCTGTAGGCTGCGGCTATCCAGGCGATGATGTTGCTGACCAGCGCCTTGCCCGGCGGGACATGAGACACTTTTTGCATCGTCATCAGGGCTGCCATGGACAGGATGTAAGGAACGAGATTGGTGACCACGGCGAGATTGACCAGCGTATCGAACTGCTTGGTCAGGTCGGGGCTGATGGTGAGCAATCCGAGGGCGGTTTGACCGGCCAGAAGAATGAGCATGCCGACAATCGGGGTTCCGGCCTTGTTGGCTCTGGCGAAAATCGGCAAAAAATAACCCGTGTCGGCAGAGCTTTTGAATACCTGGGCGATAGTGAATTGCCATCCAAGCAACGATCCGATACAGGCAATGACCATCAATGCCATTACCGCGTCACCCACAAATGGGGTAAACATCTTGGCAAACACCAGTCCAAACGGCGCGGTCGAGGCGGCCAGTTCAGGATTGGCGACAATACCGGCGATGACATTGGTAGAAACGATATAGATAACCGCTGCGCCGAGGGTGCCGCCCAAGACGGCAATAGGCACGTTTTTCTCGGGATTTTCAACGGCATCCGTATTGGCGCAGGCCGATTCCAGCCCTAGAAATGCCCAAAGCGTAATGGCGACGGACGCGCCCGCGGCATCTATCCATCCTCGGTTATGCGGGTTCCAGCCTGCGGCGTAAACGCTGCTGTCGAACCAGAACCATCCGACGGTCGAGACAATGACGACGGGGGCTATGACTCCCCATACGGTCACGGCGCCGATTTTGCCCGTAATACTCGCGCCGCCGAAATTGGCGAACCGTGGTAATCCATAGCAGCGCAATGGTGGCTAACCCCACCTGGAGACTGCTTAGGTGAATATGGAACAGTTCTTCGATATAGCCGACGGCCGTAATGCTGATGGCGACATTGGCGATGAGCAGGGAAACGCCGTAGGTATAGTTGGTAATATAATTCCCACCCTTGCCAAAGGTATATTCGGCATAACCGCCCATACCGCCCGTTTTACGGCTCAGCATGCCGCAGCGGGCGAATGCATAGGCCAGCGCCAGCGAACCTGTTGCCGTAATAAGCCACGATAAAATCGAGATAGCGCCGACTTCCGCAAGCTTGGTCGGCAATAACACAATTCCTGACCCTAACATATTTACTGCGGTTAGCATGGTGAGTTGTACCACGGTCATCTTTTTTGCGGCTGGCATACGCGTTTTCCAAAAAATAATGAAGGTTAAATAGATATAGCTTTAATCCTAAATTCATCAAGCAAATAATAATCTTTAAAACATGCACAATATCAATTAATTAAAGTTGCGTGATATTTATTAGTGTGCAAGTTAAGTTAATTTAATCCTCATGATTTTATTAACCCGCTGTAAAGCTTGTTAAATAATAGTGGCGGTGTAAGGGGTGCAATTAATTTGAGAAGGAAAAGTTAACGGCATTTTTATTTTTTTATTTTTTCTGTTTTCGCCGGGAGGCCTTTGCCAAAAAACCGCGTAACAATACGAAATAAAGAGATTAAAGATGGCTTTGCTTTGTAATGTATTGAATGCAATGGTATTTTGTTTTTTAGCTTTTGATTGTTTGGGGTTTTATTAATTTATTAAAACAAATTGAAGGGGGTGCTTTCTTTAAGGAGTTGTAATATATCGAGAATAAATGAGTGGAAGGTATAAATTCTCAAGAATGGCTAATGATATTTAACTTTCGAAGCCTTGAAGGTCGGCGGTAGAGAAATGCGAAGTAACCGAAGAAGATTAAGCGGATTTTTTGAGGTGGCTCAACTATTATTTTCTGCCATTGTGATAAGTGTCGAATCCAAAAATAAATCACATTTATGCAATCGATAAAAAACCAGAGCTTCACCATAGAGTCAAACTCTGCGGGAAGGTTCAAATAATATATAAATTAAATGCTGCTGGGTTGGCGCACTTTTTTCTTTATGCTGTCGGCGGGATGGGCTTAAAGGTTTTTCCTGAACCTATGCCTCATCCGGAGATTCTTCTACGTGATTCATCCTTCTGCAACAATTGCCAAAAACAGTATTATTGAACACGGCGCGCGCATTGGTGCGAACGTGCGCATCGGGCCGTTTCTGTCTGATTCAAAAAGATGTGGATATCGGCGAGGGCACGGAAATCGCCTCTCACACGGTTATCAACGGCCACACCCGCATCGGAAAACACAACCTTATAGAGCGATTCTGTTCGATCGGTGAAATCAATCAAGACCTTAAATATGCCGGAGAACCCACACGTCTGGTGATAGGCGATTGTAATCATATTGGTCAATACGCCACGCTTCATCGAGGTACGCTGCAAGGCACCGGCATTACGCAGATAGGCGATAACAATGTTTTTCATGACAAGGTCCATATCGGCCATGACTGCGTCGTCGGCAATTCCGTGCGATTCGGTATCCATAGCATATTGGCAGGGCACGTCGAGGTTGACGATAACGTCGAACTTGGCGCGCAGTCGGCGGTGCATCAGTTCTGCATTTTGGGTCTGGGTGCGAAAATTCTGGCTCAATCCTGCGTAGTGCAGGATATCCCGCCGTTTGTCTGTGTGCAGGGGAATCGCTGCAAACCCGTTGGCATTCATGAACATGCCTTGATACAGCGCGTTGAAGAGGACATTCTGCGTAAAATTATCCATTCGCTTTATCAACGTTTGTATCACTGCGCAGAGGCGCTGGAAGTGGTGAGAGAAGAGATTGCCCGCTTGCAGCAGGAATATCCGCTGCTGGGCTGTTATGAGCACTTCTTTGCACGTTCAGTGCGCGGGATTATCCGCTAACGCTGTCGCAACGCACGCTGCGCTGCGACAGGAGGTCGTTTAGGCTTCGAGCGCCAGCAGGGCAAAGGTCGCGAGCCAGTGCTCACCGGTATAGTCGCTGTCGAGATGATCGAGAGCGCTATGCAAATGACTGTCAGCGGCAGTCTGGAGCAGCAAAACCCGCGGATCGCCCGCGGGCAGGGCGGCCGCCAGTGACCGCTGACACCACGCCCGACTCAGATTCAATCCATCCAGATGACCAATTTTGCCATCGGTTCTGTCCGTGACGGTCGCCGGTGTAAACAGAGTCTCGGGTTTACCGTGCGCCAACTGCGGCAGAAAGCGGCCAAACCAGGTCACAAATGCCTGTGGCGGCAGCACGCGACGCATCAATTCAGCCTCCATTAAGGAAGGCGACAGGAACTCGTCACCGCCCGGTTCCCAGGCCTGACAGTTCACGTCTTCAAGATGCCAGCGTAGCGCCGTCTCTTCAATCAGCGAGGCGAGCTTGTTGCGCGACGCGCTTCGGGCATAGTCCAACGTCAACGCCAGCGCGAAGGCGGTATTGAAATGGGTCCCGACGCGCAGGGGATAGGTCGCTTTAGGCAGAAACTCGCAGAAACTTTTGACGAAAAATTCCGTCATCGGCGACAACGTTTTCACCCATTGCGCCGCCTGCGGCAAGGGCAGGGCTTCCAGTTGCTGAATCAGTGCCAGGAACCAGGCCCAACCATAAGGGCGTTCGAAACCGCTGTGCTGCTTTTGCTGAAGATAGCGCATCTCGCCCGCCACATTTTCCGGCGTGAAATGCGTGGAGACCACGGCGATAATCGCGTCGGCTTCGGGCAATGCCGGATACCGCCCAAGCAGGCGCAGCAGCAGCCAGTAGCCATGCACGCAGGAGTGCCAGTCATAACTGCCATAAAAAATAGGATGCAGCGCGCGCGGGCCTTGAACATCTTCCGGCCCGGCAAGCGCATGGGTCAGCTTGTTCGGGTATTCACGAGTTAAATGATTCAACGCCAGCGAGGCGAAGCGTGACGCCATTTCTGGCGTCAATTGCATAGGGCTTTCCGAGCTCGACATAATTTCTCCTTTGGCGCACCGTTAGAAACGGAACACAAAGAAATACAGGAATGCAGTGTTGACCAGCAACAACAAGATGCCCGTCATGGCCTGCGCTTTGATGACGCCATATTTATCTTTAAGCTCAAGCAGCGCGGCGGGAACAATATTGAAGTTGGCGGCCATTGGCGTCATCAGGGTTCCACAGAAGCCCGACAACATGCCGATAGCGCCCATAATTGCCGGGTTGCCGCCCAGTTGATGGAAGATAAGCGGTAAACCGATACCGGCGGTCATTACGGGGAAGGCCGCGAAGCCGTTGCCCATGATCATGGTAAACAGTGCCATGCCGAAAGTATAAGCGATGCAAATGGCCAGCGGCGATCCCATCGGAATGATGTCTTTCACCAAGTCAGCAACCACGGTTCCCACGCCCGCCAGCGCAAACAGTCCGCCCAGCGCGGCCAGCATTTGCGGCAGAATCGCCGCCCAGCCAACCGTATCCATCGTGTGTCCACCTGCTTTAATCGCTTTTAACGGCGAGTCGCGCAGCATCACCAGCGCCACGATAAAGGCCACAACGGTGCCGAGCACCAGGGAAATCAGCGTGACATTTTTGGTTTCCACAAGCGGCGTATATTTCAGCGTAAGGGTGCCTATCAGGGTCACGAGTGGAATAAGCAGGGCCGGAATAAACAGTTTGTTGCCAAAACGTTTGGCATTGGCTTCGCGCCGGGCCTTGATTTCCGGCTGGCTGGCATCGTGTTTACCTTTGCCCAGTTGGCCCGTACCGGCAATAACGGCCAGCAGAATCGCCATACAGCCGGTCACAAAATGCGGCAATTGCGTACCAATCAGGAAGGTAAGGGCGTAGATTCCCCAGAACCAAGGCATTGATTACGCGCTTGGGATTGGTTTTATCGCCAAGGTTGAAAAGGGCAAACGCGGCAAACAGCAGGCCCGCGAGGATATAAACGGTATTAAGGGTAATCATTTTGCCGCCTCCGCCCATTGTGCATCAAAACGTTTGGCCAGAGAGCGGTCGAGCAACCATAAACGGAAGAAATGAATAATCAGCGCGGCGATGGCCGTCGGAATAGCCCATACGGAAAGCTGCAAAGGTTCGACAAAGACGCCGTTCTGGTCGAGGAAACCTTTAATCAACAAAATCGACTGCACTGCAATAAAGATGTCTTCGCCGAAGAATACGGCGATGTTATCGACGGCCGCGGCATTGGCGCGAATTTTCTGGCGCACCTCGGCCGGTAAGTCACCGTATTTGCTTACCGCTGCGGCTTCGGCCATCGGGGCAATAAGCGGGCGGACCATCTGCGCGTGTCCGCCAAGTGACGTCAGGCCCAGTGCGGCAGTCATCTGACGAATAAAGAAGTAGAGCATCAATACGCGACCGGTGGTGGCAGCGTGAATTTTGGAAATCAGATGCTGCGCCTGTTCTCTTAAGCCGCTGCGTTCCAGAATCGCGATGACAGGCAGCGTCAGCCAAATCAGGCCCATGTAGCGGTTATCAATAAACGCTTTACCGAACGCGCCGACAATCTCGACCGTCTGCATACCGCCCGCCAGGCCGGTTGAAATCCCGGCGATAGTGACGACGAGCAGCGGATTGAACCGCAACGCAAAGCCGATCACGACGATCGGAATGCCAATCAATACCCACATAGTATTACCCCTGTTGTTCAAAAATAGACGTGTGACGTTGTGATGTTCTTATGTATTGCTTTGATTTATAGGTATATATTTTTTATAAGTCGGATTAGTACGAAAAGCATAAGAAATGCCAGAGTCGGAAAGTACCAAGCACGAGCGCGTTAAGCAAGTTTGAATGTGGTAGAAAAAAGCGGCGAGGTGGAAAATGTGAGCGGGATAAAGCTTAAGAGATTAGCCCGATGAAAATCGGGCTATTGAAAGGATATTGCCGGTTATTCGTCGTCTTCGTCGCCGTAATATTTTACGCCGAGTTTAATTAACGGACGACCCTGCGCCTTGCGATGCAGGTTGGTGTCACGCAGGGAATACACGCAGCCGCAATATTCCTGCTGGTAAAAGTGCTCGCGTTTGCTGATTTCGACCATCCGCGCCGCGCCGCCCTTTTTGCGCCAGTTATAGTCCCAGTACACCATGCCAGGATAAGGCGCCGCCGAGCGATGGCCGCAACCGTTGATCTGCTGCATGTCCTTCCAGCGCGAAATGCCAAGCGAGCTTGAAATGGCCGTGTAGCCATGCTCGAACGCATAGAGCGCGGTGCGTTCGAAACGCATGTCGAAACACATGGTGCAGCGAATGCCGCGCTCCGGCTCTTTTTCCATCCCGCGCGCGCGTTCGAACCAGTTATCGGTGTCGTAATCGGCATCGATAAAGGGAATATTGTGCTGTTCGGCAAAGCGGATATTTTCCTCTTTGCGCAGCAGATACTCTTTTTGCGGATGAATATTGGGATTGTAGAAAAATATCGCATACTCGATGCCCGAGGCCTGAATCGCCTCCATCACCTCACCGGAACAGGCGCGCAGCAGGAGTGCAGCAATAATTTGTTGTGCCCATCGGGTAGGGCGAGTTTGTCGCGTACTAAATCGTTCATGATTGGGCCTGTCAGTTCACATTGCTCTCGTTATGATAGGGAAGCAAAATCTCCTGTCAAAGACTCGTGCTTTTCTATGCCGTTGATACTTCGGTGCTATGATGGAAGTAAGCCGATGTCTTAACGGCCGAAACGGGTAAAACGCGCTGTAGAAACACAACGATCGCCGCTTGTTGATCAAAAGTAAGGATGCAGCAATGCAAATAATGAGACCGCATCAAATTCGCTGGTTTAGTCTGCTGATTGTCATTGGCGGATTGTTTCTGGTTTTGCCGCTCCATCTGCTGGGGTGTTTTATCGCCGGTTTTGTGGTTTATGAACTGGTCAACGGACTGACGCCCTATTTTCAGAAAGTCATTCGGGGCGATCGCGCCCGCTGGCTGGTGGTCGCCCTCATCAGTACCATTGTAGTAGGTGGTCTTATTCTGGCGGTCATGGGCATCGTCTCTTTCCTGCTGCACGACATGCGTAATCCCGAGGCGTTCAACATCAAGGTCAGTCAACTGCTCAGTGATGCACAAAGCCGTCTTTCACCGGTCATGCTGCATTATCTGCCCGAAAACTTCGAAGAGTTGCAGCGCGAATTTATTCAATGGATGCGCGAACACGTAGTAATGATCCAGACCGCCGGTAAAAATGCCGCGCACACCTTCGTCACGATGCTGGTCGGCATGATTCTCGGTGCCATCATTTCTCTGCAAAAGCAGGTCGGCGACGACCAGCATGCGCCCCTCAAGAACGATTTGATGCAGCGCATGAAACTGCTGAGTCAGTCTTTCCGGAACGTGGTGTTTGCCCAGTTCCAGATCTCGCTTATCAATACGGTGCTGTCGGGCATATTTCTGTTTGGCATTTTGCCGCTGTTCGGCATTCATTTGCCGCTGTCGAAAACGCTGGTGGTCTTTACCTTTGTCTGCGGCTTGCTGCCGGTGGTGGGCAATCTGATTTCCAATACGGTTATCTGCATCGTCGGGCTGTCTATATCCCTCTGGGTCGGCGCGCTGGTGCTGGCGTACCTGATTATCATTCACAAGGTCGAGTATTTCCTGAATGCGCGAATTGTAGGAACGAGCATCAATGCCAAGTCGTGGGAAGTGCTGCTGGCGATGCTTATTTTCGAATCCGCCTTTGGCCTGCCCGGGGTTGTAGCCGCGCCTATCTACTATGCCTATCTGAAAAGTGAGCTGAAATCCGCCCGTTTGATCTAGCGGTCAGCGTCTTGCTTCCGCTCGATTTCCTCCCCCTGATTAGGCGCTGCAGGTTGCACAGCGCTTAATCAAAATTCCGAAAAAAACAGATTTAGGCAAGCACTCGCGAGGATCGTTATAACGATTTTCCGACGTTTGCCTGCATACTTTGCACCGGTGGCGCTCTGAGGATCGCTACCCCGAATTCTTTCGTTAACCCTCAGGAGAAAACAGATGACACTTAACGTCCGAGGATTTGCCGCGCAGTCCGCAGAGACCGAACTGGCACCCCACACTTTCGTACGTCGCGATCCGCGTGATACCGATGTTGTTATCGACATCAAATATTGCGGCGTTTGTCACTCAGACATTCACCAGGCACGTAACGAATGGCATCAGAGCGTCTATCCTCTGGTTCCGGGCCACGAAATCATTGGCTATGTCACGCACGTCGGCGCCAAAGTCACCCAGTTCAAGGTCGGCGATTCCGTCGGTGTTGGCTGTATGGTGGATTCCTGCAAAGCGTGCTCGTCCTGCAAGGCCGACCTCGAGCAGTACTGCGAAGAAGGTCCGACCATGACTTACAACAGTCTGGATCGCCACGACGGCATGATGACTTACGGCGGCTACTCCGAGCAAATCGTGGTGTCCGAGAAGTTCGTGCTGCGCGTCCCTGAAGCGCTGGACTTCAAGGCCGCGGCACCGCTGCTGTGTGCCGGTATCACCACGTACTCGCCGCTTAAGCATTGGGGCGTGAAGCCGGGCCACAAGGTCGCTATCGTAGGTTTGGGCGGTCTGGGCCACATGGGTCTGAAATTTGCTCACGCCATGGGCGCAGACGTTACGCTGTTTACCCGCTCTGCCGGTAAAGAGCAGGAAGCACGTCGCCTGGGTGCAAACCACGTGGTGCTGTCTACCGATGAAAAACAAATGGCTGACGTTAAAAACCATTTCGACTTCATCCTCGACACCGTTCCGCATCAGCACGACCTGAACCCGTACCTTGATACGCTGAAAGTCAACGGTGTGCACATTCTGGTGGGGCTTATCGAGCCGGTCGAGCCTGCCGTTCACGCAGGTAAACTGATCGGTGGCCGCAAGAGCCTCGTGGGTTCCCTGATTGGCGGTATCGCAGAGACTCAGGAAATGCTGGATTTCTGTGCCGAAAACAACATCGGTTGTGACGTCGAGATGATCAATATGGATCAAATCAACGAAGCCTACACCCGTATGCTGAACAGCGACGTGAAATACCGTTTCGTCATCGATATGGAATCACTGAAAAACGCATAACACCAAGGTTCGCCTCGGGTTTTGACGTTTACTGCGCCCGTCCATGCTTGTGGACGGGCGCTTTGCGTTTAAATTTCACCTTTCCCGCCTTGCCGACTTCTCGCCATCTTGCCGCAGTGGTATTCTTCTGCTTTCGCCGAGCGAAGGAAAATCAGTGGCCAAGAATTTTGATGAACTAATCAGAGACATCGATCTGATTATCGAACATGTTGATAACCTGAAGAACCTGCCACCGCGTGAGAAGCAGAGCCCTAACCATCCACCGGCCGAAAAGCTGGCCTATGATTCGTTCTCTGAAATTTTTGCGCTCAAGGCCGTGATGCGGGCTTTTATCTCCTCCGTTGATACCATCGTAAAGGTACAGATTGCTCACAAGGTCGAGCAGGACATTGGTCATCTCGAAAACCGCGTGCGCTCCATAGGCGGCGACAGCGCGAAAGCCGAAGACCTGGCGCAAATCAGCGCCTATGTCCGGCACGCCGTCTCCGAGATGATGGAGTAGGCGGGCAGGAAGGATGCAAGCCCCTGATGCTGGCTGTTTTTCTCGTCGTGCCGACGAGCAGAGGCATCCAGCATTTTTTTTATTTTCGATTTACGTGCCGCATTCCACAGCATCTTATTTAAAATCAGTGGCCTGGATGTCGATAAATCAAGCTAATCGTACGATAACTCAACATAATTGGGTAATTACCTTAGGTAACCGTTAAAAACAGTTGCTATTGAAATGCAGTCATGAGTAAATAGCTCTCGGCCTGTGGTACAGACCTATTTATGCACGACATCCTGAGTAAAGTTGTTCCAATTTAATGCGTTATCCTTGATAACACTGATCTGACGAATTTCCTTCTTAGTGCCTCCATAAGTAACGACTGAAATCCGGCTATAACATGCCCATGGTGGCAAAATTTATATTTAAAAGGTAATTCGCATGTCTAATATGATGAAAGGTCAAGTTAAGTGGTTCAACGAGTCTAAAGGCTTTGGCTTCATCACTCCTGCAGACGGCAGCAAAGATGTATTCGTACACTTCTCTGCAATCCAGGATCAAGGTTTCAAGACCCTGGCTGAAGGCCAGAACGTATCTTTCTCTATCGAGAACGGTGCTAAAGGTCCGTCAGCGGCTAACGTTACCGCTATCTAATCTCACTTGTCCGCTGTTTTACAGCTGATAACGTAGATTACAAAAACCCGCCAAGGCGGGTTTTTTATTGCCTGTCATTCCTCGCCTCCTCTTTGCGCCGCATCATGTTTTATCCCCTGTAAACTAGAATACACTTATCGAAGACAACGCAGGGCGCTGGGCTTATCCCAGGCTATTCACATTCCGGAGCAGCATATGCAGGTTGACGATCTTGTTACGGTAAAAACCGATGGCGGTCCTCGTCGCGAGGGCAGGGTACTGGCGGTAGAAACATTCTACGAAGGGGTGATGTATCTTGTGTCTCTGGAAGACTATCCGGCGGGTATCTGGTTTTTCAATGAAACGCAAAGCAAGGATGGAACCTTTGTAGAGCCACGAGAGGGCCGTTAAGCCCCTTCGCTGTAAACTTGCTGTCAGCTACGCCACTTCGATACCCGTGAAAGGGTGGAAGCTCCCGTCTCTACGGCGAGGCCGTGCGAGAGGAGAGCTTGTTGAGTTTTAGCTAACAAAGATACCTTCAGTTAGTGAATCACTAAGTCGTACTACGTGGTAGATGATGTGCTTGGTTCTGCGTTTTGATTTTACGTTTGATGCTGCCTTTATAAGACGACACCGTTTTGACCTTGATCCTCAGTTTGTCGGAAATCTGAATCGTGCCTTCGCCCGACATCCACATCTTCAACATATTCGATTCGCTACGGCTCAAAACTACTGGTGAATTATCCAGCATGGTGGTTCCCATACCGGCTAAATTAAACTTACAAATATGACTGCTTAACAACTGATTGAGTGAAGATGTTTTTATTGATTTAGACGTAATAATCACATTTTCGCGAACGTGCACGTATTCATCGAAATGATTGCGGGTACTCGACATGAAAATGATAAACAAAGTCTTGGGATGTTCAACTATCAAATTACGTAATTGCGAAGACTTCGTGGCCTGGGAAGACAAACAAGCCTCATTGATAAAAACAATTCTTGGTAACTGCATTTGGCAATGTTGTTCGAGGTCTTCTATATCACTGGCATAAATAATATCGCGGGTATTAATCCCATTTAACGACAGGGAATGTATTAAACCCAAGCGTGTAAAACGACATAAATCCAGGATTATCGTTTGCATGATTATGGTCCTTATTGGACGTCCATGTGTGCATGTCTGATTATTAGGTTAGAGGGCTGTGACAATGAAGGTGGTTAACAGTTAGCCAACCTTGCGGATCCTTTTTGCAATAAATCGGCGCAAAATACAAAGTTAATTTTTATCGGTAAACCCGTTTACTTTTGCCGTATCAATTTCGCTTATGGACCTGTAAAATTAATGTAAGCGTCATGCGTGTATCTTAAAGCCATGATCCTCAATCTTTGCAGGGACATAGCAACAAAAAGTAATTGCACTTAACATTAATGTGAAGGGTGAATTATTAGTTTTAAAGCTAAACATCAAGTTGGTTATTAAAAATTATTCACCGATTTTATTCGGGGTGTAACCTCGGGTAACGAGGTGTTACTTACGGTTTTAAAAGAAAAAATTAGGAATAGGTCGAATTCATAAGCGGTATCGAAGGCTTGGCTTATCTAATCATTTCGCGGCAATTAAGCAGAACATCAATTTATTTGACCTATCAAGGCCAGATTGCTCTTAAAAATTAATGAAGATTGAAGCCTCTCGTCTGTTGCTTCCTTATACAATGGCACTGAAAGCCCGCGTATGCCCGTCCACGCCCGTCATTTAACCTTTTACCCTCGCGCGTTCGAGGGGCTTTCCTGTCGATATGCTTTCAATTTTTTGATACTCGTTATGTGAATTATACGTTAGCCTTGTGGTCGTAAAAGTTAACACCGACTCCACGGATGCCCGATGATGCGGCATCGCTCCAAGCAAAGAGCATTGTGGTCGGATTCATACACTTGCTAAGCCAAAGGAAACCTTTTCGGCATGGAACGAAGAGCATTTATTAAAGCTTCAATGGCATTTGCTGCTTACTGTGGTGTGCCTGCGATGGCATCCCTGTTCACCGGTTCAGCCGAAGCGGCACAAGGGAGTGTGGCCGACGGCGGCGCGACCTCCTTTGACTTCTCTACTTTGCAGAAGTTGGCTGCTTCACTCGCTAAACAGCCTTATGGCGGCGCTCCCGAGCCTCTGCCTGAAACCCTGGCCAACCTTACGCCACAGGCTTACAACAGCATTCAGTACGACCACGCGCACTCTCTTTGGCATAACATCCCGAATCGCCAGCTGGACGTCGAACTGTTTCACGTCGGCATGGGCTTCAAACGTCGGGTGAAAATGTTTGCTCTTGATGGCGACAAGCATCAGGCGCGCGAGATTCACTTCCGCCCCGAACTCTTCAACTACCATGACGCCGGTGTCGATACCAGCCAGCTCGAGGGTAAATCCAACCTCGGCTTTGCCGGATTCAAGGTCAACAAGGCCCCTGAGCTGACCCAGCGCGACGTGGTTTCTTTCCTGGGCGCAAGCTACTTCCGCGCAGTAGACGACACCTATCAGTATGGCCTGTCTGCCCGTGGTGTAGCGGTCGATACCTTTACCGACCATCCTGAAGAGTTCCCCGACTTCGTCTCCTTCTGGTTTGAAACGCCGAAAGCCGACTCCACCACCTTCGTGGTCTATGCCCTGCTTGACGGCCCGAGCATTACCGGCGCGTACCGCTTCACCATTCGCTGCGAGCCTACGCGTGTAGTCATGGAAATCGACAAGCACCTTCATGCCCGTAAAGACGTCAAGCAGCTCGGCATTTCGCCGATGACCAGCATGTTTAGCTGTGGTACCAACGAACGGGGCCGCTGCGACACCATTCACCCTCAGATTCATGACTCCGATCGCCTGGCCATGTGGCGCGGCAATGGCGAATGGGTATGTCGTCCGTTGAATAACCCGCAAAAGTTGCAGTTCAACGCCTTCGCGGATGAAAACCCGAAAGGCTTCGGACTGTTGCAGCTTGACCATGATTTTGATGATTATCAGGATGTTATCGGCTGGTATAACAAGCGTCCCAGCCTGTGGGTCGAGCCGAAAGGTAATTGGGGCAAGGGTTCAATCAATCTGATGGAGATCCCGACGACCGGCGAAACGCTGGATAACGTGGTGTGCTTCTGGCAGCCGGAAAAGGCTATCAAGGCCGGGGATTCGCTGGACTTCAGCTACCGTCTCTACTGGAGCAATGAGCCGCCAATCCGCAGTCCGATGGCGAAAGTGCTGGCAACGCGTACCGGCATGGGCGGCTTCCCGGAAGGCTGGGCGCCGGGTGAACACTATCCGACCGTCTGGCAGCGCCGTTTTGCCGTAGACTTCATCGGTGGCGAGCTAAAATCGTATGCAGATAAAGGTATCGAGCCGGTCATCAATGTCTCGTCCGGCAAGATTAGCAACATCGAAATCCTTTATGTTCAACCGTTTGACGGTTACCGCATCCTGTTCGACTGGGCACCTACCAGCGATTCGGTCGAACCGGTCGAACTGCGCATGTTCCTGCGCTCGCACGACCATGCCCTGAGCGAAACCTGGCTCTACCAGTATTTCCCGCCTGCGCCGGACAAACGTAAATACGTTGACGATCGTCAGATGAGCTAAATCATTCAACAAATTGCAACGCAAAATGGGGCCATCGAGGCCCCATTTTTTTATTCAGGATAAAAGCGAGAAAAGAAGAAAGTGTATTAGAAAGCTTTACTTACCAATCCGCGTGTCACGTCATGGCCGTGACGTAACAGTCCGTCGAACCTTTGTTCAGTCTTTTTTAATTGTTCGAGAAACTCTTCCGGCGTGTAGTTGTGCGTTTTCCCGCTCATATAGGCAAGGGCCAGCTCTTTTGCATGGTAGCGTTGAAAGTTATACATAATATTCCTTGTTGATCATAAATAATTAAACAGATAGCTCACAACGTGCATAAAACGGCAACTCGCACTTCTGTATATAATGGGCTTATTCTTATAAATTAATAACGACGAGTAAATGCGTTTCTATAAATAGATTTGATAGCCAATCCCGTGCATAAAAATAAAGGCTCGCGCGTTAAGTGATAGTGATCGGCTAAATGGGTAAGTTTTAATAATGGGTAAATGAAGGGTGAATGACGAGTCATGAATTCCCGACGCATAGTCATTCAAAACAGCTAAAACACAATCCCATGATTTAATTCATATGTGCGTGTTAAGGAATGAATAGATTCCTTATGGGAATGTCCGCAATTGTTCAAAAAAATTTAGCCGTTGCGATGCTGGCGCTGGCGAGGAGTTTTCAGGTTGGCAAGCCGCGTTATTAAGAAATTACTCAGATTATTGCGATAATTATCAGGGTTTACTCAGGCCACCTGAGGGAAATATGAGATTTCTCTTAGATGGCCAAAGCATTCTTTCTGCATAATTAATCAGTGCAGCCTTTCCCATATAAACGGAATAAAGAGAGGAAGTTGTGAAATCACATACAGAATCAGGCCGATACCCGCGCCGACCAGCGTGCCGTTGATGCGAATAAACTGCAAATCTTTACCGATATTCAGTTCTATCTGCCGCGACATATCTTTCTCGTCCCAGCCCTTAACGGTATCGCTGATATGGCGGGTCAGGAACTGGGCAAAATCCGGTGCCATCTTCTCGGCCAGCGTTTCCATTTGCAGGTTCATCGACTTGCGCAGGGCAGGGTCTTTGCTCAACATATTGCCCAGCCACAGACCGGCTTCGCTGACTCGCGCATGCAGTCTGGAGTCGGGTTTTTCAAGATCATCCTTCATCCACTGACGTAAATCGCCCCACAGGCCGAGAATATAGCCGTTCAGACTCGGGTCATTTTTCAGGTAGCCTTTAATCTCTTCAGCTTTGGCTGCCATTTTGGGGTCGTTCTGCAGGCGCTGGATAAACCGCGCAATCACACGGTCGAAACTCAGACGAAAAGCGTGGCCCCGATCGCTGCCAATATCGTCCAGCAGCGAGTTCACGGCATTCGACACCATCTGCGCGCCGTTATCTCCCAACCATTCGGTTGGCAGCATTTTGGACTTGATAGGATGCTCGCGCTTCACCCAGCGGACAATCTGCGTGGCGATAAACTCGCGGCTTGCAGGCTGCTCCAATAACACCACCAGTTTTTGCATCACCTGATCCAAAAGCGCCTGATGGCGTCCGTCTTTGGTCAGGCTTTCAAGCAGGGTCGCCACGGACTGGGAGAGGTCGACTTTATCGATGGCCGTGTGCAGCGCATCTTTGACCAGTTTCTGAATTCGCGTGTCGTCGGTGATATCCAGAAAGTTGCGCATGATGCTCACCAGATAACCGCCAAACTGCTCGGCGTTCTCTCTGGCAGTCAGCCATGTGCCCATGGCCTGGGCGGGATCGTGCTGGCGTATCAGCCGGACCAGCGAACCCGGATCAAGGAATTTTTCCTGCACGAAGATGGCAAGATTGTCGGCAATCTTGTGTTTGTTTTTCGGAATGATGGCGGTATGGGCGGCAACAAACGGAATCGGAACACGCTTGAACAGGGCCACGACCGCAAACCAGTCGGCAAGCGCCCCGACCATGGCCGCCTCGCTTATCGCCTTCAGGCCGTTGACCCAGAATCCCGGCGGCAGAAAGAGGGTGAGGAGAAACAGCGCAGCGGCCACGAGGAGCAACAGCAGCGCATTACGTTTACTTCTTTTGAGTTCATTTTCTTTGTTCATTACATGAGTTTAGGACGGAGAGGGCGGGATTGTCAGTTTTTTCAAATCCTGAACGGGTGGATAAAGTGAGAAATATTCTTGATCTCATTCAGGCGACCATTACACTGCGTCCAGTTTATATAATTCGAGAATTAATCTTCATGGAGCTTTTGCGCGTTGTTTTCAGGCAATACCGTTGGCCGTTTATCGGGGTTATTGCATTGACGCTCGCCAGTGCGGCGTTGGGAATCGGGTTGATTGCCTTCATTAATGTCAAGCTTATCAGAACCACGCAGGCCTCAATGGCGGTACTTCCGGAGTTTCTCGGCTTTCTGCTGTTGCTGATGGCGGTCACGCTGGGTTCGCAACTGGCATTGACGGCGCTCGGACACCATTTCGTCTTCAAGCTGCGCAGCCAGTTTATCAAACGCATTATGGATACCGATATCGAGCGCATCGAGCAGATTGGCAATGCGCAGTTGCTGGCGAGCCTTGGCAGTGATATTCGCAGTATCACGCTGGCATTTGTGCGCTTGCCCGAACTGCTGCAGGGCATTATCCTGTCGATTGGCTGCACAGTTTATCTCGGCTGGTTGTCGCCCAAAATGCTGGTGGTGGTGGTTATCTGGCTGATTGTGACGATTGCGGTGAGCTTTAAACTGGTTGGACGCGTTTATGGTCATCTGAACCACGTGCGCGAAGCCGAAGACAGTTTGCAGAAAGATTATGAAACGGTAATAACAGGGCGTAAAGAGCTGGCACTCAACCGTCAGCGCGCGCAGCAAGTCTTCGAGCAGGAGTATCAGCGCGACGCCATGCACTATAAAAAGCACATTATCGGCGCAGACACTTTTCACCTGAGCGCGGTGAACTGGTCGAATATCATGATGCTGGGTGCGATTGGCATGGTGTTTTACATGGCAAACTCGCTCGGCTGGTCCAACAATGCCGTCGCCGCGACCTTTTCCCTGACGTTGCTGTTTCTGCGTACCCCGCTGTTGCAGGCAGTAGGCGCGCTGCCCACGCTGCTCAGCGCGCAGGTGGCTTTCAGAAAACTCAAACTTCTGCGTCTCGCCGAGTATCACGCCGATTTCGTGCCGCCTGCGCCAAACCGCGACTGGCAGCAGCTTGAACTGCGGGACCTCTCTTTTGAGTATGAAGGGCAGCAATTCGGCATTGGTCCTATCAATCTGACTCTTAAACGCGGCGAAATGGTATTTCTGATTGGCGGCAACGGCAGCGGAAAATCGACGCTCGCGATGTTGCTGACCGGCCTGTATGTGCCGAAATCCGGGCAAATACTGCTCGACGGCAGGGCGATTGAAGCAGACAACGTCAACGATTATCGTCAGCTTTTCTCGGCAGTCTTTACCGATTTTCATCTGTTTGGCAAGATGATCGGCCCCAATGGCGCAGCCCCCGATGCGAAACTGGTCGCCGAATGGCTCGACCAGCTGAAAATGGCCGAGAAGCTCGAAATCGAAGACCAGCAGATAAAAAACCTGCAGCTGTCGAAAGGTCAGCAAAAAAGGGTCGCGCTGCTGCTGGCCGCCGCCGAAGGGCGAGACTTCCTGCTGCTTGACGAATGGGCGGCGGATCAGGACCCCCAGTTTCGCCGCACCTTCTATCGCGACCTGCTGCCGCGTCTTTCCGCCATGGGCAAAACGGTGCTGGCAATCAGTCACGACGACCATTACTTCCAGCATGCCGACCGTCTGCTGGAAATGCGTCAGGGCCAGCTTCGTGAACTGACCGGTCAGGATCGCGAAGCCGCCTCGCGAGACGCCGTGGCCGCCATCAACTAAGCCTCCGGCATCATTGCGTCGCCCATCGACGAAACAGGGCGGAAGTGCCTGCTTCCGCCCCGCGTTTTCGAGGCTTTTCAATTTTTAAGAGTTGCCTGACATGGCGTCCTCGTCGTTAACAGTTTAAGATTCGTATAACCATCATCGACCTTCTCCGAAAATTTTACGCGTTTTCGATTCATGAAACTTTGGGTAATCCACTTTATGCAAAAGCTTTTCCGGGCACCGTTTAACGTCGCTCTGTTATTGGCGTTGTTGTTTTCCCCACTGCTGGTCAGCGCGGCCCCCGATGCCACCGCCGATCAGGAACAGACGACCGAAGCGGCCAAGCCGATTGACGCCCCGGCGGCGCTTTCTGCCTTGCAGAAACGTCTGGATAACATCAAACAGCAGGTGTCCACCGCTAAAAATAATAATACTCTCGACGACCTCAACGATGCCGCGCAAAAACTCTCAAGCGATGCCGATGCGCTGGGTGTTGCCCTGCAGCCGTTGCGCCAGCAGGTTCAGGCCGGACTGGATGTGTTGGGACCTGCGCCCGCGCCGGGTGCCTTGCCCGAGACACCGCAGGTTATCAAGCAGCGCAAGGATCTCAATGCCAGCAAAACCGCGCTGGACAATCAGATTGCCCAGGCGGGCACGATTAAAACCAGTGCCGCCAACCTTTCTGCTCAAATCGCCGGACTTCGCCGCGATGCGCTGAAAACCCAGATTGCGCTCAATACGGGCAGTATTCTGGGTAAAAATTTCTGGACACCGCTGATTCATCCTACCGACGATGACAGCGAATTGTTCAACGATTACCGGGCGCAACTCTCCGATGCCTGGCATCTGGCCTGGCAGCCTGATAACCGGATTGTCAGCGGGTTACTTCTGGTCGCGGCACTGCTGCTCGGCTTCTTCGGCAGTCGCGTGCTCGACACGCCGCTGGCCTGGCTGACACCGCGCTGGCTGCCCGTCGGCCGCTTGCGCCGCAGTTTCTTCGCCTTCGCCACGACAATGATAAGCGTACTGACGCTCGGCGGCTGTGCCGAGCTGTTTGCTCTGACCTTTACCCGCATGCCGGAAGTCAGCGACTGGGTAAGAGAAACAGGCGAGCTTATCGTCAAGCTGTCTATCTTCTCTGCCCTGATTGTCGGATTGGGCCGCGCACTGCTTTCAACGCTGCACCCAAGCTGGCGTTTGCCGGCAATGGCGGATTCGGTCGCCAAAACGTTGGTCAGTTTCCCGAGAATGCTGTCGATCTTTATCCTGATCTTCGGCCTGATTGAGGGGATGAACAACCTGATTGGCGCGAGCGTCGCCGTCACGCTGTTTGGTAACGGCATGTCGTCTTTGCTGGTCGCCATCAGCGCCAGTATCGCGCCTATTCGCGTTAACCGTCTGCGCCGCAAACTGCTGGCCAACGGCGAACCAGCCGGAGGTGCGCTCGACGCTGGCGGGGCTTTTGCATCTATGCATCAGCGTGATGGCGTTCGCCATTTTCGTCGCCCTGCTTATCGGTTATGTGCCGCTGGCCCGCTTCCTGACCTATGAATTGCTGTGGGTCGGTATTGTCATCGCCTGTCTGTATATCCTGATTCATCTGGCCGTCGACCTGTGCGAAAGCATCTTCTCGCCCAATACCGCGTCCGGCAAGTTGCTGAAACACTCGCTGAGTGTGGGCGATCGTCATCTGTCACTGGCCGCTACGCTGTTTGCCGCGCTGTCTAAAACGTTGCTGCTGGTGTTTGCCGTAACTCTGCTGCTGGGCGGTAACTTTGGTACGACCACGCCGCTCGAACTCTTCAGCAAGGTCGTCGACCTTTGGGGCGGCAAAGGGCTTGAACACCTGAATATCGTGCCGGCGCACGCGGTCAATGCCGTTATCTTCCTGATTGTCGGCTGGTATGTGCTGCGCTCCGCCCGACGTTGGCTGGATGTCGATTTCCTGCCAAAAACCAATATGGATCAGGGGATGCGCGCCTCGCTGGTGACACTGTTTGCCAATGTGGGGCTGGTGCTGGTGGTGCTGGTGACGCTTTCGGTGCTCGGCATCGAATGGAATCGACTGGCGTGGATTGTGAGTGCGCTGTCGGTCGGTATCGGTTTTGGCTTGCAGGAAATCGTCAAGAACTTTATCTCGGGTGTGATTTTGCTGACCGAACGTCCCGTCAAAGTGGGTGATTTGGTCAGTATCGGCGGGGTAGAAGGGGATATTCGTCGTATCAATGTCAGGGCGACCGAATTGCAGCTTGGTGACCGTTCCACCGTTATCGTGCCAAACTCGCAGTTTATCTCGCAAAACGTTCGCAACGCCACGATGGGCAATGCGCAGGGCGTCGCGACCATCGCGCTGACGTTCCCGCTAGATATCGACCCCGAAGCCGTTCGCAATATTCTGCTGGACGCCTACACCGCGCACGAGTCGGTGCTGGATACGCCGGAACCTTCCGTGACGTTCAGTCAGCTTGGCCCGGACGGTATTGTGCTCAGTGTGACGGGTTATGTGAACAGCCCGCGCGTGGTGTCGCGAACCAAGAGCGACCTGCTGTATGAAATCCTGAAAAAACTGCGCGAAGCGAATGTGTCGCTCAGCCGGACGCAAACTATGGTCTGGGCGAATGCACCGGAAAAGGCGTAAGGTCTTCTAGCGCAAGCCTCAAGCGGCAAACCGCCGAGCAAGGTTAACTCCGGCTCGGCGGTTTTTTTGCGTATTTCAAGGCCGCCTGTGGGGTCAACGCAGGGGCGGCGCCTCCCTGACGGCATCAGGGTGCTTTTACAGCCATCCGGACTTTTTCAACTTGATATAGAGCGCGATACAGGCCACGACCGTAATGCCGAGTGTCAGCGGATAACCCCAGCTGTCGTTGAGTTCGGGCATATCCTTGAAGTTCATGCCGTAGAGGCTGAAAATCACCGTCGGGATCGCCAGTATCGCCCCCCAGCCAGCCAACCTCTGAACCACTTCATTCTGGTGCACCGACACCAGCGCCAGATTGACGTGCATGGCGTTGGACAGCATCTCGCGCGTGTCGTCGGTCGTGGTCAAAACCTGATTGGCATGGTCGTGAACGTCGCGCAGATAGGCACGCAGCGCATCGGGAATAATCGATTCATGGTGCTGCATCAACTGATTGCAGATATCGCCCATCGGCAGGGCTGCATTGTGCAGTGACAACAGCTCGCGACGCAGGCGATACACCTGGTGCACCGCGCTCTGATTAAACTCGGATTTAAACATCTGCGATTCAATGTGCTGAAAACGCTGGGTATATTGATGCAAGATAGCCAGATAGTTATCGACAATCATGTCCAGAATGGCATAGAGCGCATAACCTGGCCCCATCGCCAGCAGGTCAGGGCATTCCTGCGCGTGTTTACGCACGTCGGCATAGCTGGTGGACGCACCGTGACGCACGGTAATCAGAAAGTTTTTACCGACAAAGAGATGCGTTTCGCCGTATTTAATGGCGTCGCCCTTGAGCTGGGCGGTTTTTACCACGATAAACAGCGACTCGCCGTACTGCTCGATTTTAGGACGCTGGTGAGCGGTGAGCGCATCCTCGATGGCCAAATCATGCAGCCCGAACTCCTGCTGAATACGTCGCATGTAATCGGTGTCGGGCTGTACCAGTCCCAGCCAGATAAAGGTGTCCGGCTCTTTGATAACCTCACTGATATCGTCCAGCGTCACTTTTTTGACAATCTTGCCTTTACGGTAGGCAACGCTACAGATCTCGGAATCATCGAGAGGATTTTTTCTTGAGTGACGTCGTTCATGCGGATAACCAGAATAAGAGTCGTGCGTGGGAAAAGAATAAAGGCCGGAGAACGTCTCCGGCCTGCCTGACAAGTCGATTACTGGTCTTTGACCGTCTCTGCCGGACCAAATACGCTGTAATGAGGCAGATTGACGTTTTGATACGGCTCCCAGCCTCCGCCCAGCGATTTATAGAGCATCACCAGATCGGTGCTGGTCTGAACCCTGGCCTCGGCGCTCTGTTGACGCGCCTGCGCCAGCTGGCGTTGCGTGTCCAGCACGGTAATAAATGAAGTGAGGCCTTTACGATAGCCATCGCTCGCCAGCTCGAAGCTGGTTTGCAGCGCATTGGCCGAGTCTTCCAGACCATTCACCCTGTCCTGATCGGTACGGTAGCTCACCAGCGCGTTATCGACATCCTGCAAGGCGGTCAACACGGTCTGACGATAGCTCAGCACGGCGTTGGCCTGCTGCGCGCGGGAAAGACGCACGCTTGACACCAGTCGGCCGCCCTGGAAAATCGGCAGCGAAACCTGTGGCCCGAAGGAGTAGAAATGGCTGCTCCAGTCGGTCAGATATCCGGAATCAGAGTTGCGCATCCCGAACTGACCCGTGAGCGAGAGGCTGGGGAACAGCTGCGCCACCGACACGCCGATATTGGCGGTCGCAGCGTGCAAATCGGCCTCGGCTTTACGCACATCCGGACGACGACGGGCCAGCTCGGACGGGATCCCGACCGCGACCACCGCCGGAATGACCGGCATGGCTTTGACCGGCATCAGCTCGGCATCCAGCGATCCCGGCACCTGACCCAGCAATACCGCCAATCCGTTCATCGCCTGACGTTGCTGCGACTGATATTGCGGCAACTGCGCACGCAGAGAACCTAACTGCGCACGGGCATTCTCGACGTCGGTTTGCGGTGCCAGGCCATGCTCTGCCTGACTTTGAGTGAGTTCCAGCGTCTGTTGGGCGACATCAATCTGGGTCTGGATAGCCGCCAGCACGGTTTGCGCGCCGCGCAGTTGCAGATAGCTGCGCGCCACTTCGGCCTGGAGCGAAACCAGCGCATCGTTGCGGCTTTCGATTGAAGACTGATTCTGCGCGCGGGCCATTTCGACCGAACGTCGCGTGCCGCCGAACAGGTCCAGCTCCCAGCTTGCATCGAAGCTGCCCTGATAGATATTGACCGGATCGGTCGCGACATCTATCGCGCTGGCGGCCTCTGGGCTCACCGACTCGAGCCTGTCCTGAATGCCGTTGGACTCAAGCTCGCCACGCAGACCCAACTGGGTGCGCGTCGCCTTGGCGCTGGCGTTGACCGACGGCAGCCAGGCTCCCTTGGCCTGGGTTATCTGGTTCGCGCGCCCCGGCGATGCGCAGCACCGCCTGTTGCAGCGAGAGATTGCCCGCGATGGCGCGATCGATAAGGCTGTCGAGCTGGGGATCCTTGAACGACTTCCACCACTGTGGATTTGGCTGAGAGGCGAGGGCGATGGAATCGCCCGGATTTTTCTTCGGTTGATTGAGGTCATTAAACGCCACCGGCGTTTTGGCGCGGGGCGCCTGATAATCAGGGCCCACCGAGCAGCCAGCCAGCGCCAGTGCCAGCGCGGAAACAGTTAAACGTGATACAAAGGCCGACATATTAATGGGCTCCGGCACTGCCTTCGCTCTTGACTGGCGAAAGCAGGAAACAAAGGGGAATTAAAATACAGGCAACGATGGCGCAGTAGCTGAAAACATCGATGTAGGCGAGTATTTTCGCCTGCGACACCATCTCCTGATACATGCGACTGGTCGCAAGCGTAATGGGGTCACCCACAATCGACGTGTAATCTCGAATGGCCGCCGCGCTCTTCTCCACCGCCAGATTAAACTGCTCGTTCAATGGCGTCATGTTGTGCACAATGTGCGCGCTGTTGGCCTGCGTGCGCTCGGTGACACCCGCCGTCGACAGCGAAATGCCTATCGACCCGGCCACATTGCGGAACATGGTAAACAGCGCCGCGGCATCGGCGTTCATGCGCTGTGGCAGCGTAATAAACGCGATGGTCGTCAGCGGGACAAACAGGAAGCCCAGCCCCATCGATTGCGCACTGCGGAACATCATCAGCGTTTCGAAATCGATATTCGGCACCAGCGTCATCGAATAGATAAACGACATCATCATCAGCGCAAAGCCGAAGGCGATAAGATAACGGGTCTGCACCAGCGGCATCAGTTTAAGCACGATCGGAATGCTGAACACGACCAGAATCGCGCCCGGCGTCATCACCATGCCCGAAAGGGTGGCGGTGTAGCCGAGTTGCTGCTGGGCGAGCTGCGGAATGACCACGGAGCTGGCGTAGAGGATCATCGCCATACCGGCCATCAACAGGCTGGATACCGCAAAGTTCTTGTCTTTCAGACAGCGAAGATCAACCACCGGTTTCTTGGTATAGAGCAGCCAGTAGACGGCCCCTACAATCCCTATGACAGCGAGCACCGCAAAGGTGACAATAAAGCCGGACTGGAACCAGTCATCGTCTTCGCCGCGGTCCATCATCACCTGCAAACAGCCTAATCCCAGAGTAATCAGGGCAATACCGATGTAGTCGATGCTGAGTTTATCTTTCGATTTCTGTTCCCACGGCGGATCTTCGAGCAATTGGTAAATCGCGATAAGCGCGATAACCCCGACGGGAATGTTAATCAGGAACACCCAGCGCCAGCTGTAGCTGTCGGTAATCAGACCGCCAAGGGTAGGGCCGAGGATAGGGGCCACGATAATGGCAATGGAAGACAGACCAAACGCCTTGCCGCGATCTTCTTTCTTGAAGTAGTCCAGCAGCACGGACTGCTGTACCGGCTGCAAGCCGCCGCCAAAGAATCCCTGCAACAGGCGGAAAAGGATCATCTGCCACAATTCGGTGGCAATCCCGCACAGGAAGGAGCAGACGGTGAACATCAGGATACAGATCATGAAGTAGTTTTTGCGGCCGAAGGTGCGGCTCAAAAACGCAGAAACGGGCAGTACAATACCGTTGGCCACCAGATACGAGGTCAGTACCCAGGTGGATTCATCGTAGCTCGAGGAGAGCGACCCCGCGATGTGCGGGAGCGCCACGTTGACAATGGTGGTGTCGAGGATCTCCATAAACACCGCGATGGTGACCACAATGGCCACCGCCCACGGATTGCTTTTGGGGACCCAACTGCTGTTGTCGGCACTCATTCAACGGTTACCGACGGGTCGACCGACAGGCCGAGCGGCAGAGGTTTTTTCGGATCCAGACCGCTGTCGACGACAATCTTGACCGGTACGCGCTGAACAATCTTCACATAGTTGCCGGTCGCATTTTCAGACGGGAAGGCCGAGAAGCGGGAACCCGTTCCCTGCTGAATACTGTCGACATGGCCGTGCAGTTCGATATCGGGATAGGCATCGATTTTAACGACCACCTTGTCACCCGGATTCATGCGCTCAAGCTGGGACTCCTTGAAGTTCGCGGTGATCCAGATGTCTGGCGAAACCAGCGAGAACAGCGAAGTGCCGGCCTGAACCAGCGTACCCAGTTGAACGTTACGCTTGGTCACGTAACCATCAAACGGCGCACGAACGTCGGCATACGACAAATTCAGGTTGGCGGTTTCCAGCTGGGCCTTGGCCTGCTGGACCTGCTGCTGGCGCGCTTCGACGTTGGTTTCGGCATTGCGAATCTGCAGCTGAACCTGCGCGGCAACCTGCACCTGCGCCTTGGCGTTTTCAACTTCCGCACTCGCAGAACGCAGCTGCGCATTGGCGGTATCGATGTTTTGCTGTGAAGTCGCGCGTGGGTCAACGCCGCGCTGACGACGATAATCGGAGGTTGCATTCAGCAAGTTGGCTTCGGCACGCGCCTGCTGGGCTTTTGCCTGCGCAAGCTGCGCCGGGTATTGCACTTTCGCCAGGTCATACTGCACCTGCGCCTGGTGCAGCTGAGACTCCGCCAGACCCAGCTGTGCGCTGGCCTGATCGCGCTGCGCCGTGGCGTCACGCGGGTCAATCTGAACGACCAGCTGGCCTTTCTTCACGAACTGGTTGTCCTGAACCGCCAGATTCACCACATAACCGGCAATCTTTGGTGCCACAGTCACGGTATTGCCTTCGGTGAAGGCGTCGTCGGTGGTTTCCAGATTACGATTCAGGAACCAGAAAATCGCGGCCACAATAATGATGACAAGCACCACGATGCCCAAAATGATCAGCGGCTTTTTGCCCGGGCCTTTGCCCTTTTCATCATTTTTATCATTGCCGTCCTGCTGCTGCCCATCTTTGTCCGCATCAGGATTGCTATGGCCTTCGCCGGATTTTATGTGTGAAGAGTTGATCGTGGAATGGTTGTTTTCGGAAGCATCGTTGCTGTGCTGGGTCGGTTCTTTTTTGTTGTCAGTCATAAAGTTATGATCGCTAGTAGTGTTGCTCATCAAAAAGTCGGCATGGAACATGCCTGGACGAGGATCTAAAAGAAGCTCGTTTTACCCTAGAAGAATTTGATGTAAAAGCAAGTAAATTTAAGTCAGTACGTTTACCTTTTAGCCAATCTCATAAGGTTTATTTATCCCCCTTTGAAAAATTCTTTTAGGCAAGAGCAAAAAGTGGCAAAGTGGCGCTCTCGGCAGCAAAATTTCACCTCCAAAAGTGCGCCGTTTTATAGGGTTAATTCCTATCCGCTGCCATTGTGAAACAGCCTCTCATCATAATTAGAAAGTTATAATTCAGGATACGCGTGTGGCAAATTCAGTGACTTCTCCCGAAAGTCAAAACATACCCCATAGAAAGTTGACGCGTATGGCGTCGATGGTCTCGCTCGTCGTGGCGCTGGTGCTGGTCGGCATCAAAGTCTGGGCCTGGGCGGCAACGGGTTCGATAGCGCTGCTGACTTCGGCGGCCGACGGTCTGGTCGATGTGCTGGCGTCGCTGGTCACCCTCATCGGCGTGCGCTATGCCGGACGTCCGGCCGACAAGGGGCACCGTTACGGCCACGGTAAAGCCGAGGCGGTGGCGGCCTTTGTGCAGGCGCTGCTGTTGGGCGGGGCAGGTCTAGTATTGGGTGGCGAATCAATTGGGCGAATCATTCACCCGCAGCCGCTGGCGGAGCTTGGGCTTGGCATCTGGGTCATTATCTTCAGTTCACTGGCCGCGACGGGGCTGGTCCTGATGCAGAGCTTTGTGGTGAAACGTACCGCCTCCACGGCCATCGCTGCCGACCGGGCGCACTACATCACCGACGTCGCCGTCAATGTTGCCGTGCTGGTCGCGCTGGTGCTCGAGCATTATCTGGGCTGGACCCGTTCCGACTCCGTAGGCGCGTTGCTTATCTCTTTCTATATGTTGTGGAACGCCAGAGGCATGGCGGCGGATGCTTTAAAACAACTGCTGGACCGCGAGCTGGACGTCGAAGACCGCAGGCGGGTACGCACTGCCGTACTGAGTTGCGAAGGGGTCAAAGGGGTGCACGACATCCGCACCCGTAACGGCGGCGATCGTGTTTTCGTCGAGTTTCACGTAGAGGTTGACGGAAAATTGTCGGTGGATGTCGGGCACGATATCGGCGACGCGGCCGAAGCCGCCGTGCGCCTGCTGTTCGTCTCCGCCGATGTCACCGCGCATCTTGAACCGGCGGGCATCGACGACGACAGGCTGGATAATCTGTTCAAGTAAGGCACGGACGATTAGCCCTGCAAAATCCCTTCACACAGTAAGCGCGCGCAGCCCAGACTGAGTTCCCGGCGGTGATGGGCATCGCCCGGAATGCGCGCCATCTGGTCCAGCATGCCAACATAACATTGGCCGAGCTGTACGGCGTTGATGTCCTTGCGAAAAAGACCGCTTTGCTGCTCCTTCGCCAGATTCTGCGTAATCCAGCACGCCAGACCCGCTTTGGTTTCCGTGCAACCCGGCGGCTGAAAGAATCCAATCTGGGTCAGTTCAGGGTCTTCGGCCAGAAAATCGAGGAACTTGCGAAAACTCAGGGCGACGCGGTCCAGCACTTCTTCGGCCGGAATCTCACCCTCAATCAGCAAGGTCAACGTCAGAGCTTCGAGGCGCGCGCGGAATTCGCACATCAAGTCGTCGTAACACATCTCCTTGCTCTCGAAATAGCAGTAGAACGTAGGCTGCGACACGCCGGTGGCTTTTACGATGTCGCTGACTTTGGTGTTGTGAAAACCTAAACGGGCAAACTCCGCCGCCGCATGGCGACGAAGTTTGGCGTGGGTTCTTTCACCTTTTGTCAGGGCCGCCTCCGAATTCTTCGCGGCCCCTTTCTCCGGGGAAGTGTTGTTGTGCATCACGACTTTTTTACCGTCTCTCTCGCGTCAATCTATTCAGGAAATCATGCGCCTTCGCCGGCGAGTTCACGGCGTGAACCGCGACTCGCGGCTACCAGAATCAGGCCAAGCACCGCCAGTACCGCGCCTGCAGGCGGGATCCAGGCAAAGGTCAGGCCGGAGCTCAATACGCCGCCGCCCAGTGCCGCACCCAGCGCATTGCCGAGGTTGAAGGCACCGATATTCACGGAAGACGCCATGCCCGGCGCTTCGTGCGCTGCATCCATTACGCGCATTTGCAGCGGTGAAATCAGACCAAACGACATCATGCCCCAGAGTACCATCGAAATCGCCGCGCCGATGTGACTGGTCGCAGTAAACGGCAACACAAACATCGACACCGCCAGCAGCGAGAAGAACAGCATCAGCGTGCCGTCAACGGAACGGTCAACCAGCTTGCCGCTGATATAGTTGCCGAGCGTAAAGCCCACGCCAATCAGCATCAGCATGGCGGTCACAAACTCGCCCGAGGCATGGGTCAGCATCTCGAGAATCGGCGTGATGTAGGTATAAAGGGTAAACATCGCCCCGGCACCCAGCACCGTGGTTGCCATCGAACGCAGCACGACAGGGCGCACCAGTACCGCCAGCTCCTTTTTCACTTCCGGCATTTTCCCGGCTTCGCCCTGAGGCAGTGAACGGGCAAGGGCGATGAGGGTTATCACGCCGAGCAGGGCAGTAATCGCGAAGGTGGTGCGCCAGCCAATGGTTTGACCAATCCAGGTCGCCACAGGCACGCCGCCGATATTGGCGATGGTCAGACCCATGAACATGATGGCGACGGCACTCCCGCGTTTATGTACCGGCACCAGACTGGTGGCGACCAGCGCGCCAAGGCCGAAGAATGCACCGTGCGACAGACTGGTAAAGACGCGGGAAAGCAACAGCAGCGTGTAATTTGGCGCGATGGAGGAGAGCAGGTTTCCGGCAACGAAAATGCCCATCAACATCATCAGCGCGGCTTTGCGGCGATAGCGGCTCATGAACAGTGTCATCAGCGGTGCGCCTACCATCACGCCGATGGCATAGGCGCTGACCAGTAGACCGGCCGTTGGAATGGAAACCTCAACGCCGTTGGCAATCGTCGGGAGCAGTCCCATAGGCGCAAACTCGGTGGTCCCGATACCAAAGGAACCCAAAGCCAACGCCAGAAGTGGCCATTTGGACGACATAATCTCAACCCTCAATTAGTATTATTGCTGTAATTAGCTGTGGTGTAGAACAGTGACGAGGCCACAAAAGTTGACCTCGATCACACTAAGGTAAAGGTTACTGAGGGATAAACTTACTTGCAAGTAAGTTTTTACTCCGAGATAGAGCAATATGTGCTAAACGGACGTAATTACTGGGTGACACTGTCACTTATCGCGGTTGCGAAGAAACGATCTCCTCATTGACCCACAACAATAGCTGTTTCACCGCTTTCGACAGGGTCTGGTTCTGACGCAAGATATAGCCGAGCCGCGTAGCCGGAAAATGCGGCAATGGCGTAACCCGCGTGGTGAGATGAGTCTTACTGCCTAATGAAAACTCCGGCACAATCGCCACACCGAAACCGGCTTCGGCCCAGTCTATCTGCGCATCCACACTGCCCACTTCCATGACACGATAGGGCGGCAGATCAAGAAGGGGCAGTGCTTGATCCAGCAGATCACGGGTGCGGGTGTCATGCCCGAGAAGAATAAGCGTCGGCTGATCGGCATGCATGGCATCCTCTCCGTGGCGCTGTTGCTGCCAGGCCTGAAGGTTGTTGCCGAGCGCGCACCATTTGATTTGCTGCAATTCGGTGAAATAAAGCGGCTGACTCTCTTTCTGCTCGATAACAAAACCCAAATCCGCCTTGGCACTTTTAACCAGCTCCGACGCCTGTGAAGACGTTGTATTCAGCAAGGTAAAGTCGATGCCCGGAAATGCCTTTTTGAATAGCTGAAACGGCTTGATAAGCAGCAGGCGGGAAATAATATCGCTGGCGGCAATCGTCAGCGTGCCACGACTCTGGTCATTGATGGCGTTGAGATCCGCCTGACAGACCTGCAACTCCATCAGCGTGCGCTGGCTGGTTTCCAGTAATCGAAACCCTGCCTGGGTTAATCGAAACGGATTCCGCTCGATCAATTTCACCCGTGTGGTTTGTTCAAGCTGCTTGATGTGCAGGCTGACATTGGGCTGCGTCATATGCAGCGCGGCCGCCGCCTTGCCAAAATGCTGAAGTTCGGCAAGGGTCACAAACGTTTTTAGCCAGTTGATATCGAGCATTATGTTTAACCCTGATGCGAGTTTTATGAAGTGCATTTGCTAAAACTGACGCCTGAAAGGCCCCGTTTTTAGCTCTACGCTCATATGGAATCCTTATTGAGATGATAATTATAATTAATTTCTCATATTTGTGATAGCGCCGTAGCATGTCCCCTTAACCAATGAGGAGAGTTGAGTATGCCGTCGATTGTGGTTGTAGGTGCAAACTGGGGCGATGAAGGCAAAGGCCGCATCGTAGATTTTCTGGCAGCAGATGCCGCAGCAAGCGTCCGTTTTCAGGGCGGTAACAACGCCGGTCATACCGTCGTCAACGACTTTGGTACCTTTAAACTGCACCAACTGCCGAGCGGTATTTTCAACAAGGACTGCGTAGCGGTTCTCGGCCCGGGCATGGTTATCAGCCCTGCCGCGCTGACGCAGGAAATCGCCGAAGTTCAGGCGGCGGGCGTTGAAGTCAAACTGCACATCTCCGACCGCGCAACCCTGTGCCTGCCGCTGCACGCATTGGAAGACACTCTTGAAGAACAACGCCTTGGCGATGCAGCTTATGGCTCCACGCGTCAGGGTATCGCGCCTGCCTATGGCGATCGCGTAATGAAAAAAGGCATTCTGGTGGGTTGGTTGAACCAGCCTGAAGTTCTGCAGGAACGTATTCAGTTCATGCTCGACTGGAAAATGCCCCAGCTGAAAGCGCTGTATCCAAGCTGCGATTTCGAGCAGACGGCGGCCGAAATGACCGCATGGTTACTGGACGTGACCGCGCCATGGCGTGAATTTATCTGCAACGTAACCGAGCCGTTGAAGGCTCTGCAGAAAAAAGACGCCAACATGCTGTTCGAAGCCCAGCTGGGCGCGGGCCGTGACCTGGTTTACGGCGAATACCCGTGGACCACGTCTTCCAACGTGACCGCCGCTTATGCCGGTATCGGCAGTGGTTTGCCGGCACTGCGCCCAGAGCGCGTGATTGCCGTGGCGAAAGCGTTCAGTTCTTCCGTGGGGACCGGCACGCTGGTGACCGCCATGGAAGAGCAGGACAACTTCCGCGAAAACGCCAACGAGTTCGGCGCAACCACCGGTCGTCCGCGCGACATGGGTTACTTCGATGCCGTCGCCACCCGTAATGGCGTCGAGCTGCAGGCGGCGACGGAAATCGCGCTGACCAAAATCGATTGCCTGTCAGGTCTGGCAGACTTGAAAATTTGTGTCGCCTACGCCGGTGAGCACACTGAAAACCCAATCTGGCCACAAACTGCCGCACTGACCGCCGTATACGAGCAGATGCCATCCTGGGAAGAAGACATCACCGGTTGCCGCACCTTCGAAAGCCTGCCGACTGCTGCACAGCGTTATGTCGAGCGTATCGAAGAACTGATGGGCGTGCGTGTGAGCATGGTATCCGTCGGTCCCGAGCGTGACCAGATGATCATTCGTTAATTACGGATTATCTCGAAACATCAAGCCCTGTGCGCATCACGCGCGCAGGGCTTTTTTATGCCAGGCGTTTATGCAGGAACAGCCTTGGTGCCGATGCGTATACCGATTGAGGTTTTAATCAGGTTTACACCAGACACTGACAGTTTTCGCAGTGGGCCGGCGCAGGGCCGCCCAGTACGCGCCTGAGGAAGTCCTGTGTGCGCACTTCCTGCGGATTACCGAGCACGCTTTCTGCCGGTCCTTGTTCGACTATGGTGCCGCTGTGCAAGAAACAGACACGGTCGGCAACTTCGCGGGCAAACTGCATTTCGTGCGTGACCACCACCATCGTCATACCTTCCTTCGCCAGCGTGCGCATCACTTGCAGCACTTCACCCACCAGTTCGGGGTCCAGGGCCGACGTCGGTTCATCGAACAATATTGCCTGCGGCTGAAGCGCAAGCGTTCGGGCGATGGCCACACGCTGTTGCTGTCCACCGGAAAGTTGCGCGGGCCATGCGTTTATCTTGTCGGCCAGACCGACAAGCGCCAGCAGATCTTTACCCCGTTTTTCGGCCACGGCGCGAGATTCGCCGTTCACATGAATCGGGCCTTCCATGACGTTTTCCAAGACGGAACGGTGCGGAAAAAGATTGAAGCGCTGGAACACCATGCCAATCTGACGACGCAGGTCGTTAATGCTCTTGTCGCGATTGTTTACCTTTTTATCCAGTACGCGGATCTCGCCGCCTTCGTAGGTTTCAAGGCCGTTGATGCAGCGCAGAATGGTCGATTTACCGGAGCCGGATGGCCCAATCAGACAGACCACCTCGCCTTTGCTGACGTTGAAACTTACGCCTTTCAATACCTCGACGTGACCAAAGCGCTTGTGGACTTCATTAATCTCGATCATCTCAGGCTCCTTTCAGCCGACGGGTTTCCAGCCGTTTCGTCAACGCCATCAGAGGCAGACACAGCACCAGATAGAGTACGGCGACCAGCGTATAAACCGTTGTGTTATCAAACGTCGAGGCGGCAATCAGCTGTCCCTGACGGGTCATTTCCGTCACGGCAATGGTCGATGCCAGTGCAGAGTCTTTCAGCATCATCACCAGCGTATTGCTGTATGGCGGCAGCGATACGTGAAACGCCTGAGGCAGCACCACGCGGCGCATCGCCTTGCCGAAACTCATACCCATGGAACGTGCGGCTTCAAACTGACCGCGGTCGATAGATTCGATTCCCGAACGAAATATTTCGGCAATGTAAGTGGAGAAACAGAAGGCAATACCAATGACGCTGGCCTGGAAGGAAGACAGGGTAATGCCGATGTCCGGAAACACGAAGTAAATGTAAAACAGCACCACGATCATCGGCAGGCCGCGCGTGACGTTGATAATGAAGGAAACCGGCCAGGAGATGAATTTCCAGGGACACATTTTTCCGGCGACCCAGACAAGGCCCAGCGGGGTGCTGATGACCAGCGAGATCAGCGTGATATAAATCGTGGTTTCAGCCCCTTTCAATAGGAAGGGGACATAGGTGCCTACGCTACTCCAGTCCATCCTGCATTCTCCTTTTCAGTGCATTTGGGGAGACTCAAACATGCGTTTCTTCATTCTATTGAATATCCAGAGCAGGGCATCGCCTGTCAATCTCTTTCCCTTCCCGAGGTCATAGGGCTTTCTTATGATAGAAAAACGGCTGGTTTATAATGTTAATTTACTGTATTTAAAGGTTTTATTTCCAAACGGCGTTTTTTTGCAATTTTTAAGGATTAGGGCTTGACAGAGAAGGGTGAAAATTCATTATATTGAACAGCGGTCAAATCCTGACCCATCCGAATTTCACATCCAGAGGAGACAGCCATGCAGAAATCAAAGGTTTCATTCGCGAGTGTCAGCCGTGGTATGGCTGTTGCATTGTTGATGGCGACAAGTGTGGCGTCCCACGCGGCGATGTTGACCGCCGGATCTCCCCCAACCAGCGCACCCTCGACCTATCTGGATACCAAAACCGGCAAGATTGAAGGCTTTATGCCCGATGTGGCGCGTGAAGTCGCCGGTCGTGAAAAGCTGGATGTCAATTTCTCTGCGGTGCCGTTTCCCACGCTGATTCAATCCGTGATTTCCGGCAAAATCGATATGATAGTCGCCGGCATGACGCCAACTCCCGCGCGTGAAAAGTTCATTTCCTATTCTCAGGAAGTCACCGCTTTTGGCGATGGGTTGATTGTTCGAGATGACAACAAACAGAAATACACTGACTGGAAGGATTTCAAAGGGCAGATCATCGGCAGTCCTTCCGGTACCGATTACTCGCAAAAGCTTATCGACAGCGGCGTGGCCAAAGAGGTCAAACTCTATGACAGTCCGGCCGATATGGCGCGCGACCTCCAGTTAGGCCGCATTGCAGGCGGGCTGAGCGATTACCCTATCCTCAAGGCGCAGGAAAAGGCAGGCAAGCTGAAAGGGCTGCATGTGGTCGAAGGTTATCATCCGATGGCCGTTTCCCCGATGGCGTTTGGCGTCAAAAAGGGCAATGACGCACTGCTGGAGAAGATCAATACTGCGCTGACGGCAATGAAGGCAGACGGTACACTGGCCAAGCTGAAATCCAAGTGGAACATGCCACAGTAATACCGTCACAGGATGAACCGAATGACCCGAAGCAATCTCAAGCCCGTCGAGCCCGATATCAGTTCGCTCGAAGCGGATATTGGCCTGCGCTTAAAGAAAATGCGCAAAGCCCGTAATCTGACCATCAGCGAACTGGCGGCGCAGGCCGGTGTTTCTGCGGGAACCATTAGCCAGATTGAACGCAATCTGACCAACCCCACCATTCGGATGCTGGAACAGCTGCGGCAGGTGTTCAACGTGCCGCTCACCTACTTTCTGGAAGGGGAAGAGGCCGCCACACCGGGCATTGAGCACTTTATTCGACGCGAAAACGATCGCCCGCATTTCCATGTCGGCACGAGCGGCATTGCCAAATCGCTGCTTTCGCCGCCGGGCGACTACGATGTCAAATTCATGATTATCGATGTGCCTGCGGGCGCGCGTTCCGAACAGATGCTGGTGGGGGAAGGCGAAAAGGCCGGTCTGCTGCTGAGCGGCGAGTTGACGCTTGAAATCGAGGACGAAAAATCCGTGCTCTATCCCGGTGACAGCTTCCAGTTCAAAAGCCATCTGCTGCATAACGTTTTCAATCATACGTCATTGGAATCTCAGGTGTTGTGGGTCATGCTGGTGCAGACTGACAAACATCTCTGATTTCGACATTTACAGATTTTCGACCTCGGCAATAAGGTTGTCTTATGCGCGTAAAAATAGATGCGGTACCCAATAGTCCCATTTTCCCGAAGGAAGTCGATGTCGTCGTGATAGGCGGCGGAGTGATAGGCACCGCAACGACTTATGAGCTGGCAAAGCGCGGCGTTTCCGTCGCCTTGCTGGAAAAGGGTGTTATTGCTGGCGAACAGTCGAGCCGCAACTGGGGCTGGGTCCGCCAGCAGAACCGTGATCTCTATGAATTGCCGATGGCGATGAACAGCTTGCAGCGCTGGAGCGAACTGGGCGAAGAGATTGGCATCGATTTGGGTTTTCGCCGTACGGGCATTCTTTACTGCACCAGCCGCGAAACCGATGTGGCGAAATGGGAAGCCTGGGGCAAGAAAGCCGAGGTCATGGGTTTTCACAGCCAGCTGCTGACCGGTAAGGAAGCCGCGCAACGCAGCGGCAGCGCCTCGTCGTGGGTGGGCGGTATCTGGTCACCGACCGACGGCCGCGCCGAACCCTCGAAAGCGGTGCCGGGGATGGCGATAGGCGCTCAGCGACTCGGCGCCAATATCCAGCAGCAGTGTGCGGTTCGCGGACTCGAAATCAGCGCTGGCCGGGTGACGGGCGTGTGGACCGAGCATGGACTGGTCAAGGCTAACAAGGTTATCTGTTGCGGCGGGGCGTGGAGCGCACGTTTCTGTCATCGCCATGGCATCGAATTACCCAGCGCCAATATTCTGGGTACGGCCTTCAAAACCACCGTCGCGCCGCAGGTGGTTGAAGGTTGTCTGAGTACGCCGAATCTGGCGATGCGCCGCCGCATCGACGGCAGCTATACCGTTGCCGTGCCGGGATTGGGCCGAATGGATCTCGCGCCGCAAAACCTGCGTAACGTCGCTAAATTCTTGCCGATGTACCGCAGTAAAGTAGCGAAGAAGCTTAAATTCCGCGTTAACGGTTCTTTCTTTAACGGCCCTGAAGCCGCAGGGAACTGGACCTTCGACAACGTGTCGCCGTTCGAGAAAATCCGTACTCTGGATCCCGCCGCCGATAAAGACATCCTGCGCATGGCGATCGCCGAAATAGAGAAAGAGTTTCCGCAGTTGAAGGGGATTGGCATTGACCACGCGTGGGGCGGCTGGATTGATACCACGCCCGATCTTGTGCCGGTCATCGATGAAAGCGAAAAAATTCCGGGCTTTATCATCGCCTCCGGCTTTAGTGGACACGGTTTCGGTATCGGCCCCGGCGCGGCAAGGCTTATCAGTCAACAGGTCATGAATGAGCGGCCCTACACCGATATGTCGGCGTATCGTCTGAGCCGCTTCAGTGACGGCAGCGCCATTCGCCAACCGCAGATGATGTAACATACGGCCACGGGGAGTTTTGCAAGCCGACGTGGGCATGGCCCCGAAATTCCATCGGGGCCATGTGTTGGACCTTTACACGGCCGCGACGGCGCGCGTATCGGCATTGAAACCGAACAGGGCTTCCGGGTTGTCGACCAGAATCTTTGCCCGGAGGCTGTCGTTGGGTGCCCATTCTGCCAGCAGGTTAAACAGGTTCATGTCATCGGGCAAGGGGGTTTCACCCGCCTGTGCCGCTGGATGCGGCCAGTTGGAACCCCAGACTACCCGTTCCGGCGCTGCGGCGATAAAGCTGCGGGCAATCGCCGACGTGTCTGGATAATGCGGCGGACCGATTTTGGTATCCATATAGGCACCCGAAAGTTTCACCCAACCGTTGCCACTGTCCAGAATCCGGCGCATCGCCTTGTAGGCCTGCGAATTTTCACCCTCCGGTTGTGGAATATGCCCCATATGGTCAATCACGATAGGCGTGGGCAGTTTCACCAACCGGTCGGCCAACGAAGCGAGTTGTGCCGCAGGCATATAGAATTGCATCTGCCAACCCAGCGGTTTGATACGTGCGGCGAGGGGTTCAATTTCTTCGGGTGTTACTGGATTGGTTCGACCAAACAATACGCGAATCCCGCGCACGCCGTGGCGATGCAAGGTTTCGAGTTCTTTATCCGTAACCTGTGAATTGATGACCGCGATGCCACGCGACTGGCTGCCCATCTGCTGTAGCGCATCAAGCAGGCAACGGTTGTCCGTGCCGTAGGCCGAAGGCGTCACAATGACGTTGCGCGTCGTGCCAAGCCGATGTTGCAAAAGACGATAATCCGAAACGGTGGCCGGCGGCGGGGTTAATGTTGCGCCGGGTACCGTGGGAAATCGGGCGTCATAAATATGATGATGGCAGTCGCAGGCACCCGCAGGCGGCGTGAAGCTTCTGCCAAGGGGGATTTTTCGGGAGACGCCAATGCGTGTCGGGTGATTCCTGCGAAAGCGCCGAGGGCAGCCATTCCCAGTACGAACGAACGTCGGCTGAGATTATTATGCGCGTTATTGTTCAATGTTCTCTCCATAACAGATTATTGGTATGAGCATTCGGGTGTAGGGTCGAAGCCATTGCCAAGTATTGATAGGAAGAACGATAACTGCCACGCCTCTTTGTTAATTGATCGATTCCTGTTTGGAAAGTATTTTGCCGAGAAAGGGGGATGACGAAATAGAGGAAGGGAGCCGGACGGCTAGATTGCGCAGGGTACAAAATGCACAGCGCCCTCGGATTAATAAAAATCAACGAGGGCGCAATGGGAAGCCATAAGATCGGACTTAGCTCAGCAAGCCCAGATGTTCGACCAATATGGATGAGCCGATGCCGATAAGCACCACGCCACCCAGGATCTCGGCCCATTTTCCAATGGCCGCGCCCAGGAAGCGGCCAAGCAGCATGCCGGTGGTGGCCATAATCGTGGTGGCTGCGCCGATGGTCAAGGCCATTGCGAGAATGTTCACCTGCAAAAATGCCAGACCCACGCCGACGGCCATTGCGTCAAGGCTTGTGGCGATCGCGGTTGTCACTAACAGCCAAAAACCGTGGCGACGCGGCACGTCGCACTCTTCGACTTTCTCTTTTTTCACTCCTTCGATAATCATGCGCACGCCCAGCACCAGCAGCAGAATGAAGGCGACCCAATGGTCCCAGCTCATGATGAACTGACTGGCAGCGAGGCCGATACCCCAGCCGATAATCGGCGTGATGGCTTCAATGACGCCAAAGATAAGGCCGGTCCGCAATGCTTCTCTTAACGGTGGGCGATGCAGTGCGGCGCCTTTGCCAATTGCGGCAGCAAATGCGTCCATCGACATACCAAACGCTAAAATCAGAATTGCATAAGTGTTCATAAAACAGACCAATTAAGCCTTCGAAGGTGAAAAAAGGCTATTAGTGAAAAGAGGCGGCTATACTGCCACAAAAGATTGAATAAAAAAACCATATTTTTCATGCACTTATAGCAAGTGGTAAGATACTTAGCACAGGCTATACTTGGGCAAAACATCCTCAATAGTGGTGAAATTTAACCAACTGAGACGGTAAAACATTGAGGGAATAGAGAAAGTTAGTCGGGAAGGCGATATCCCCTGCAATTGTGGGGAATGCGGGATTCGGCCTGATTTTGGCGATACCCCCAAACTTTGTACAGGTACAAAATTTTGAAGATAATTGCCCGTTCGCCGTTGCGTGCGGGCATTTTTACACGCCTGCCGCCATCAGGCGCGCGGGTGCAAGGATGCGCCGAGGGGATAAAAACAAGAGAAAGTGCCTCGAGTGCGTTGCAACATCTGCTCGGGCGGAATTTCAAACATCGCAAATTCACCGGCCTTTCTTGCCATGCCGGGCAGCATATTGCGTCGCATGTGTTGGGCTTCGGAGAGGTCGACCTCGCCGTTGGGCATGATGGTCGCCTGTCCTTTCGGCCCTCTGTAATGCACGAAATGACTGCGCACCCGATAAACTTCCCCGTTGACATCCTGCATGGGCACTTCTACCGCGCTGGTGGTTTCCGTGACCCGTATTTTAAGCGGATTGCCGGTACCGATAAGATGTGAAAGCCTCTCGGCGTCGAAAGGGGTATCGGCGGCTTTCACCAGACGAGATTTCCCTTCGACATAGGTCTTTTCCAGACCGAATGGGTCGAGATAACGTAAGCCGTAGTCTTCCTGGGGAGCATTGGCCCGCACCGTCGCAGGCGTAATACGGGAGATTACGACATTCGCCAAGCGCATAATTAAGTGCAAACGGGCTGACGGGCGGGAAGAGTCGGTTGGTAGAACAGAGGGTCGTGAACAAGAACTCGATATGCCAACGTTCATGAGAATAGCGCCTGATAGTTAAATAACATTTAATAACAAGGATTTATAAATAGTATCTTATCAGGAGCTATCCTCATCATCCGAGAGCGAGGTAACAGAATAAGGATGACCGCTATCGACGATTCCAGAAGTTCAGCAACGGCGTGACCGTAATTCCGTGTATCAACACACTGGCGGTAATAATTGTCAGCGCATAGTTGGTCATGGTGTCGGCTTCATTTCCCTGCATGCCATGCATATAGGCGTAGGCAATATAGTTAAGGCTACCGATGCCGCGAATACCCAGCCAGCCAAACAGCAATCGCTGCTGCCTGGAATAACTGGAACCTATGGTCGAGATATACACTGCCAGCGGGCGAACAATGCAGAAAAGAATAAACGCCAGAATCAATGCCGACGGATCCCAGTGCAGCGCAAGCGTAACCCCCAATACGATAACGATGGCCGCCGCCATCAGGCGCTCGATGGTGTCGCCAAAGGACAGGGCATCGCCAATCACCAACCCGACGGCTTTCAGCGGACTGCGTTCCTGAATCGCGTGGCGAAGATGCGGGTTGATCATCATTTCGGCCGGCGGATTGTCGTCTTCCTCTTCATCCGTCGGATTTCTGCGCTGAACCTTGATTTCCGCACTGCGCAGGCCGACACCGGCGGCAAAGGCCGCGAGAAAGCCTGACGAATCCACGGCAAGCGCAATCGAATAGCTCAGGCAAATCAGCGCCAGCGCAATGAAATCACTCGGCGCGTCTTCGCCCTGAATATGACGCCAATGGGTTGAAATAAGCCCGACGATGCGCCCAAGCCCATACCCGATGCCGATACCGGCAAACAGCGCCCAGATAACGTCGATGGAAAACCAGTGCAGCAGTTCTGTTCCTGAAACCCCACCTTCGGCGTTGTGCCACAACAAGGCCAGCATCAATAGCGGCAGGGCGGTGCCGTCATTAAGACCCGCTTCGCTCGACAATGACAGCCTCAGGGTATCGTCATCGCGAGAGTCATTGACCGCAATCAGGCTCGCCAGAACGGGGTCCGTTGGCGCGATGATGGCCGCGAGCGCGAGCGAAATGGGCCACGACAGACCGGCAAAAAAGTGGGCAATCAACATTAACCCGCCCACAGTCAGGATCATGGCGGGCACGGCGAGCCGAAATCCTATCTTCCAGATGCTGGCCCGCAACGGCACGCGGATTTTTAATCCGGTGATAAACAGCGAAGTGGCGATGGCGAATTCGGTGATGTGGCTGACCAGCGTCGAGTGGGCAGTAATATCAAGATGCAGTAAATCCAGCCCCCAAGGGCCACAAAGTACGCCGACCAGCAGGTAAATCCCGAAAATAGGGATCGGTGTGCGATTAATCCAGCCAAATGACAGCGACATAAGCAGCAGCAAACCACCGACTCCGGCAGTCCATGCGAGATAATTCATAATTCCCCTAGGCTAAAATGTAAAAAAAGTAACAACCAATCCAACCTATTATAGTACAGGCAAAAAAATACCCGCACAGGGCGGGCAAAGTCGCTTGGAACACAGGGGAAATTACGCATAAAAGTTAGCAGAACCTTTTTGTTTCGCCACTCACAAAAAAAGAATTTTGCGATATGAGAGCATTCTGAACACGCCCCTTCTGGAAACCCCTCGTCAGCGGCTACGCTTTAATAACAGAAGTTTACCTTCAATAAAAAATAAGCATAAAAAGCGTTTCAACCTTTAGCGTAGCAATGTCGAGTGGTGATCTTGAATGAGCAATGAAACCTGCACAATTATTTTCAATGGCAACAGAATTACAGGGCGCAGCGGGCAACCGTTAATCGATTTTCTGGACCAGCACGGCGAAAAACTTCCGCACGTGTGTTATCACGAAGCACTTCAACCGCTACAAACCTGCGATGTTTGCTGGGTCACCCACCAAGATGAACTGGTTCGCGGCTGTACGCTGCAAACTTACGAGGGAATGACGGTATCGAGTCTCGACACCCATGCAAAAGCCGCGCAGGAAGAGGGCATGGATCGCGTGCTCAACCGGCACGAGCTGTATTGCACGGTATGCGAACACAATACCGGCGACTGTACGTTGCACAACGCCGTCGCCGACATGCACATCCCGATTCAATACTATCCCTATGAGCCAAAGCCCTCGGCCAAGGATTTTTCCAACCCCTTTTATACCTATGATCCGGATCAGTGCATTCTCTGCGGCCGCTGCGTTGAAGCCTGTCAGAAACGTTGAAGTCAACGAAACCCTGTCCATCGACTACACCAGCGACCATCCCCGCGTATTGTGGGACGGCGGCGAGCAGATTGCCGGTTCGAGCTGCGTAAGCTGCGGGCACTGTGTGACCGTGTGTCCGTGTAATGCGCTGCTGGAAAAGACCATGCAGCCAGATGCCGGCCCCTTTACCTCCGCGCCGCCCGATTTGAAACGCCCGATGATAAACTTTGTAAAATCGCTCGAACATTCGATTGGCATGGGGCCCATTACCGGCATCTCTATCATGGACATGGCGATGCGCCAGCATGAGATAAAGAAGACCAAAACGGTATGCACTTACTGCGGCGTGGGTTGCAGCTTCGAAATGTGGACCCGCGACCGCCATATCCTCAAGGTTCAGCCGGTGGCCGATGCGCCCGTCAACGGTATTTCGACCTGCATCAAGGGCAAGTTTGGCTGGGATTTCGTCAACAGCGAGAAGCGGCTGACCACGCCGTTGATTCGTGAAAACGGCCGTTTTCGTCCGGCAAGCTGGGACGAGGCGCTGTCTCTGGTCGCCAGTCGATTAACCGACATCGCCCATCGACACGGCGGTGACAGCATCGGGTTTATCGGCTCCAGCAAGGCCAGCAATGAAGAAGCCTACCTTACCCAAAAGATTGCCCGCCTGATTTTTGGCACCAACAATGTCGATAACTCGTCGCGTTATTGCCAGAATCCGGCGACGGAAGGCCTGTTTCGCACGGTAGGTTACGGCGGCGATGCGGGCAGCATCGGGGACCTCTACCAGTCGGAGCTGATTGTGATCGTGGGCAGTAATCTGGCTGAAAATCATCCGGTTATCGCCACACGTATCAAACAGGCCCACAAGCATAACGGCCAGAAACTGCTGGTGGTCGACCCGCGCGCGCATGAGATGGCCGAGCGCGCCGACTGCTATCTGCGCATTCGTCCGGGTTCGGATATGCTCTGGGCCTCGGCGATGTCGCGCTATATGTTCGATGCAGGCTATGCCGACGAAGCCTTCCTCGCCGCGCGGGTGAATGACGTAGCGCGCTATCGTGAAAGCCTCGAACCCTTCACGCTGGAGTACGCCAGTGAACATACCGGCCTGACCGTCGAGCAGTTGCGTACGGCAGGCGAGATGATAGGTCAGGCAGGAAGTGTGTGCATCCTTTGGGCGATGGGTATTACCCAGCACAGTCACGGTGCCGACACCAGCACCTCGCTGTCCAATCTGCTGCTGGTCACGGGCAACTATGGCCGTCCGGGAACGGGAGCCTATCCGATGCGCGGACATAATAATGTGCAGGGTGCCAGCGATTTTGGCTGTCTGAGCAACATGTATCCGGGTTACGAGAAAGTGACCGACGCCAAAATGCGGGAAAAGTGGGCCAAAGCCTGGGGCGTTGCGCCGGAACACCTTTCCGACAAGGCCGGTGCCGACAACTTTATGATGGTGCAGAAAGCGCACAAGGGTGAAGTGAAGGCGATGTTTGTGATCGGTGAAGAAACGGCTTTCGCCGATGCCGATTCCACCACCGTTCACGAAGCCTTTAGTCGGCTGGAGTTTATGGTGGTGCAGGATATTTTCATGAGCCGCACTGCCGAATTTGCCGACGTAGTGCTTCCCTCGTGCCCAAGCGTTGAAAAAGAGGGGACCTTCGTCAATACCGAACGCCGTATTCAGCGATTCTACGAGGTCATGCCGCCGCTTGGCGACAGCCGCCCTGACTGGCGCATTCTTACCGAACTGGCGAGTCGTCTGGGGCATCCGTGGTATTACACCCATCCTTCGCAAATCATGGCCGAAGCGGCGGGCATCGCCGAGGCATTTGCGGGCGTGAGCTATCCACGTCTAAGCAGCTGGCAGTCACAGCAGTGGCCGGTCAACGCCGAGGGCACCGGCACGCCGCTGCTCTATACCGAGCAATTCAAGTTTCCCGACGGCAAGGCCAGGCTTCACGTGCTGGAGTGGAATCCGCCGCAGGAGCAACCCGACAACGACTACGATTTAACCCTCAACAACGGCCGAATGCTCGAGCACTTCCAGTCCACCAACCAGACGGGACCGGGAGGACGCATTCTGTCGATATCGCCTTACTGGTTCGTTGAAATCAGCCCGCAGTTGGCGGACGAACGCGCACTGCAAGAGGGCGACTGGGTCACATTGACATCGCGTCGCGGTTCTATAGAGGTGCCGGTACTGATTACCGATCGCGTGGCCGGTAACGGGCTGTTTATTCCTATTCATTTCGGCGAAAACGGCGTGAATGCCCTGACTGGCGAGCATCACGATCCTGACGTCAACACGCCGGCCTATAAAGAGTTGGCGGTGAAAATGAGTAAAAGCGGACAACCCAACAACGGCAGTCCGCTGCCCGCGCATAACTTCCGCTACGGCAAACGTACGCCACTTTCCCACGTTCCGGTCGAGGAGAAATGGCAACAGGAGGGCTACACCTTGCCGCCCGAACATACACCGCATCCGGAGAAATTCTAATGGCCGAGAAGATGAGTTACGACGTTCCGCCTACCCAGACGCAGCCCGACGCCAGCGAGGCATTGGGTACACTGCTGGAGAATCTGCACAAGCACGGGTTTTTGCGCCTGGCCAACGATTTGGTGTGCGCCAATACGCAGATTGCCAAAGTATTGGTCGATGGCCTCTCGCAGCCCGGCTCGCAAACCACCGTACAGAACTTATCGCTGCTGCTGATGGCGCTGTCGCGCGTGCCTCCCGAGCGGTTCAATCAGCTGTTGATGGCGCTTACCGACGGAGCCAATGCGCTGAGTACGGCATCTCAAGACAAACAGGAGAGCAAGGCACCCGGTATTCGCGGAGCCATCAAGATATTGCAGGATGACAAGCTGTGGGGCGCAATTTCGCCGTTGCTGCAGGGCATAAAGTCATTTTCGCAGGGGATGGCGCAGGAGCCGGAGAAACCGATTACCCGCTACAGCGGCAAGAAAACACAGGCCTGAGGGGCTGTCAGGGAGTCTGCGCCAGCGCGTAAGCTCCCTGACAGCTTGAGATGGGTTAGTCGGCGTGAACCGCATTCACCTCGACATACATGTGGTCGTGGTCTTTTTTCAGGTGGCCGTTAATGTTGACCAGTGTATTGGGTTTAACCGTGTGTCCGCGCCATTTGTCGTGCGGAATAATCAGGTCGATCGAGCCGGTTTTATCTCTGAATTGATAGGTGTTGTCACCGGTTTTCTTGATGATATTGCCTTCCAGCGACACCCAGGCGTTTTCGCGCTGCGGTTTGGACATCAGTTGGCGGACGTTGCTGCCAATGCGGGCATCATCGGCACCTTTAACGCCGCTTTCCTGCTTGTGAGGCGGCGGTGGCGCGGCAGAAGGATCAAAACCGCCATCGGTCGGAGGGGCTGCCATGGCCGAGAGACTAAACAGTGCTGCAAACAGTGCGAGTGAAGCCTTTTTCATGTTGTCATCCTTTTACAAAACGGTCTAAATCAGGCCAAGCCCAAAATCGTTGGTGCCAGAGTGCCAATACCGACGCCATTTCAAACAGCCTGAAGGTAACGATGATTTTAGGTCAGTATGTGATATTTGGCTATTATATGAGGATAAATAAGGACTTTCGTGCAACCAAGTTCACATTTGAGAGAAATTTATCGGCCGTGACACCGTGGCATAGGCTCCCTATAATCGCAGCATTCACGTATTTCACCGTTCTCGAATTCAAGGATACTCAATGGCGGGTTATCAGCCTCCCTTTTCCATAACGCCTTTGATCCTGAATCAGGTCATCACGGTAGGTGAACTGCTGGGCCGGTGGGCGGCACAGGCCGAGCGCGCCTCCCCTTTATTGCGAAAAGAGAATCGTATCCGCACGATCCAGGCCTCTCTAGCCATCGAGCAGAACAGCCTTTCAACGCAGCAGGTCACCGATATCATTGAGGGCAAACGGGTTCTGGCGCCACCCAAAGATATTCAGGAAGTGCGTAATGCACTGCTGGCTTACGAAAAGCTCCCGACGCTCGACAGCACAAGCCGGAAAGATCTCCTTGCGACGCACCAGATATTGATGAAAGGACTGGTGGATTATCCGGGCGTTCTTCGTCAGGGAGAGGTAGGTATTTACCGCGAAAAGCAGCTGATTCATATGGCACCTCCTGCCAATCAGCTTAATCGTCTCGTCAATGAGCTTCTTGACTGGCTAAAACACACGGATTTACATCCGCTCATCGCCAGTTCGATTTTCCATTACGAGTTCGAATTCATACACCCCTTCGCGGACGGCAATGGCCGAATGGGGCGCTTATGGCAAACCCTAATGTTAAGTCAATGGCGTTCGGAACTGGCATGGTTGCCCGTTGAAACGCTGATTTTCAAACAGCAGCAGGATTATTATCGCGTATTGGGTGAGTGCGATCGCGCCAGTGATTGCACTGTTTTTATCAGCTTTATGCTGGAGAAACTCATTGAGGCACTTAATGAAGGGATTAACGAGCAAAGCGCCAAAACCGACAAAATGTCGGTCAATATGTCGGTCAAAATGTCGGTTAAGCCTGAACAGGGAATCACTCGCACGGCCGCCATGCTACTCACAGTCCTCAAAGAACAGCCAGCCGCCACGCGCAGTGAATTAGCGGAGCATTTGGGCATCAGCTTGAGAACCATTGAGCGTAATTTAAAATTACTTCAAGAAAAGAACAAAATCGAGCGTATCGGCACACCTAGAAACGGACACTGGATAATCACTTAATGATCGCCGCCACCCTGTTAACTTCAGGGCGACGGCGAATTGACAGGTTTATCACCACTTCACGGCGCTTTGCTGCCAGGCGAGTACGCGGTCGCGTACGGCAAACAGGAGAGTGATGAGCGACGAGAACAGCAGCGCCATCACGATCAACGCGCCATACATGTTGGCATAGGCAGCCCAGCCTTGCGCCCACTGCAAATACCAGCCCAATCCGGATTTCACCCCCATCATTTCTGCGGCGACCAGTACCGAAAACGACGCGCCCAATCCCATAAACAGCCCGACAAATACATGCGGCAGCGAAGCCGGGATAGCGACGCGCAATATCAGAAACAGATTGCCCGCACCCAGCGTTCTTGCCACGTCGTAGTAACGCGAATCGACGCTCGAGACACCGGACCACGTCAATACCGTCACCGGGAACCAGGTCGCCAGTGCGATAAGAAAGATGGCGGCCGAAAAGCTCGACGGGAAGAAATACAAGGAAAGCGGCAGCAGGGCGGTAGAGGGCACCGGCCCCAGGAAGCGGAGAATGGGATGCACCCAGTAACCCAATCCACGCGACCAGCCGATGGCAACGCCGGTCACAAACCCGCTTAAGCTGCCAAAAATAAAGCCCAAAGCCAGCAGGCGCAAGGAGTTGAGCACGCTGTCGCCAAGCCGTTGCCAGTCAGTGGCATAGGCTTCGACCAGCGCTCTCGGCGGGGCGAAAAATGGTGCGGGCAGCAGCGCCAGTTTTGCCGTCACTATCTCCCAAATGCCTATCAGGACTGCCAGCGCAATAAGCCAGCGGGCAGCGCGTTGCAGCGGCGAAAACAGCACGCGCCATTGCAGCACGCGGCCAACCAGCGCCGCAATTGTCAAGGCAGCGGCTACCCCCATAAATAACCGATGCGTTTCGCCAACAAACCGGGGCGGGGCGAAGCCGACCGGTTTGTCCGGCCAGAAGACCATCAAGGCCACCAACGCCCACCACGCAAGCAGCGCGATTGTCAGCGCAGGGGTTATTCCCTGTTTTTGGCGAACAGCGGCAGGATTTAACCTGTCGAGCGTTTCACTGGACATCGGCACTCCTTATCAGCTCATTTTCATGGTGTCGTGTGCGGCAGGCAGCAAATTCGGCACATAATGGTCGGCAAATTTCTGTGCATCCGTATCCGGGCGGATAACATTGATAAGTTTCAACTCGTTGACATACGTCGCCACCTCGCCGCGCAGTTGTTCGCCGGTTGAATGGTGGTTATGCGTGTGCTCCTTGAGCATCGCGGCGATGTCATCGATAGGCACGTTGCCCGGCACAAACGGCGCGAAGATTTTAGCCGTTTCTTCGGGGTTATCTGCGGTCCACTGCTGTGCATCGACAATCGCCTGCGTAATGGCCTTGGCAACCGCCGGATTGTCGCGCACCAACGACCCCCGCAACCCCAGTACGCAGCAGGTCATCATGCGATATTCGCCGTTCATGTTGTTATCGACCTCAATCAGATCGTAACGCTTCTTGATGAGCCAGCCCTGCGGATCGTCGCTGGCAATCGCCTGCACTTCGCCCTTGCGCAATGCTTCGCCAAACAGGTCGGCGGGATATTGCACCCAATTGACCTGCTTGTCGGGATCGATGCCCTGTTTCGCGAGTTGTATCGCAAAGAAATTACGCAACGGGCTGGCCTGATCGCTCACCGCGACATTCTTGCCGACCAGATCCCGCACGCTGTTGATGCCCGCATTCTTTGGGGCAAGTAATCTCATACAGCCGCCGTGCGTGCCGACCGTAAGATCAACATCAAAACCCTGTTCCAGCGGTTTTAGCCAGCGCAGCGCCATGCCGATGCCGCCGTCGGCCTGACCGGTGGCTATCGCCTGCAATAAAGAGTCGGTCGGGCCGCTAAAGTTGACCGGCTCGACATCCAGCCCGTATTTTTTGAAGAAACCCTGTTTAAGCGCGACGGAAATCGGTGCCTGACACACTGCGGTCTGTCCCCAGGCCAGCTTGATAGGGGTTAATGGGACGCTGTCCGCCGCGGTATTGGCAGCCCATGCAGGCAGCGCCGAGGTCAGACCAAGGCCTGCGCCCAATAAACCTGCGCGTTGAATAAATGCACGCCGTGAAGAGTCGGTAAATCCTGCCATCGAACACTCTCTTATTAGTTTATGAAAAAGGAAAAATATACGTCAGGCTGTTTGTAAAGATTTGTTAGTTGACTACTGTGACAAAAACAGCGAACGGGCTGAAATAACAAATGCGCATTTATAATTGCGTCTCAGGCTTATTCAATTTCGGGATTAGCTTTGCTGGTATTGAGCATTTACCTTTGCCCGGAAACGCGGAATATTTTATTCATAAATATGATGGATGAGGTAAGCCATGCTTTCAGGCGACACAGTGAATTCCGCTACGGGATTAGCATTGAATATTGATAGGGTCAGTCACGCCTTTTATCTGGAAGGCAAAACGCTGCCCGTTCTGGATGATGTTTCGCTCAACGTCGAGCCGGGCGAGTTTGTGGCGTTGCTTGGACCTTCAGGGTGCGGAAAATCTACGCTGCTGCGTCTGGTGGCCGGACTCGACAACCCGAGTGTGGGCGACATCTACGAAGACGGTCGTCCGCTGCTGCAACCCGATCCCAGCCGCGTGGTGGTGTTTCAGGACCCGACGCTGTACCCGTGGCGCAGCGTGTGGGGCAATGTGTCGCTGGGTTTACAGACGCGGGGGAAGCTGACGCAAGCGAGCCGCCAACATATTGATAATACTTTGAATAAGGTAGGTCTTGCTCAATTCGCCAATGCCTGGCCGCATCAGCTTTCAGGCGGCATGGCGCAGCGTACGGCCCTGGCGCGTGCGCTGGTTAATCATCCCCGCCTGCTGATTCTCGACGAACCGCTCGGCAAGCTGGACTCGTTGACCCGTATCCGCATGCAGCAGGAGTTGGTGTCGCTGTGGCGTGAACAGCAGTTCACGGCGCTGATGGTTACGCACGACGTGGAAGAAGCGCTGCTGATGGCGAATCGCGTCGTGATTTTCAGCCCGCGTCCGGCGCGCATTATTCACACCATCGACGTGCCCCTGGCTTATCCGCGCCGCCGCGACGATCCGCGTTTGGTTGAATTACGCACAGAGGCGCTGCAATTACTCGGCGCCGATGTGCCCGTTGCCTAATTAATGGAGTTCATCATGACCATCAATAACAGCATTACCGAATTGGTAGGCAGCACGCCATTATTACGCCTTAACCGTTTTCGCGAGCAATATAACCTCGACGTCGATCTTCTGGCCAAGCTGGAATATTTTAATCCGAACCACAGCATTAAAGACCGCATTGCGCTGGCGATGATTGAAGAAGCCGAACGCACCGGGAAATTAAAGCCGGGCGTGACGCTGGTGGATACCACCAGCGGAAATACCGGCATCGGTCTGGCGGCCATTGCGGCGGCAAAAGGGTATAAATTTCGCGTCTATCTGCATGACAAGCTCAGCGATGAGCGTTTTGCAGTGTTAAGCGCGTTCGGCGCAGAAATCATCCCGTTTAGTCAGGTGCCGGGCTTCGATAAAATTCTCGAAGAGAGCGACGGAGATTTCGTGGCCGCCGCCAAGTGGCTGGCTGACAACGTGATCCGCAAGGAACCCAATATCTATTTCACCTATCAGCTGGAAAATCCGGCCAATCCGCGGGCGCATTATCACAGCACGGGACCGGAAATCTGGCAGCAGACCGCAGGCCGGGTCGATATTGTGATTGCGTCGGTCGGCACGGGCGGAACGTTGTCGGGTGCCGGAAAATATCTGCGACAGCTTAACCCCGATGTGCAACTTATTGCCGTGGAACCGGGCGTTCATTCGATTCCCGACAGGGATAATCCCGAAGCCAAAGAGATAACCGGCGTGCATGCCTTCAGTACCGTGACCCCGGAAAGGGTGCCGTTGACGCTGGACCGCGAACTGTTTGACGAGGCCTACGCCGTCGAGAGTTGGCAGGCGGTGCAGGTGGCACGAGAGGTGGCAGTGACGGACGGCATTCTGGTCGGGGAATCTTCGGGTGCGGTCCTGTTTGCAGCGCGCGAGATTGCCCGTCGACCGGAAAACAAAGGCAAGCGAATTGTCACGATACTGGCCGACAGCGGACTGACCTATCTCTCCACCGGCCTCTTCAACCCGCAACTCAGCGTCGAGCAGATAAAAATTTCGGCCCTGCTGAAAAGTCAGGTTCCGGCCTGACCCAAAGTGTTTCGCTGCCCCGCAGAACGTGGCGGGGCAAGGTTTAATTGATATCCGCTATTTTTTGTCGAGAGACCAGGTCGCGCTGCTGACATTGACGGCGACCGGCAGTAATCCCACCTTTTTGAACTTGTCCGCCAGTACCTGCTGCTCCTGGAACACCTCGGGCGTCATGCGCTGCGCGCCAAACGGCATTCTTGCCAGCGCCTTCGCCCAGATAGCCTTGTCCAGTCCGGTCGATTTCGATTGAATGTCGGCGGTTTCATCCGGATGGGCATTTGCCCAATCGCTGGTGGTCTTTAACTCATCGACCAGCTTGACCGCCGTTTGCGGATAGGTGTCGGCAAACTTGCGGCTTGCAAGGAAGAAGGTGTAGTGCGGCACCAGTCCTTCGGCATTGGTGACTTCGCGGGCCTTGGCGTTGGTTTCCACTTCGGACAGGAACGGGTCCCAAATCGCCCAGGCATCAATCGCGCCACGCTGGAAAGCGGCACGGGCATCGCTTGGCGTCAGGTAAACCGGGGTAATGTCTTTGTAAGTCAGACCGGCTTTCTCAAGTGCGGCGACCAGCAGATAGTTGACGTCGGAGCCTTTGTTCAGCGCCACGCGTTTACCCTTGAGGTCGGCAACGGTTTTCACCGACGAGTTTTCCGGCACAACGATAGCTTCGGTTTTCGGACTGGCTGGCGAGTGCGCCAGATAGACCAGATCAGCCTGCGCCGCCTGCGCTATCACAGGGGGCGCATCACCCGTTGCCGCGAGATCGATACTGCCGACATTCAAGCCCTCAAGCATCTGTGGACCGGCGGTGAACTCTACCCAGCGCACCTCGATACCCTGTTTTTTGAAATCAGCATCCAGCGTGCCGCGATATTTCAGCAGGGCAAAAATATTGGCTTTCTGATAGCCGATATTCACCACCTTAGGCGCGGTTTCGGCAAATGCAGAGGCCGTGGAACCCAGCATAATCGCGGCGGTCAGGGCGCTCAGAATCAGCTTTTTCATCTTGTTTATTCCTGAAAGACATTAAGTGCACAAAACATAACAAAAGTTGTAATAAGCGTTTAATAGATAAAATTCATAACTTAGACGAAAAGTTACTCGGCCCACACCGCATCGCGCACCTTGATGGCACGTGGAATCAGGCCCAATGCATAGAAGCGATCGGCGATTGCCTGCTGGTAGCGAATGATAGTCAAGTCCATGCGCTGCGTCTGATGGCTGCGACGGGCAAGCGCGTGGGTCAAGGATTCGGTCGGCAGGCCAAGCTCGGCAGAGAGCAGGCTGGCGGCGTCGCTGCGGTTGGCATCGATAAAGCGGCCGGTTTGCACCAGCGCCGCCATTAATTGATGCAGCAGATCCGCCGAATGCGCGGCGAAATCGCGATGCGCCAGATAAAACTGATGATTGTTCACGCGGCCACTGCCGTTGGCTATCACACGTAATTGCCCGCAGCGCTCGGCATCGCTGAGCAAGGGGTCCCACATCATCCAGGCATCGACCGCGTGATGATCGCTTGGCGTCAGCGGGTATTTCGGCGGCGAATACACCACGCGGACATCGTCCAGAGTCAGCCCGGCTTCATCCAGAATCTGCACCAGCAGGTAGTGCACGTTGGAACCTTTATTCACCGCTATCCGCTTGCCGCGCAGGTCGGCTATCGTCGCAATGGGGCTTTCGCTGGCGACCAGCAAGGCCACACTCTGCGGCGCGGCGGGTTCCCACGCGACATACAGCAGCCGATTGTCATTGGCCTGGGCAAACAGCGGCGGTACTTCGCCGGTGGTGCCGAAATCTATCTCGCCATTTCCGAGCGCATGCAGCAATTGCGGTCCGGCCGGAAACTCGCTCCACAACACGCTGATGCCGCTGCCGGCAAACTGCGCCTCCAGCAATTGACGCGCCTTGAGAATGCCCAGATTGCCGAACTTCTGATAGCCGATACGCAGTTCGCGTTCATGGGCAGCATGCGGCGTAGCGCATCGCTGCCCGTTGCCGCCCACACTGCGGCGCGGCCTGATGACGCCAAGATGACCCAGATGGGTACGCAGGGTATTTCGGCTTATCCCGAGCCGTGCAGCCGTCTGCAACTGATTGTTGCCGCTGAGTTCAAAGGCGTTGCGTACCAATGCGTCCGTCATGCGCCGATATAACTGTGATTCGCCGCTTTGCAGTTGCTGGCGCATGAAGGTGTCTAGCGCCGCCTCGCCGAGCGGCAGCGTTTCTGTGCTCATCGGCGTCAATCGTAGCTGGTGCGGGGTGATGACCGGATCTCGGCTCAGCAATACGGCATTGTGCAGGGTATTTTCCAGTTCGCGTATATTGCCGGGCCACGGATAGTCCATCAGCGTTGCGAGCGTCTCTTCGCTGAGCTGCAACTGCGGACGTCCGAGACGGCGGCCGTAAAGCTGCAGAAAATGCGCGGCCAGAACCGGAATGTCTTCCCGGCGCTGTCTAAGCGGCGGCAGGGTAACGGCGGCGACATTGAGCCGGTAATAGAGATCTTCACGAAAGCGCCGTTCACGAATGGCCTGCGCCAGATCCACGTGGGTGGCGGCGATGACCCGCACATTGACCTTCACCGGCTTGTGCGAACCCACGCGCGTGACCTCACGCTCCTGCAACACGCGCAGCAGTTTGACCTGCAAGGGCAGACTCAACTCGCCGATTTCGTCAAGCAGCAACGTGCCGCCTTCCGCCGCCTCGAACCACCCTTGATGCCGGTCGCGCGCGCCGGTAAAGGCGCCTTTCTCGTGGCCGAACAGTTCGGATTCGGCCAGACTTTCCGTCAGTGCGCCGCAGTTGACGGCCAGAAAAGGCTGCTGACGACGCGGGCTATGATGATGCAGATAGCGCGCCACCAACTCCTTGCCCGTTCCGGTTTCACCCACAATCAATACTGTGGCATCGGTGGGGGCAAGCCGGTCGAGCACGCTTTGAAAAGCAAGGGATGCGGGGTCGATAAGCGTAGGGCCGTGATGTTGCATAGCAATGACTCCGAGGCAGACTGAGGAGAAACCATACCGTTAAGCCGCGTTGACCACGAGAGGGCAAAACGCGGAATTGCTGCAAATGCAGCAGCGTGGCGTCATGGTCTGCTGCATTTGCAACAGTTTTAAGTCAAAGAGAAAATTCTAATTCATTGAAAAATATCACATTAATGTTACCGCTTCGTTGGCATGCATCCTGCTTACTCTCATATAACCAAAGTTTAATTTTCTATCTATTAAATTAAGATATCGTTATATAGGAAAGTGATAATGAGCGAATCAGCACAGGGCAACATCAACGTTTTCTGGTTTTTGCCCACCCACGGCGACGGGCGCTATCTAGGTACCACAGAAGGCGGTCGCCCGGTCGATCTTGCGTATTTACAGCAGGTTGCGCTGGCAGCCGACAACCTCGGCTATTACGGCGTACTCATTCCCACCGGAAAAAGCTGTGAGGATTCCTGGTTGATTGCCTCGGCCCTTGCGCCGATTACCCGCAAACTGCGTTATCTGGTCGCCGTTCGTCCGGGCCTGCAACCGCCCACTCTGGCGGCGCGTATGGCGGCGACACTGGATCGTCTCTCCGAGGGGCGATTGTTGATAAACGTGGTGACCGGGGGCGATCCTGTCGAGAACAAAGGCGACGGCATCTTTTTGAGTCACGCGGATCGTTATAAGGTCACCCGCGAGTTCCTCGAGGTTTATTCCCGCCTGCTGAAAGGCGAGAAGGTCGATTATCACGGCGAACACATTCGTGTCGAAGGTGCCGAGGTACTGTTCCCGCCGGTTCAGCAGAACGGTCCGCCGCTCTACTTTGGCGGTTCTTCCGACGAGGCGCTTGAGGTGGCGGCCAACCAGATTGATACCTATCTGACGTGGGGCGAACCGGTTGAACAGGTGGCCGAAAAACTGGCGGTGGTGCGCCAGCGTGCCGAAGCCCGTGGCCGCACGCTCGATTACGGCATTCGCCTTCACGTCATCGTGCGCGAAACCGAGGAAGAAGCCTGGGCTGCCGCCGACAAGCTTATCGCCCATCTCGACGAGGACACCATCGCCGCCGCACAGAAAATTTTTGCCCGGATGGATTCCACCGGTCAGGCACGGATGAGTGCGCTGCATGGCGGCTCGCGCGACGGCCTGCGCATCGGGCCTAATCTGTGGGCGGGTGTCGGTCTGGTTCGCGGCGGCGCGGGCACGGCACTGGTTGGTAATCCGCAGCAGGTGGCGGCGCGTATTCGCGAATATCAGGCGCTCGGCATTGAAAACTTTATCTTCTCGGGATATCCGCATCTCGAAGAGGCCCACCGCTTCGCCGAACTGGTCATGCCGTTGCTGCCCCTTGCGTCGAACGCGGAAAAACGCCAGCGCACGGTGAATACCGGCCCGTTCGGCGAAACCATTGGCGGCGATCGTCGTCCCGAAAAGTCGTCATCTACGCGTTAAGGAGTTCGTCATGAGCCAATCGATAACGGATCAACCGCTGCAATTTGCCTATTGGGTGCCGAATGTTTCCGGTGGACTGGTCATCAGCAACATCGAGCAGCGCACCCAGTGGGACTTTGACTACAACCGCAAGCTGGCGCAAATCGCCGAACGCGCCGGTTTTGACTACGCCCTGACGCAGATTCGTTTTACCGCCGGTTATGGCGCAGACAATCAGCACGAGTCGGTCAGTTTTTCACACGGACTGCTCGCCGCGACCGACAGGCTCAAGGTGATTGCCGCACTGTTGCCCGGCCCGTGGAACCCGACACTGGCGGCCAAGCAAATCGCCACCATCAGCCATCTCACGCAGGCGCGGATCGCGGTCAATATCGTCAGCGGCTGGTTCAGGGGCGAGTTCAAGGCCATTGGCGAACCCTGGCTTGACCACGAAGAGCGCTATCTGCGCTCCGAGGAGTTTATTCGCTGTTTGCGCGGGATTTGGCAGGAGGAAACCTTTAATTTCGCCGGAGATTTTTACCGCTATCGCGACTATGTAATGAAACCGAAACCGCTGGACCCGCTGCCGGAAATCTTTCAGGGCGGCAGTTCGCGGGCGGCGCGGGACATGGCCGCGCGAGTTTCGGACTGGTATTTCACCAACGGCAACACCGTAGAGGGCATTCGTCAGCAGGTGGATGATGTTCAGCAAAAAGCGGCGGCCAATCAGCATCAGGTCAAAATCGGGGTGAACGGCTTTGTAATTGCCCGTGAAACCGAGCAGGAGGCGCAGCAGGTGCTGCATCAAATCATCGCGCAGGCCAATCCGGATGCCGTTAAAGGTTTTGCCCACGAAGCGAAGAATGCCGGTAATGCCTCACCGGAAGGCGAAGGTAACTGGGCGAAATCGAGTCTTGAGGATCTGGTGCAATATAACGACGGATTCAAAACCAATCTGATTGGCACGCCGCAGCAGATTGCCGAACGCATCATTGCGCTCAAGAATGCCGGTGTCAGTCTGATGTTGCTGGGCTTTCTGCACTTTCAGGAGGAGGTCGAGTATTTTGGCCGAGAAGTCATCCCGTTAGTCCGCGAACTTGAAAGACAGCAGCAGCGGGAGTTGGCGCATGGCTGAACGGCATATCGTGATTGTGGGCGGAGGATTCTCCGGCACGGCGCTGGCTATTCATCTGTTACGTCACGGCAACGCGGAGCTGAATATCACGGTTGTCGAACCCCGCGAGCAGCTGGGACAGGGTGTGGCCTACGGCACCCGGGATCCGGCGCACCGCATCAATGTGCCGGCCGAACGCATGCAGCTTTCGGCGGCGGAAGAGGGCGATTTCGACCGCTGGTATCGCACAACGGCCGCTTACGCTCAGGATACGGCCGCGCGCCGGGAGGACGGCAGGCTGTATCCGCAGCGCAGTCAGTTTGGTGTGTATATGGCCGAGCGCTTTGCCGAGGCAAAAGCCGCATCGTCGGCCCGCATTCGGCATGTTCGCGACCTTGCCGTGGCATTTGACGAGGGCAGTGTGGTAACGGCAGGCGGAAAACGCTATCAGGCAGACGACCTGGTGCTGGCGATAAGCCATCCGCCGCCCGCGCTGCCTTCGGCACTGAGGCCGTTGGCAGAAAACCCGGCCGTGATCGGCAATCCGTGGCGGCGTGGCGCACTCGACGGGGTAGGCAAAGAGAGCCGCGTCGCGATCATCGGCAGCGGTCTGACCATGTCGGATGTGGTCGCTTCGCTGCATCGGCGGGGGCATCGCGGGGATATTCTGGCGTTTTCGCGGCGGGGTCAACTGCCGCGCGCCAATCTGGTGGGGCAATATGCGCCGCGCGTCCTCGACTCTTCCGTTCTGCAAACGACGACCGTGCGCGCGCTGCTGCGCCGAATCCGGCAGGAGGTCGCGCTGGCCGCCACACAGGGTCTGCCGTGGCAATTGGTGCTTGATGACATTCGTGGAAACGGCCAGCGCCTGTGGCAGCAGTTGTCGCTAAAAGAGCAACGGCGTTTTTTGCGCCATTTACGCCCGTGGTGGGACGTGCACCGCTATCGAATTGCGCCACAGGTGAGCGCGGTGCTGCAACAGGGGCAGGAGGAAGGGCGTTTGCAGGTGAACGCGGCACGACTGCTACAGGCCTCCGCCGTGGGGCAGCAGCTTGCGCTCACGCTGCAACAGCGCAACGGACAGACTCGTCATATTCTGGTCGACAACATCATTGTTACCACCGGACCCGCACACGGCGCACTGCTCGACAGCGACCCGCTGTTAAATCAACTGGCGCGGCAGGGCATGATTCAGGCCGACCCGCTCGCACTCGGCATTGAGGTCAATGCTCTTTCACAAACCCTGAATACTGAAGGTCAGGCCAATCCGCATCTGCGGGTTGTAGGGCCGGCAGCACGCGGACGATTTGGCGAACTCATGGGCTTGCCGCAGGTCGCCGAGCATGCCGAGTCGGTAGCAAGACAGTTATTGAGTGAAACAGCGCGTCGGCTCGATGAGCGATGTCCGGCCTCACTGAAATCAATCTGATATTTTCCTGATTTTTTCATGAATAGATAAGCGTAAAGCCTGATTTATTTCTGATTTTCAAATTTTTACAGGCTGAGGATGCGCGTCAACCGCCCTCGGCTTAGGGAGTCGCCATGTCTTCACAACGAGAAATACGTCTTAATGCGTTTGATATGAACTGTGTCGGTCATCAGTCACCGGGCCTCTGGGCGCATCCGCGCGATCGCTCCTGGCAGTATAAAGATCTGGAATATTGGACCGATCTGGCGCGCCTTCTCGAGCGCGGCAAATTCGATGGCCTGTTTATTGCCGATGTGCTTGGCGTATATGACGTGCTGGATGGCAATAACGAGGCCGCCATTCGCAACGCTACTCAGGTACCGGTCAACGATCCGCTGGCATTGATTACGCCGATGGCGCTGGTCACCGAGCATTTGGGTTTTGGTCTGACTGCTTCGCTGTCTTTTGAACATCCTTATCCTTTTGCCCGCCGACTCTCGACGTTGGACCATCTTACCAAAGGGCGAATAGGCTGGAATATCGTGACCTCGTATCTGGAGAGCGGTGCGCGAAATATTGGCTACAAGGCGCAGACCGATCACGATGCCCGCTACGACTATGCCGACGAATATTTGCAGGTGGTGTACAAACTGCTGGAAGGAAGCTGGGAAGAGGAGCGATTCTGCGCGACCGCGAGCGGCGCATCTTCTCCGATCCCCGCAAGATCCACCCGATCAATCATCAGGGAAAATTCTTTCAGGTGCCGGGTATTCATCTGAGTGAACCTTCGCCGCAGCGCACGCCGGTGCTGTATCAGGCCGGTGCGTCGAGTCGCGGAAAACAGTTTGCCGCCGAACATGCCGAATGCGTGTTCGTGGCCGCGCCGTCGAAAGTCCTGTTAAAGAAAACCGTGGCGGATATTCGCCGTCGTGCCGCCGAAGCCGGACGGGATCCGCGCAGTGTACTTATCTTTAATCTGCAAACGGTCATCGTCGCAGAAACGGATCGGGCGGCGCAGGCAAAGTGGCAGGAGTACACCTCCTATGTCAGTTATGAAGGCGCGCTGGCGCTGATATCTGGCTGGACCGGCATCGATTTTGGTCAGTACCGGCCCGATCAGGTGCTTGAACATCTGCATACCAACGCGATTCAATCGGCCGTTGAAACCTTCTCCACGGCCGATCCAAATCGCCAGTGGACCGTGCAGGGTCTGGCCGACTGGGTTGGCATTGGCGGCTTTGGGCCGCTGCTGGTGGGCAGCGCCGAGACGGTAGCCGATGAGTTGCAGGACTGGGTCGAGGAGACGGATGTGGACGGATTCAATCTGGCCTATGCGGTCACGCATGAAACCTTTACCGACGTGGTGGAGCTGCTGGTGCCCGAGTTGCAAAAACGCGGCGTGTACAAGCAGGCGTATAAAGAGGGCACGCTGCGTGAAAAATTGTTGGGGCAGGACGCGCGTTTGCAATCTCCGCATCCGGGCGCGAGCTATCGCCGCCAGCCACAGGCGCAAACGGTTTCGAAAACAGAAGCCGTAACCCCGCGTTAATTCCCTGTTTTCTCCCTCTCGAAAGACTGGAAAGGCTGTGGCCAATCCAGTCCTCGTGTTGCGCGAAATATAAATTAACTTATTGATAATTAACAAATTAATAGCAAATTTTGTTGTTTGTTATTCGCCGTGCCGCGCTCTATAACAGAGGCTATTCCTGTACGGGCTTCCATAAAATATTTGAAACATCAGAGGGGACTATGAGCACACTTAATCTCGACGACGGCATCGTTGCGCCGCCGTCTCATTCAGCACCCATAGGATCGGTCGGCGATGTCGCCAAACTTATCAACACCAGCACCCGCAAGAACAGCTATGCACGATGGATTGTCTTTCTGGCGCTGGGCGGCGTGTTCCTCGACGCCTATGATCTGACCACCTTGTCCTACGGCATCGATGATGTGGTCAAGGAATTTGCCTTGACGCCTACGCTGACCGGATTGGTGACCTCGTCGATCATGATTGGCACCATTATTGGTAACTTGATAGGCGGTTGGTTGACCGATAAATACGGCCGTTATTCCGTGTTCATGGCCGACATGCTGTTCTTCGTGGTGTCGGCGATTGCCGCCGGTCTGGCGCCCAATGTCTGGGTCTTGATAGGCGCGCGCTTTATGATGGGCATCGGCGTGGGCATCGATTTGCCCGTAGCGATGGCTTACCTGGCCGAATTTTCCAAGTTTTCGGGCAAAGCCAACAAAGCGTCGCGCCTCGCCGCCTGGTGTCCGATGTGGTACGCCGCGTCATCGGTCTGTTTCTTCATCATCTTCGCGCTCTATTTCCTGTTGCCAAAAGAGCATCTTGACTGGCTATGGCGCGCCTCACTGCTGTTTGGTGCCTTTCCGGCCCTGCTTATCATCGCCGTGCGCAGCAAATTCATGAACGAGTCACCGCTGTGGGCCGCCAATCAGGGGGATTTACAGGGCGCGGCACGCATTTTGCGAAATGCCTACGGCATTGAAGCCCACGAAGCGCCGTCCGCCGCGCAGACAGCCAAAAAAGCCCTGCCCAAGGTGAGTTTTCGCGTGCTGTTTCAGAAACCCTACCGCGAGCGCACAGTGGTGGCGGGCGTAATGAATGTCTGCATTTCCTTTGAATACACCGCGATTGCCTTCTTCCTGCCGTCGATTCTGGCGCAGTTTCTCGGCGCTGGCGTCTTTGAAACGATTTCGGCCTCACTCGGCCTGAATGCGCTGTTCGCCTTTACCGGCGGCCTGCTGGGGATGCGGCTGGCATGGAAGTTTCCGTCGCGCCATGTCGCCATCGCCGGTTTTGCGCTGCAATTTATCGCTCTGGTTTCGCTTGCGCTCATCGGGCATCCGACCGCGCTCATCGGCATCCTGTTTGCCATCGCGATGTTGGGTCTGTGGCTGTTTGCCGAAGGTTTTGGGCCGGGCGCGCAGTTGATGATCTATCCGGCGCTCTCGTACCCCACGCATATCCGCGCCACCGGTGTCGGCTTCAGTCGTTCGCTTTCCGGCATCGGCAGTGCGCTGGCGCTGTTTATCCTGCCAATTTTACAGGCATCGTTTGGCACCAACATGTTCTGGATTGTTTCGCTGAGCGCCATTATCCCCATTATTTTCCTGCTGGCTGTGCGCTTTGAACCCACGCATCAGGATATCGACGACCAACCTTCTTCTGGAGAACACCATGTCTAACGCCTCTTTAGCCCCTGATTACGAGACTTTGGCCGCCCGTTTTCGTCCGTTGTTTGCCCGTATCGCCGAAGGCGCGGTTGAACGCGAGCGCGAACGCCAACTTCCCGTCGAGCCCATTCGCTGGCTGAAAGAGGCGGGGTTCGGCACGCTGCGCATTCCCGTTGCACAGGGCGGATTGGGCGCTTCGCTGCCGCAGCTGTTTCAGTTGTTGACGGAGCTTGCCGAAGCGGATTCGAATCTGCCGCAGGCCTTGCGCGCGCACTTCGCGTTTGTCGAAGACCGTCTGAATCAGCCTGACAGCGATGAGAGACAGCGCTGGTTCCGTCGGTTTATCGACGGCGAACTGGTCGGCAGCGGCTGGACCGAAATTGGTAACCTCAAACTCGGCGACGTCATCACCCGCGTCGCGCCCGCCGAACACGGCTGGACCCTGAACGGTCACAAGTTTTACAGCACCGGCACACTGTATGCCGACTGGATTGACGTCTACGCGCAGCGTGACGACAACGGACGCGACGTGATTGCTCTGGTGAGCACGCATCAGCCCGGCGTGATCCGCGAGGACGACTGGGATGGTTTCGGCCAGCGGCTGACAGGCAGTGGCACGACCCGTTTCGAGCAGGCCCGGGTCGAGGCCGCCCACGTGTACGATTTCAGTGAACGTTTCAGATACCAGACCGCTTTCTACCAGCATGTGCTGCTGTCGACGCTGGCCGGAATTGGCCGGGCCATAACTCGCGATGCGGCGCAGGGCGTAGCATCGCGCAAGCGGATTTACAGCCACAGCAATGCAAGACGGGTCAGGGAGGATGTGCAGGTACTGCATGTGGTCGGCCAGATTTCGAGCTGGGCCTACGCGGTGGAGGCGACGGTGCAGCAAGCCACCCATGCATTGCAAACCGCGTATGACCTTCACGACAGCGGCAATGAAACGCTGATTGCCAAGGCCAATGTGCAGGCTGAAGTCGATGCCGCCAAGGCGCAGGTCGTGGCGAGCGAGGCCATCACCCGCGCGGCGACGGAGTTGTTCAATGCGCTCGGCGCTTCCGACACGCGTACCAGCAAGGCGCTGGACAGACATTGGCGCAATGCGCGTACCGTTGCGTCGCATAATCCCGTTATCTACAAGGCACGCAACGTTGGTGACTGGGAGGTCAACGGCAACGAGCCGACCTTTATCTGGCAAATTGGCAACGGCGAGTAGGGGGCAGTCATGAGCTATACGCAAGAGAGTGTCTGGCAGGCCTGTGACACGGCGCAAGTACTGACCACTGAACAGCAGGCGCTGGAGGCGGCCCATACGGTCGCGGCGCTGGCGATAACCGAGGCGGCGCATCGCGACCGCGAACGCATTTATCCGCTTGAAGCGCTGGCCCTTTTTAGCCGTTCGGGTCTGGGCAGCATTTCCGTACCGCGTGAGTTTGGCGGGGGCGGGTTGTCATATCGTACCGTCGCCGACGTGTTTCGCATTATCTCTGCGGCGGATCCTTCACTAGGCCAGATTCCGCAGAATCATTTCGGCATTATTCAATACCTGCGCGATGAAGGCACGCTCAAACAGCAGAAGGCGTTGTTTGCCAAGGTCGTGGCCGGTCAGCGATTTGGCAACGGCGGGCCGGAGAAAAATACCCGACATACCCGCGAGATAGCGGCGCGGCTGCATCGACACGGCGACGCGCTGCGCCTCACCGGCGAGAAGTTCTACTCCACGGGCGCGCTGTTTGCCCACATCGTGGTAACCACGGCGCTCGACGAGCAGGGCAAGGCGCAGATGGCGTTTATTGCGCGTCCCGCCGAAGGGCTGAACATTGTCGATGACTGGTCCGGAATGGGACAGCGCACCACGGCAAGCGGGACGGTGCATTTACAGGGTGTCGAAGTGGACCCACGCTGGCTGATTGCCGTGCCGCCGACGGACAAACCTTCGCTGCGAGGCCCCGTTTCGCAGCTGATTCAGGCTGCCATCGACGCCGGTATTGCGCGCGGCGCTTTTGACGAAGGCTGCCGGTTTATCCGCGAACAGTCGCGACCCTGGATTGATGCCGGTGTCGAACGCAATGCCGACGACGGGCAACTCCAGGCCGATGTCGGGCGGGTTTACGTCGAGTTGAAAGCGGCCGAGGCGTTACTCCGTCGTGCCGCTACGTTGCTTGATGGCATCGATGCCACGCAACTCGATGCCGCCACGGCGGCGCGTGCCTCTATTGCCGTGGCCGAAGCCAAGGTATTGACCACCACCATTGCGCTCAAAGCCAGTGAAAAACTGCTGGAATGGGGCGGCAGTCGGGCCACGCTCGCCAAACACGGGCTGGATCGCCACTGGCGCAACGCCCGCACCCACACGTTGCATGACCCCGTGCGCTGGAAATATCACGCTATCGGCCACTATTACCTGAACGGCGTTTATCCGTTACGCCACGCCTGGATATAAGGACATCGCCATGACGACACAGGTTAAGCCCAAAAATCCCGCGGCACGCATCACCTCGCAGCAGCAGGCGCGAGATGAGGCGATTCGGCTGGCGCAGGCTTTCAAGCTGGAAGCTTCGCACCGTGACCGCGACAGGACACTGCCACACAGTCAGCTTGAGGCGCTTTTTGCTTCGGGGCTGGGCGCGATAACCGTGCCCGCAGCCTTTGGCGGCGCGGAAATATCAACGGCGGTTCTGGCGGAAATCATCGCAATTTTAAGCGAGGCGGATGCCGCCATCGGACAGGTGCCGCAAAACCATTTTTATGCGCTTGAAGTTCTGCGCATCAACGGCAGCGAAGCGCAGAAAAGACGGCTGTATCAGGAAGTGCTCGACGGGGTGCATCTGGGCAATGCGCTGGCGGAATTCAGCGCGTCGGCAGCGCATCAACGCAGCACCGCCGTGCTGCCCAACGGTGAGCATCATCTGCTGCACGGCAGAAAATTCTATGCCACCGGCGCACTGTTCGCCGATCGCATCCCGACGGCGGCCCGCGATGAAAAGGGCGTGGAGCAACTGGTTTTCGTGCCGCGCGATACCGATGGCGTCAGTGTTATCGACGACTGGTCGGGCTTCGGACAGCGCACGACAGGCAGCGGCAGCGTGCTATTTGAAGAGGTCGCAGTGGATGAAGACGATATCGTGCCGTTTCAACGCGCCTTCGAACGTCCCACAACGGTCGGACCTTTCGCGCAGATTATGCATGCGGCCATCGATCAGGGCATCGCCCGCGCCGCCTTTAATGACATGCTGCACTTTATCACCACGCGCGCGCGGCCGTGGCCGGACTCCGGACTGGAACGCGCCAGCGATGACCCGCTTATTCTCGACCGGACCGGCCAACTCGCCGCCAAACTGCAGGCGGGCGACGCGCTGTTGCAGGAGGCGGGGCAGGCGGTCGATGACGCGCAGCAACATTCCACCGCCGAAACGGTGGCCGCCGCCTCCATTCAGGTGGCCGTGGCTCGCGCGTGGACCACAGAAGCAGCGCTCGAGGCCGGAAATCTGCTGTTCGAACTCTCCGGCACGCGTGCCTCACTGCGTGAACACAATCTGGATCGCCACTGGCGCAACGCCCGCACGCATACCCTTCATGACCCCGTGCGCTGGAAATTTCCCATTATCGGCAACTATATCTTGAACGGTGTTTTGCCGCCGCGAAGAGGAACATTATGAGCCATTCCGGTAAAAAGGTGCTGCTCAACGCCTTCAACATGAACTGCGTCGGGCATATTCATCACGGCATGTGGACCCATCCACAGGATCGCTCGACCGAATTCACCTCCCTGAAATATTGGCTGGACCTCGCGCGAACGCTGGAACGGGGCCTCTTCGACGGGCTTTTTATCGCCGACATTCTCGGCGTTTACGATGTTTATCAGCAGGGCATTGGCCTGACGGCAAAGGAGTCTATCCAGTTACCGGTCAATGACCCCCTGATGCTGGTGTCGGCAATGGCCAGTGTTACCGAACACCTCGGCTTTGGTCTGACCGCCAATCTGAGCTATGAGGCGCCATACCCTTTCGCCCGCCGATTTTCAACGCTGGATCACCTGACGGAGGGGCGCGTGGGCTGGAATATTGTGACCGGTTATCTGGATAGCGCCGCGCGCGCAATGGGTCAGACCGAACTGCTTAGTCACGATCGCCGCTACGATCAGGCGGATGAATTTCTGGATGTCAGCTATAAACTTTGGGAGGGAAGTTGGGAGGATGACGCGGTAACCGCCGATCGTGAGCGGCGACGCTATGCTGATCCGCACAAGATCCACGCCATAGATCATCAGGGCGAATTTTATCAGGTGCAAGGCTACCACCTTTCGTCGCCGTCGCCGCAGCGCACGCCGCTGCTGTTTCAGGCCGGAAGCTCGGCACGCGGAATTCAGTTTGCCGCGCGACACGCCGAATGTACCTTCGTCAGCGGCAGTACGCCACAGGCGACCCGAGCCCACGTGGACAGACTGCGGCAGGCGGCAAAAGAGGCGGGCCGTCATCCGGATGACTTAAAGGTGTTTATGGGGGTTTCAGTCATCGTTGCACCCACCGAACGCGAGGCGCGCGAGAAAGAACAGGAGTATCTGCGCTATGCCAGCCCCGAGGCGGGCGTCGCGCATTTTTCCAGTTCGACCGGCATCGATATCTCACAGTTTGAACTGGACCAGCCAATTCAGGCAGGTCCGACACGAGCCATAGAATCGGTCAGCCAAGCCTACAGTGGCTGGACCCGTCGACGCCTGCTCGAACAGCACGCGATGGGCGGGCGCTATTCGCTTATCGTCGGGGATCCCAAACAGGTCGCCGACGCGTTGCTTAAATGGGTTGATGAGAGCGATATCGACGGGTTCAATCTTACCCGCATCCTCAATCCGCAGAGTTATATCGACTTTATCGATCTGGTTGTCCCCGAGTTGCAAAGCCGTGGGCGGTATAAAACTGCCTACCAACCCGGTTCACTCAGAAAAAACTGTTCAACGATGACAGGCTGCCATCGAGACATCCGGCAGCACGCTGGCGACGATCCTGATACCGACAGACCGGTTAATCCGCGCGGATATCCTGTGATTTGTGCGTACTGCGTCACTCGGCAGGGGGCAAAACCATCACCCGCGGTTTCAGGCGCGGGTTTTTATGATTTGGTCTTCCCGATGACGGAAGTTAGAGACCGGTGTTTTCGCGAATAAACTGTCTGGCCCTGAGCGCGTACTCAAAGGGATTGGCGAGGGCGGGATCCTGTTCCGCTTCCACGACCATCCAGCCGCGATAATCACTCTTCTCAAGCAAGGCGAAGACCGGCGCAAAGTCGAGCACCCCATCGCCGGGTATGGTAAACATTCCCTTGCGAACGCCGTCCATAAAGGAAAATCCCTGAGCCTTCACCTGTTGCAGCACCTCTTTGCGGCAATCTTTCAGATGGACGTGGCGAATGCGGGCGAGATGTTTTTCCAGCACGTCCATGACTGACTGCGGGTTCAACTCGGAAGCATACACATGACCTGTATCAAACAGCAGCGAGACATTTTGGTCGACCAGTTCCATAAAGCGGTCTATCTCGGCAGGGGTCTGGATTCCGGTGCCCATATGATGATGCAGACACACTATCATGTCCTTCTCGGCCGCCAATTCGGCAAGCAGGTTATAGCCCTGCGCGACCCGCTGCCATTGCAGGTCGTCAAAAATGACCTTGTTGCCATAAATGGGCTGCGGTAATCCCTGAATACTGCCGCTCTGTTCAGAACACCCGATGACCCTGGCTCCCATGCTGTGCAGAAATGTCAGCGTTTCCCGGAAATCCCGCACCGTCTGTTCCTTGCGACCGTCGGCGAAATAGGTACTGAACCAGGCATTGCAAATCTGCAAGCCGCGCAGCGCCAGAGCCGGTTTCAGCAGTGCCGGATCCCGTGGATATTTGCTGCCCACCTCGCTGCCCGTAAAACCGGCCAGCGCCATCTCGCTGATACATTGCTGGAAGCTGTTTTCACTTCCCAATTCCGGCATGTCGTCATTGGTCCAGCCAATTGGCGCGATCGCCAGTTTTACATGATCACTGTTCATGGTTCAGTCCCTGAGGCAGATTACTTTTTGCTGTTGAGATAATGCGTGATGCCGTGAATGACCAGGGCATGATCGTCTTGAGACGGCAGTCCACTTACACTTACAGCCCCAAAGACTGCGCCCGATTCGGTCAATAGCGGGAAACTGCCGCCGTGGTCACAGAACTCCGCCTGATTGATAAAGGGTTGTTGTTCCATGCGCTGACCATTTTTTTCATAGTTCAAACCGGCATACAGGGAGGAATGCGCCAAACGCAAGACGGTGTTTCTTTTTCGCTTCATCCATTCCAGATTATCGGCGCTCGAACCGGGTAGGGCAGAAAGAAACAGCGTTTGTCCGAAGGCATGGACTTCAATCGCCACGGGCGCGTTGGCTTCTGCGGCTTTCTGATGAATGGCGCTGCCGATTTGCCATGCGGCATTGAAGTCAAAGGCAATATGGGCAAAGCGATAGTCGCGTTCCTGCTGAAGCAGTTCGTCAAGGGTAGGCATAGTGCTCATGAGTTAACTCCTGTAATGAAAATGGGCTTTCCAAAAGCGGATGCAAAACGTCTTCAGAGGCTATGCCAAAGGAATGAAAGTTTCAATATCATTTATTTTTGAAATAAAAATGTCGCTATTGGTTTCATCCCTTTGTTTTTAATGAAAAATAGCGGCATCTTGACGGTAGGTTGTTCAAACGTAAGCGCAAAGAGAAATCACGTTTTGTGATAATTATCACTAAGGGTTGATCTTAAATTGAAATGTTATAACATAACAAAATTAGGGTTATGTGATTACTTACTGTGAGGTCAGGCCAATGTCGACATCTTTTATTCCTTCTTTCTTTCGTGCTCGCGACAAACGTCTGCCGGTTACCGTGCTTTCGGGTTTTCTGGGCGCAGGAAAAACCACGCTGCTGAACCATATTCTGAATAACCGCCAGGGGCTGCGCGTGGCCGTCATCGTCAATGATATGTCCGAGGTCAATATCGATGCGGCACTGGTGCGTGACGGCGGTGCCGAACTGTCGCGAACCGACGAAAAGCTGGTGGAAATGAGCAACGGCTGTATCTGCTGCACGCTGCGCGAAGACTTGCTGGTTGAAGTCGACAGGCTTGCCAAGGCGGGGCGTTTCGATCATCTGGTGATTGAATCGACGGGGATTTCCGAGCCGCTGCCGGTCGCCGAAACCTTTACCTTTGCCGACGATGAAGGGCAAAGTCTGTCTGAAATCGCCCGCCTCGATACGATGGTGACCGTGGTCGATGCCTATAACTTTCTAAAGGATTATCAATCGGATATCCAGCTTCATGAACGCGGCGAATCGCTGGGGAACACGACGAGCGCACCGTCGTGGATCTGCTGATTGAACAGATTGAATTCTGTGACGTGTTGGTGCTCAACAAGACCGACCTTATCACCCCCGAACAGCAGGACACCCTGTTTGCCATTTTGCACAGCCTGAATCCGCGTGCAAAAATCGAGGTGTCGACCTTTGGGCAGGTGGCGCTCGAGAAAGTGCTGAATACGGGGCTGTTCGATTTTGATGCGGCAGCGCAGGCGCCGGGCTGGCTGAAAGAGTTGCGGGGCGAGCACCTGCCCGAATCCGAAGAGTATGGTATCGGCAGTTTTGTTTATCGTGCGCGCAGGCCCTTCCATCCACAGCGGTTTGCCGAGGTCATCAATGGCGAACTCTCGGGCGTAGTGCGTTCGAAAGGCTTTTTCTGGCTCGCGACGCGGCCCACGTTTGCCGGCTCGTGGTCGCAGGCCGGTGGGGTGTCGCGACAGGGAAAAGCCGGAAGGTGGTGGGCCAGCGTGCCTAAGGCGCAGTGGCCGGAAGATCCGGATACCCTGACATTTATCCTCGATTACTGGATTGACGGCATTGGCGATGCGCGTCAGGAACTGGTGTTTATCGGCATCAAGATGGATGAGGCAAAACTTCGTGCGCAACTCGATAGCTGCCTGCTTGACGATGAAGAAATGGCACAGGGGCCGCAAGGATGGGCGACATTTAACGACCCGCTGGAGGCATGGGACGCAGAATGATTCCCTCATCGGCTAGAACGCCACTGACTATTCTCAATGGATTTCTCGGCGCGGGAAAAACCACCCTGCTGAAAAGCCTGCTGTATAAATTGCAGGACAACGCGGTAAAGCTTGCGGTAATTGTCAATGATATGAGTGAGTTGGACGTTGACGGTGTCATCATTGCCAACACAGAACTGGTCAGTAAAGCGCAGCTTAACTTTGTGTCGATTTCGGCCACCTCTATCAGCAGCGAGGAAGGGCTGGCAAAACTCGATGCCGCGCTGCACCAATTATTAGAGAATTTTCAGCCGGATATACTGTTGCTGGAAACCTCCGGCAGCAGTCATCCAGCCCCGCTTTTACGCTATTTCCAGCACCATCCGAAAGTGGCACTCAAAGGATTTCTGACGCTGGCCGATGCCGTGATGCTGAAAGAGGATTATCTGTGTGGCGAAACACTCATCGACACCTTCAAGGCGCATCTGGCCGAGGGCACGCAGAGTGTTGAAACGCTGTTGGTCGAACAGCTCATGCTTTCGAGCAAAGTCTTGCTGACCAAAAGCGATAGGCTGACCCACCCATCGATACAGCAAATCGCCCGTCATGTGCACCCGCTGAATCCTTACATCGATATTTTGGCTACCCAATGGGGCGAGGTGGAGTTGTCGATGCTGACATCGATGCCCGACTATAATTTTCAGTTGGTCGACACGCTGCTGCAGGAGATGGCGCAGCGCGACAACAGACTTTCGGAAAATCCGCAGGCGGCGTTTCAATTGCAAACACGCGTATTGGACGACAGGCGACCGTTTCATCCGCAACGTCTCTGGGATGCATGCCAACGGTATCTGGGCAAGGGTGTGCATCGCAGTAAAGGCTTTTTCTGGCTGGCGAGCCGCGATGATTTGGCTTTGCTCTGGAATCAGGCGGCGGGAAGCATCAATCTGGAATTTGTCAGTTACTGGAAAGCGGGAGTGCTGGCGCATGAAGATAGCGGGCTGAGGCCGGAAGAACCGGCAAAGGCTGGAGCAACAGCTAGCCAGTCAATGCGCAGAATTCGGCGATCGCCGCTGTCGTATTACCGTCATCGGAGAAGAGATGGAGGTGGACGACTTTACCGCCGCGTTGCAGCGCTGTTTTTGCTCCGAAGAAGAAATCGCGTACTGGAAACAGGGCGGCACCTTCCTCGACCCTTGGCCAACGCGGGTGGCACGACTCAAGTCAGGCGACTGACACAACCCTCTCGTGCGGCTAAGGGCAGAGAGGGTATCTCCTTTTGCTTCTCTGGCCGCAAAATAATCCTTAGGAGGCCAATTTTTGACGCGGCGACGGGCCCGCTGACGGGGCAAGGTTTTCACGGCGTCTGGCGTGTTGCTCTGCGACAGAGAAAATTTCCAGCAAATCGCCTTCATCGATATCCACCATCTCGCCCCGTGCGCTCAGAGCCAGATGGATATCCTGCGCAGTCAGCGTCACCGGTTGAAGCGGGTTGAGGGTGGCGACATTGTCCGCTTTTTTAACCGGTTGCGAGGCGGTTAAAGGGTGTGGATAGCGACGCTTCAAGGCGTTGTTGAAAACCAGCGCCACGGCCGTCAGCAGCAGCGAATTGATTAACACGGGATACAGCACGAAACCATAGCCTAAACCCGAGATCACGGGGCCGCCCAATACCGCGGTTACGGCCACCGCACCGCTTGGCGGGTGAATGCAGCGGAGCGGAAACATCAGCGCAATTGACAGGGCCACGGCCATCGCCGCCGCTACGCCGGAATCGGGAATCCACTGGGCGCACGTCACGCCAACCAGCGATGCCACTAAATTTCCACCGACAATCGCCCAGGGTTGCGCCAGCGGGCTTGCCGGAATCGCAAACATCAGCACCGCAGAGGCTCCCATTGGCGCTATCAGCCACGGGATCTCCACGCCAAAACCGTACCGACACAGACATTCAGTGATAAAAATACCGATGGCTGCGCCCAGGCAGCCCACAAAACGTTCACGGCGGCTTGCGAGAAGAGGGTGAGGCCAAAAGTGTCTACAGCTGCGTAGGAATTTGTTAAACAAGGAATTCATTGAAAGATGGGCATGGCCGTTTGAAATATTGGCGTCATGATATGATATAAATTGAATTGCTTTCAATGTTATTCCCTTGAGGAGCTTTAAGGGAGACGGCGGGCAACGCTGAAAAAGACCCTATCTTAAGCGCGGTCAGAGTGCTGCTCTCTGCGCCGTTTATTTCTCGCGTATCACACTCAAATCGGGCTGAAAACTAAGAAAAAATGAAGGTGAAGATTTTGCGCAAAGGGAAATGAGGGCGATATTGCGTTAATAATCGCGATTTCATTAAAAAGGCACCACCTTTCAGACGTTTGGGCGGCGGAATGCTCAATCATTGTCTATTCTTTAATTTTGCCCCCTTCGTTGAGGGCTTTTTTAACTTTGTTCAATTCATGAAAAGGTGGTCTTATGAAGAATATTTCAGCAGCACTTCTGGTGGTCGCAACACTTACCGCGCTGGTAGGGTGTCAGCATCGTAGCCCGGCCGTTAAATCAGATGGTCGTCCTCATGCGCCAAGCGGTCAGTCCTCTCCGGGCGGACCACTGGGCAAAGGTCCTGTCGGTCAGCCACAGGCCTGATGTGTCAAGCCCCGACCACCGTGTCGGGGTTGTTTCTTTACTCCGCTAACTTGATACTCTTCTCATAACTTCCTCAATTTTCCCCTTGAACACTCCTTTTCGATCACCTTCCTTCGCAAGGCGTTGCACCAAGTGTAGACATTTACTGCCCAATCATGGTGCGTACAATTTGCATCTGCAACATTAGTTTCAATGTGGATTGTATACAGCGATTGTATACAAGGGCTTTCGGGCAGCAGCACATAACTATCCAATCTGGTATGGAAATTGCTTTTCTCCCTTATGACTTTAAGGAGAGAACAATGAAAGCTATCGTGATTGGTGGGGGAATTGGGGGCACATGCGCGGCGATAGCGCTTAAGCGATTTGGTATCGAAACGGAGGTTTTTGAAGCCGTCAAAGAGATCAAACCGGTAGGCGCTGCGATTTCCATCTGGCCGAACGGCGTAAAATGTCTGAACTATCTGGGCATGAAAGAGGCGCTGCGCGAGTTGGGTGGCCAGATGCGTTACATGGCCTACAACGATTTCGCAGAGGGCAGCACATTAACGCGCTTTAGCATGGAACCGCTGGTGAAAAGCGTGGGCGAGCAGCCTTACCCGGTCGCGCGTGCCGAACTTCAGGCGCTTTTGCTCGACACCTATGGTCGCAGCGAGGTGCATTTTGGCAAACGCCTTAGCCATGTCGAAGAGGCCGCCGACAGCGTGACCGCGTGGTTTGAAGACGGCACTTCGGCGACGGGTGACCTGTTGATTGCCGCCGACGGCACGCATTCTGTTGTCCGCAAACAGGTGCTCGGCTATGCGCCCGAACGCCGTTACGCGGGTTACGTCAACTGGAACGGGCTGGTGGACATCGACGAATCGATAGCGCCTGCCGATCAATGGACCACCTTTGTTGGCGAAGGAAAACGTGTTTCGTTGATGCCCGTCAGCGGCAATCGTTTCTATTTCTTCTTTGATGTGCCCTTGCCAAAAGGTCTGGCGCAAGACCGCAGCACGGTTCAGCAGGACCTGCAAGGTTACTTCGCAGGCTGGGCCGCACCGGTACAAAAGCTGATTTCGATGATCAATCCGGAAACCACCAACCGCGTGGAAATCCATGATATCGAGCCTTTTATGCAGTTGGTGAAAGGCCGTATCGCGCTGCTTGGCGACGCGGCGCACAGCACCACGCCGGACATTGGTCAGGGCGGATGTGCGGCGATGGAAGATGCGGTCGTGCTGGCGACCATGTTGCAGACCCATTCACTTGGCATAGAAGATGCCTTGTTGCGCTATCAGGAAAGACGTGCGCCGCGGGTAAAAGATCTGGTACTGAAGGCGCGCAAACGCTGTGACGTCACGCATGGCAAGGAGATGGCGATCACCGAACAGTGGTATCAGGATCTCAGACAGGAAACCGGCGAACGCATTCTCGGCGGCATGTGCGAAACCATTCTGGGCGGGCCGCTGGAATAACCTCGAGCTACCCGCCGTGTAAATCGAAGGGGAGATGTCATCGGCATTTCCCCTTTTGCATTTTTAGCGCTTTCTTTGCAATAACCGCCGAATATCCTATGGAAGGAAAGGGTATCGCCTGCCATGCTTATGCCTTATTCAAGGGAGAAAGCGATGCGCAAGTTTATATTTTCCATTTTTTCGAGTCCTGAGTCTTTATTGCAGGTCATGAGCAAGCGTGACGTCGAAGAGGCCATTCAGGATGGCGAACGTATTATTATCGATGAGGACGGCATTACTTCGGTCAACATCAACAGTAAAGAAGTGAAAGAAGATTTTGCCCGCCACGTTCAAGCGCTGAGGAGAGCATAGTATGGGAACGGCGGTCTTTATGGTGCTTATGGTCTGCGGTTACTGGTACACCAGTCGCGACCTGTCTACCCGTTTCAAATACAAGCGGACATTTGGCTGGGACGTCTATTTTCTGGTCGCGCTCTATGGCTGTATTTTCGTTTTGCAGGGGCTGGTGGCTACCGCATTAATCTGGGTCGTGCTGCTTGTTATTTCGACGATCTCCAATCTGACGTCCTACTCGCTGGCGAACAATTATCACCATTTACAGATGGATTTTATCAACTGGAGTTTCCTGGGTATTCAGGCTCCGGTGGTTATCATGCTGTCTCTGGCGGTGCTGTTTTGCCTGTATCGCTCGAACTGGGCCGGAAGTTCGCGGCTGAACGGCGCAGGCAGGAAAGAACTTTATAAAAGTCTGACCCATTCCAACGGCGTCGAGGGCATTCTTTTCCAGTGTATGGAAGAGGGGCATCTGGCGTGGATTACGTTGAAATCTCGCCGCATTTATATCGGCATGGTGCATACTGCCGCATTCGAAAATACCTCGACGGCCAATGTGGTATTGATTCCGATGCTGAGTGGTTATCGCGACGGTAAAACCATGAATCTTTGCATCGAGCATAATTACAGCGCCTGGTATGCCAAACACGATATTACGCTGGATTCGACGCCGCGCTCGGCCTTTGATTTTCGCAAAGTGATTATGGTCGATCAGATTGAGAGTCTGTCGTTGTTTGATGCCGCCAGCGCAACGGCATTATCGTTGAGCAAAGACGAAATCGAAGCCGAAGATTTCTAATGCCGACATTGCCCATAAATAGGCAATGTCGGTTTAGGACAATATTTAGTAAGGCCATTTCCACGTTTGCACTTCCGGCAGATCATCACCGTATTGACGTACATAGTGGTAATGCTCCTCCAGCTTGTCTTTAAACAACTGTACCGCTTCGGCTGCCGATGTTTCCAGCCCTGGCACTTTCTCGATGGCAGAGAGTGCCAGATGGTAGCGGTCCAGTTCGTTTAACACTGTCATGTCGAATGGCGTGGTGGTGGTCCCTTCCTCGTTAAACCCATGCACATGAATTTGCTGATGATTATTCCGCTTGTAGGTCAGGCGGTGGATCAATGCCGGATACCCGTGATAAGCAAAGATCACCGGTTTATCGCGGGTGAACAGATCATCGAAGTAGGCATCGGTGCGCCCGTGCGGGTGCTGATCCTCTGATTGCAGCGACATCAAATCGACAACATTAATCACGCGAATCTTGAGGTCCGGGACATGCTCACGCAGCAGACTGACCGCTGCCAGCGTTTCGAGAGTCGGCACATCGCCCGCACAGGCCATCACCACGTCGGGTTCTGAAACTTCCGTTTCAGTGCCGGCCCACGCCCAGATCCCGAGTCCGGCTTCGCAGTGTTTTACTGCCTGTTCCATCGATAGCCATTGGGGTTCTGGCTGTTTACCGGCAATGATCACGTTGATGCGGTCGTAGGTATTCAGGCAATGATCGCCGACCCACAACAGGGTGTTGGCATCGGGCGGCAGATAAATGCGCACGATATCGGCTTTCTTGTTGGCGACTACGTCCATGAAACCGGGGTCCTGATGGCTGTAACCATTGTGATCCTGACGCCAGACGTGTGAGGACAGCAGATAGTTCAAGGAGGAAACGGGTTCGCGCCACGCCAGTTTACGGCTGACTTTCAGCCACTTGGCATGCTGGTTAAACATCGAGGTAATAATATGAATAAAGGCTTCATAGCAGGAAAACAGCCCGTGGCGGCCGGTGAGCAGGTATCCTTCGAGCCATCCCTGACAAAGATGTTCGCTTAACACCTCCAGTACGCGGCCCTCGGATGCCAGCGATTCATCGTAGCTGCGGATCTCCTGCATGGTCATGCGTTGGGTGGCATCGAACACGTCGCTCAGGCGGTTTGAGGCTGTCTCGTCAGGGCCGAAAAGCCGGAAGTTTTTCTCGTCATCGTTGAGGCGGAAAACGTCGCGCAAATATTTGCCGAGCACGGCGGTGGAACCCGCCGACTCGCCGCCCGGTTTTTCAACCTTGAGTGCATAGTCATTAATATTCGGCAGCTTGAGCGTTTTACGCAGTTTACCGCCGTTGACATGCGGATTGGCCCCAAGTCTGCATTCTCCTTGCGGTGCCAACGCTTGTAGCTCGGGAAAAAGCGCGCCGTTATGGTCAAATAATTCATGAGGACGATAACTTTGCAGCCAGTTTTGCAGGATTTCGCGATGCCCGTCGTCCTCGCGGCAATTGGCGACCGGCACCTGATGAGAGCGCCAAAAGCCTTCGGTTTTCTTGCCGTCGACCTCTTTCGGACCGGTCCAGCCCTTTGGACTGCGCAGGATAATCAGCGGCCAATGGGGCACTTCATGCGCGGCCGATTCGCCAGAGCGCGCCCGCAGCTGAATATCTTTAATCAGGGCGATTGCCCTGTCGACGGCATCGGCCATATCACGATGCATCGCTTCAGGCTCGGAACCTTCGACAAAAATCGGTTGATACCCATAGCCGCAGAACAGTTGTTTGAGGTCGTCGTCACTGCTACGCGCCAGCAAGGTCGGATTGGCAATCTTGTAGCCGTTGAGATGCAAAATGGGCAGCACTGCGCCATCGCGCTGCGGATTGATAAACTTGTTCGAATGCCAACTCGCCGCCAGCGGGCCGGTTTCGGCTTCGCCATCGCCAATCACACAGGCAGCAATTAAATCAGGATTATCGAACACCGCGCCGTAGGCATGAACCAGCGAATAGCCTAGCTCGCCACCCTCGTGAATCGACCCCGGCGTCTGTGCGGCGGCATGGCTCGGGATCCCGCCCGGAAAGGAAAATTGGCGGAACAGCTTTTTCATGCCTTCCGCATCTGGCGAGATATCCGGGTAAATTTCGCTGTAGGTGCCTTCGAGCCAGGTAT